>JAJDNL010000012.1 GCA_022340745.1 Deltaproteobacteria bacterium
ATCCGCAAGGTCGATCGGGAGATGAGTACCTGGGAGCGGATCCGCCACATGCTGGTCGATCTGGGCCCAACCTATATCAAATTTGGCCAGATAATGAGCCTCCGTCCCGATCTGATTCCTAGACCCCTGATCCTTGAGCTCCGCAAACTCCAGGATGAAGTTGCCCCGGTGAAATACCAGGAGATCCAGGAGGTGGTGGAAAAGAATCTGCAGCGCCCCATTTCCGAGGTGTTCTCTTTTTTCGATGAGGAGCCACTGGCAGCCGCATCACTTTCTCAGGTTCACAGAGCAATGCTTCGAGAAACAAAGGAGGTAGTGGCAGTCAAGGTCCAAAGACCCCGAATTCGCCAGGTCATAGAGCCCGATCTTTACATCCTGAGCCGCATTGCCGGACAGCTGCACGAGCGTATGGAATGGGGCAAGACCTATGACCTGCCCAAGCTGGTGCAAGAGATCAGGAAGACTTTACTCCGGGAGCTCGATTTCACCCGTGAAGCTCGCCATATGAAAATCTGTCGAAACAATTTTTCTGAGGTTGAGGAAGTCTACATTCCACGCCTTTATGAGGATTATTGCAGCGAACAGGTCCTTACCATGGAACTGGTGCAGGGCATCAAGATGAAGGATCTGGGGGCTGACCACGACCTCGATCGGGAGCTCCTTGCGAGGCGCGGTCTGCGGTTAACGGTAAAGCAGGTCCTGGAGGACGGCTTTTTCCATGCTGACCCGCATCCCGGCAATGTGATGATTCTGAATGACAATGTCTTCTGCCTCATGGACTGGGGCATGGTGGGGCGGCTGACCCGAAAAATGCGTTACGAACTGATCGACCTGATCAATGCAGTGGTTGATAAAGATAGCGAGAAAATCCAAGATATTCTCCTCGACCTGGCCCGAGCTGACGGCAGCAGGCCCGAACGGAGGATGGAAAGGGAGATCTTGGACATCCTCGATATCTATCACAGCCTTCCCATTCAGGATCTAAACCTCGGCCAGCTGCTTCTGGATATCACTACCATGCTGAGGGAAAATAAACTCCGGGTGCCGGCAGATCTGGCCGTGATGATCAAGGCCCTGATCACCGCTGAAGGAACAGCTCGGGAGCTCTACCCCGAGCTCAATATAGTGGAAGAGGCCGAGCCTTTTGTAAAAAAATTGGCCATGGAACGCTGGAAGCCGAAAGTGCTCTGGCGAGACCTCCGTCGCAACTTTTCCACCCTGTTCACCCTTCAGAAAGAGTTGCCTTTGAGGTTCAGACAGATCGTAGAGAAGATTGATCGAGGGGAACTAAATATTCGCTTCCAGCATGCGAATCTGGGTGGACTGCGCAGCACCCTGGAGAACATTACCAACCGACTTACTCTCGGCATCATCATAGCTGCGCTGATAGTGGCCTCCTCGATGATCATCACCACCGGGGTGAAACCCCTGCTTTTCGGTTTTCCTGCCCTTGGCATCATCGGCTATCTGGTTTCTGGAGTTCTGGGCCTTTGGTTGATCTATAATATTCTCCGTAGCCGTAAGTTTTGATCCAGAGCTTCCCACTTACCGTGATTGAGCGGGGCTTGGAGGTAGTATCCGCAGGATAATTACATGTCCCCTCTCCCCGCAATAGACGGTGAGCAATTCGTCATCCCGGCCAAGCCGGGATCCAGGAAAAATCTGATTAAATTGACCTTCACTGGATTCCCCTTCGACTTCGCTCAGGGTGGTGAGCCTGTCGAACCACGGATCTCGCCCCACGAAGCGGCGCTCGTCCGGAATGACGTGTTCGGCGAATTGTGACATAGTTTCCAAGGGACGGGAGATTTTTGCAGAGCAAAATAAATAGGTCTATCCCAATGTTCCTAGTGGGGACGCCCGAAATTGGTTATCTATACTATTGGATTTTTGTATATGTGTCATAGAGTCAATCGTGATTATCTATTTGATTAAAAATCCTCAAGAGCTTATCTTTAGCAGCTGTTAGTGTTACTGTTAGAGTATTGCTAAAGTGGTAACGGACAAGGTCAAGGAAGGAAAAATGAAAGCGGCCTTTGGCAGACAACTCATTGAGCGGCTTCTCCTGAGGAGCTCCACTGAAGAGCCACAGTTGACCCGGTTTGCGGGAAAAGGCGGTTGAGCTTGCAAAATCGGGCCGGAGGATCTGGCCAAAGCTCTCAAAACTCTGCCGCCAGTGGACGATCCCAACGCCCTGGTGGCAGCTGATACCGCTGATGACTGCGCTGTTTACCGGGTGAATGAGACTCACGCCATCGTGCAGTCTGTGGATTTCTTTACACCCATTGTGGATGATCCCTACAGTTTTGGTCAGATCGCCGCGGCCAATTCTCTCAGTGACATCTATGCGATGGGCGCTGAGCCCCTGTTTGCCCTGAGCATAATGGGTTTCCCGCAGCACAACCTGCCACTCAGTGTCATGTCCGATATTCTTCGCGGCGGCGCTGATAAGGCCAAAGAGGCGGGAATTTCCGTGCTTGGTGGCCACACCATCGAGGACAGCGAACTAAAATATGGCTTGGTGGTCACTGCCTATGCTGAGATAGACCAGATTCGCACCAATGCAGATGCCAGAGCTGGCGATGATTTGGTGCTTACAAAGCCTCTGGGAGTAGGAGCCATCTCTTCGGCCATTCAGCGCCGAATTGCCAGTGAACCGCTCATCGAAAAGACGACGGCGCTCATGGCTACTTTGAACAAAGACGCAGCCCAGGCCACGAGAGAGGTTGGCGTCCATGCTGTTACTGACGTCACCGGATTTGGTCTTTTGGGACATCTGCTGGAGATGACCCAGGCCAGCAAGGTGAGCGCCGAGATTATTGCAGGCAATGTTCCCACCGTGGAAGAAGCATGGGAATTCGTCCGCAAGGGCAAGATCCCTGCTGCCAGTCACACGAACTTACAGTACGTCAACCCGCACCTGCACTACGAGAACGGATTGCGCCAGGAAGTAACCCTGATGCTGGCCGATCCTCAGACTGCTGGAGGATTGCTCATTGCAGTATCCCCAGAGAAAACAGAGCGGCTGATAGCCCGCTTGCAGGAATTAAAAACCCCGGCAGCCTCCCATATAGGTCGCATCACTGAAGAGCAGAGCAAACGAATAATAGTTTTTCCCTAATCATATGAAGAGATCACTGCTCCAGGCAATCACCATTATCCTCTTATCCGGAGTATTCGGCCTGGCCGTAAATGGACTCCGGGCAGATGGAATCCCACTGGTGGAGCGTTGGCAGGAAAAGGTGCTCAATGAGCAACTCACAGGAGGACTGCCGGCGATTTCCTTAAAGGAGGCCAAAGAGGCACATGCAAATGGCGATGCTCTCTTTGTGGATGCTCGCGAGGCGGCTTTCTATGAGGAGGAACACATTCCCGGGGCGGTGAGCCTGCCGGTAGAGGACTTTGAAAAGGACTTTCCGAGGCTGCAAGAGCAATTGCTGGCTGCGCCGCGGCTGATTACCTACTGTGATGGGGCCAGTTGCGAGATGAGCGTTGAACTTACTGAAAAACTTCTCTTCGCGGGCTTCAATCAAGTGGAGATTTTTACCGGTGGTATCCAGCAATGGAAAGCTGCTGGGCAGCCGGTGATATCCGGTAAGAACTAAGCACTATACACTAGGCACGAGAGACCTGGAGGAATGGAGCATTGCAAAATATCAGGGTCTAAGGTGTCGGGTTTCAGGTTTCAGGTGTCAGAAAAAAGAAAAATAGAGGGGAACTACTGACACCTGAACACTGAACACTGAAACCTCGGTGGACTATACTCATGGGCGCAGATAAGAACTCAGCTTCGTGGTTCACTCATCCCATTACTGCCTTCGTACTAAGGATCGTTCTAGGGTGTGTGTTCATCTATGCCAGTTTAGACAAGATTATACATCCTGATTTCTTTGCCGAGGCAGTATATAACTACCAACTCTCGCCGGAGGTGGCAGTGAACCTGGTGGCCATTTGGCTGCCGTGGCTGGAATTCTGGTGCGGTGTACTGCTGGTGCTGGGTATATGGGTCAGCGGTAGTATTGTAATCCTGAGTGGGTTATTGCTGGTTTTCTTGTCATCGATTGGAATTAATCTGGCGAGGGGTCTGGACATTCACTGCGGCTGTTTCACCACCCGGGGCACCCACTCCATGACCATCCTTACTCTTTTTCGCGATTTTTCCTTCTTATTT
>JAJDNL010000021.1 GCA_022340745.1 Deltaproteobacteria bacterium
ATTGGTAGGTCAGTTTCCGTCTAGGTTTTAGCTCGACCCGGTAAATCATTGTCAAGCTGTTCGAGAAGCTCGGGAAAAGTATTCCGAGCTATGACTTTCAAGTCAACGGCTTATGGATAAGGAGAAAATTGAAGCAGAAAATGAGAGGTGTATGGACCTCTCGAGCATGAAAGGGGGTGTTAAGAGCTAGTCTAAAACAAGATCGCAGTGTACCGATGTTTCATGAAAGGAGGGAAAATTAAACCCATGCAGATCACAAGAAGAGATTTCATGAAAATCTCTGGTGCTGCGGCAGGTGGCCTCGCTCTCGGTGGCTTGGGTTTTAACCTTGCACCGGTAGAGGCGCGTGCCCAAACGTTGAGAATTCGCTGGGCCAAGGAAACCACCACCATCTGCCCCTACTGCGCAGTTGGCTGTGGCATCATTGTCCACACCGCCAGAGATGGATCGGGTAAGATCATCAACACCGAAGGCGATCCAGATCACCCCATCAACCAGGGCTCACTCTGTGCCAAAGGCGCAGCTCTGTACCAGTTGGTCACCTCAGAGAGTCGAATCAAGCGGCCTCTCTATCGTGCCCCTTACAGTGACAAATGGGTGGAAATGTCCTGGGAACAGGCCTTGGGCGAGATTGCCAAGCGAGTAAAGCAAAGTCGGGACGATAGCTTTACCACTACCAACGCCAAGGGTCAGGTGGTCAACAGAACCGATGGCATTGCCCATGTGGGTAGCGCCGCACTGGATAATGAGGAGTGCTGGGCGCTGCAGGCGATGATGAGAGCCCTGGGTCTGGTCTATATTGAACACCAGGCCCGTATCTGACACAGCGCCACTGTTGCGGCTCTGGCAGAGTCGTTCGGACGCGGCGCAATGACCAACCACTGGATTGACATCGGCAACAGCGATTGCATCCTTATCATGGGAAGCAACGCCGCCGAAAATCACCCCATCTCCATGAAATGGGTAGGCAAAGCCATGGATAATGGGGCCACCCTTCTCAGTGTTGATCCCCGTTTTACCCGGACTTCATCCAAGGCAGATTTTTACACCGCCCTGCGTTCAGGGACCGACATTGCCTTTCTGGGTGGGATGATCAACTATATCATCAGCAACAACCTGTCCCATAAGGAGTATCTGGCGTATTACACCAACGCCAGCTTCATCCTGGGTAAGAAGTACGGTTTCAAGGATGGGCTTTTCTCCGGCTACAACAACAAGACCAAGTCTTACGATAAGTCTTACTGGGCCTTTGAAAAAGACAAAGAGGGTATTCCCAAAAGAGACCACAGCCTCAAGAATTCGCGCTGCGTGTTTCAACAGCTGAAGAAGCACTTCTCCCGCTATGATCTCAAGAAGGTCTCGGCCATTACGGGTACACCCACGGCTGATTTGGAAAAGGTCTACAAGACGTATACGGCCTCGGGCGAAAAGGGCAAAGCCGCTACCATCATGTACGCCATGGGCTGGACGCAGCACACCGTAGGTGTGCAGAATATTCGGGCCATGGCCATGATCCAGTTGCTTCTCGGCAACATGGGAGTTGCCGGCGGCGGCGTCAATGCCCTGCGTGGCGAGTCCAACGTCCAGGGTTCCACGGACCACTGCCTGCTTTGGCACATTTGGCCCGGCTATCTGAAAACGGCCAGGGCGTCCAATGTTTCATTGACTGCCTATAACCAGAAGTGGACTCCGACGACCAACGATCCACTCAGCGCCAACTGGTGGGGGAACTACCCTAAGTATTCTGTGAGTTTCCTGAAGTCCATGTTTGGTGAAAATGCAACTCCGTCCAACGGCTTTGGCTACGATTGGATGCCCAAGGTCGATGATGGTAAAGCCTATTCGTGGCTAGATCTGTTTGATGCCATGTATAGGGGTGAGTTCACCGGCTTTTTTGCCTGGGGTCAGAATCCGGCCTGCTCCGGTGCCAATGCCAACAAGAACCGCGAGGCATTCAGCAGGCTGGACTGGATGGTAAACGTCAACCTGTTTGATAACGAGACCGGCTCTTTCTGGAAGGGTCCAGGTATGGATCCCAAGAAGATCAAGACCGAGGTCTTTTTCCTGCCCTGCGCTGCTTCTGTGGAGAAAGAGGGCTCCATTACCAATAGTGGCCGTTGGAGCCAGTGGCGCTACAAAGCGGCCGATCCTCCCGGAGATGCTCTGCCTGATGGTGACATCATGATCGAGCTCATGAACAAGATCCGCAAGCTCTACCAGGTAGAGGGAGGAGCTTTTCCTGAGCCTATCTTAAACCTCAAGTGGGACTACACCACCAACGGCAAGTACGACTCCCACAAAGTGGCCAAGGAGATCAACGGCTACTTCCTGGCGGATGTAACCGTCAAGGGAAAAATGTACAAGGCGGGTACCCTGGTGCCCAGTTTTGCCTTTTTGCAGGCTGATGGCACCACTTCCTCGGGCAACTGGCTTTACTGCCAGAGCTACACCGAGAAGGGTAACATGGCGGCGCGCCGCAGCACCCAGGATAAATCGGGCATCGGCCTCTACTCGGAGTGGTCCTGGTGCTGGCCGGTAAACCGTCGGATCATTTACAACAGAGCCTCGGTGGACCGTTACGGTAAACCGTGGGATAAAGAGCATCCGGTCATCAGTTGGACGGGCAAAGGCTGGTCCGGCGATGTGCCTGACGGTGGTTGGCCACCTATGCTGACCGCTGACGGCAAGCTGAATCCCAAGACCAAGTACCCCTTCATCATGAAGCCCTCGGGCCATGCCCACGTGTTCGGACCGGGTCGCGCTGATGGACCTTTTCCGGAGCACTATGAGCCTCTGGAGTGTCCCATTGACAAGAACTTGATGAGTGGACAGTTCATCAATCCCACCATCAAAGAATTCGGGACTGCCGCTGACACCCGGGCCACCTGCGACCCGCGCTACCCAATAGTTGCCAGTACCTACCGGGTCACTGATCACTGGCAGACAGGTGTGATGACCAGGTGGCAGCCGTGGTTGCTCGAGACACAGCCCCAGCTTTTCTGCGAAATGAGCCACGAGTTGGCAAAGCTCAAAGGGATCAAGAACGGAGGCAAGGTGATTGTGGAGTCGGCGCGAGGCAAGGTGGAAGCGGTGGCCATAGTGACCATACGTTTCAAACCTTTCATGATTGCCGGTACCACTATTCATCAGGTGGGTTTGCCCTGGTGTTTCGGCTGGGTCACTCCCAAGGATGGCGGTGACAGTGCCAACCTGCTCACTCCTTCCATCGGTGACCCCAATACCAAGATCCCGGAAACCAAAGCCTTCATGGTGAACGTTAGAAAGGCATAAAAGGAGGTGAGACCTGTATGGCTGACAAATCGTTTTTCATAGATACCACCAAGTGTACGGCTTGCCGAGGTTGCCAGGTGGCCTGCAAGCAGTGGAACAAACTGCCGGCCACCAAGACCTTTAATTGGGGCAGCTATCAGAACCCAGCAGATCTCTCCTTCAGTACCTTTAAGTTGGTACGGTTCCGAGAGGTGATTCGCGAAGGCAAGGTCAAGTGGTACTTTTTCCCGGACCAGTGCCGGCACTGCCTCGAGCCCCCGTGTAAAGATACAGCAGACGGCTATGTTGAGGGAGCCGTGATTCAGGATGATGCTACGGGTGCAGTGATCTATACGGGCAAGACCCGGATGCTGAGCAGTTCGGCCTTTCAGGAGGTCCGCGAGTCGTGCCCATACAATATACCCCGGCAGGATCCTGCCACTGGTCTGGTCGCCAAATGCACCATGTGCTTCGACCGTATCTCCAATGGTATGGAGCCGGCATGCGTCAAGGCCTGCCCGACTGGGACCATGAACTTCGGTAACAGGGCTGACATGCTGGATATGGCGAAGGAGAGAGTGGCTGCGCTTCAGAAGAAGGGTTTCAAAAAAGCCCAGCTTCTCGACGCTGATTCTATTCGTACCGTCTTCTTGGTGGTAGACGATCCAATGCTCTACTGCAAGTTTGCGGTGGCGCAGAACGATGTTGGCATCAGTCGCAAGCTGGCCTTGCGCAAACTCATGAAGCCTGCCACCGGGTTAATTACGAGCGTGGCCAAACTGTAATGCGTGATGGAAGCCTTGTGATCCAAATAACGTCGCGCTAACCCTGGGGAGGGACACAGTCCCTCCCTTTTTTTGTGCTTGCTGAGCACGTCAAAATCTAATCACATGACCAAGTTTTGTGGGGGCGATCGGACTATGTAAGAGATCGTTTTGTATAAAGTAGGGG
Organism: Deltaproteobacteria bacterium; assembly: GCA_022340745.1. Lineage (GTDB taxonomy): Bacteria > Desulfobacterota > Syntrophobacteria > BM002 > BM002 > BM002. The sequence continues at coordinate 4,222 of JAJDNL010000021.1, forward strand.
CGGGGGTAAAATGATTTCAATGGCAAATCGAGATACCGTTGACTAGTGCAGCTATTACGTATTATGACAGTCAAAAATCAATGACCATTCTGAATTACTCACCGAAGAGGCAAAACCTTATGTTTGCAGAAATAGATGATTTCTATCAGCACATGCAGAATCGGCTGGAGCAATGCAGGGAAGAGAGAACGGGGCTTGAAGAAATCCTAGATTTTTACAGTAAAGTGTTGAGTGCCCAGCAAGAAGCGCAGCACGAAACACCAATGCCGGAGATTGACCTGGCGGAAGATCGCCTCAATGTGAAGATAAATGAAGGCTTTCCCTTAATGGACCCAGAGGATTTTTCAGTGGATAAAGATTCTTTGGAGCGTCTTTTTCGTAACCTCTGCCATCTCTCATCGGATGAGAATCCTGTTCTTGCCTCGGCCGGGAAAACACTCCTAGAAGCGTCGGACTCCAGCAAGCTTGACATGACCGGGTTGAGCAAAGCAGTGCTAGACAATAATGCGGAAGCCATAGACGAATACGCCAAAGATGTGGGGGTCCCGCAACCTGTCCTTCAAGCCCTGGCAAAACTCAGTTTACAGCCTTCACTGCTGGCGACTGCCGCAGTTGTCGCAAAAGGTTTTGCTGAAGAGAAGTGGCAACAGTCGTACTGTCCCATATGCGGAGGACTGCCGGCAATTGCCGCCCTGGTGGGCGAGGAAGGAAAAAGGGAGGCACTCTGTTCGTTCTGTGGGCACTTCTGGCAGTTGCCCCGGCTCAAGTGTCCTTATTGCAGTACAGATAAACAAGAGGATCTTCGCTACTTCTACGGTGAGGGTGAAGACCTCTACAGGGTGTATGTTTGCGAGCAATGCAAGGGCTATATTAAAGTCGTAGATACACGTGAAGGGGGAGATCCGAGGGGACTGGCAGTGGATGACGTGGTAACCACCCACCTAGACCTGTTAGCAGAAGAGGAAGGGTACCAGCGCAAGGCCCCGAGGCTTTGGGGAATATAAAGCCATCACTGCAGTTCTAGCGGTTGCAGATTTTAGATTCTAGATTTGTCCTTCGGACTCCCACCCTTTGGGTGGGTTCCCGGTTTCAGATTGATCTACAGCGCAGATGTAAGACTCCAGAATCTACAATCTACATTCTGCAATCTGAAATCGTTATTATTTCTCTAGCTTTTGCAGTTCGCCTACCAGAACCTCCAACCGTGGTCTCGTGTTGATATCGTGGACGTCTATGTAGCGGATAATTCCTTTCTTATCGATAACAAAAAGAGCCCTTTCGGCGACGCCGTCTGAACGTAAAATCCCAAATT
>JAJDNL010000026.1 GCA_022340745.1 Deltaproteobacteria bacterium
ACAGCAACATGATCAAGTCTAGTCTTGATGCTCTGGATCTCGACACCCTGGATCTATTGGTGGTTGAAAACGTGGGCAATCTGGTGTGTCCAGCGGAGTTCAATGTGGGCGAGGACATGAAGGCCATGATCCTCAGTGTTCCGGAAGGTGATGATAAACCCCTTAAGTATCCCCTGATGTTTCAAGAGTCCCGGGCGTTACTCATTAACAAGATTGATTTACTCCCTTACGTCAACTGCGATGTGGGAAAAATAAGAGAGCGGGCCTTGCAGCTCAATGCCAATCTGGAGATTTTCGAGATCTCCTGCCGCACTGGTGAAGGGTTGGATGATTGGGCCGATTGGCTCAGAAAGCAGGTGAGCGCCCGCAAAGCTGGAGGAGATGACACAGAGACTTAGAATTCACATCCAGGGTATTGTCCAGGGTGTGGGATTTCGTCCGTTTATTTATCAGCTGGCTCACCGTCACAGGTTAAACGGTTACGTAGCCAACACACCGAAGGGCGTGGAACTTGAGGTGGAGGGAGGCCGAGATGCTCTCCAGCATTTTCTCAAAGAACTCCCTGACTCGGCCCCGCCTCTGGCAAGCATTACCCAGATAGAAACTGAAGAACTACCTGCCGCTTCTTACAGCACTTTCGAGATCAAAGCCAGCGAGGAGGGTGAAGAGCGAGTAGCCCTCATATCGCCGGACACGGCAACCTGCAGCGATTGCCTCCGGGAACTTTTTGACCCGCAAGACAGACGACACCGCTATCCTTTCATTAACTGCACCAACTGCGGGCCACGATACACTATCATTAACGACATTCCCTATGACCGGCCCAAAACCTCCATGGCAGTCTTTACCATGTGTGATGATTGCGCCCGCGAATATCATGATCCACTTGACCGACGTTTTCATGCACAGCCCAATGGTTGTTGGAGCTGCGGTCCTCGGGTATGGCTGGCGGATAGCAGTGGCAAAGACCTCAAGATTTCGGAGCCGATATCTGAGGCAGCAAAGCACCTCAGCCAGGGCGCTATCGTGGCCGTAAAGGGACTGGGCGGATTTCACCTGGCTGTTGACGCCAGCCAAAATGAGGCGGTAAAAAGGCTTCGTTTGCGGAAGGGGAGGGAAGAGAAACCGCTTGCCCTTATGTCGTCAAGCTTGGAACAGATTGAACGCTATGCCCTGCTGGAAGATGAAGAACGGCGACTACTCACCTGCTCCCAACGCCCAATTGTTATTGTCCCAAAGCGGCCGGGAAACACCATCGCCCCCGAAGTGGCTCCAAGGAATCGCTCTTTTGGGGTGATGCTCCCCTACACTCCTCTGCACCACCTGCTCCTTGCTCATCCATTCCTGGCTTTGGTCATGACCAGTGGCAATATTAGTGAGGAGCCCATTGCTATCGATAACCTCGAGTCAGTGGAGCGGCTCGGAAAGATAGCCGACTATTTTCTTTTCCACAACAGAGATATTCTGTTGCGCAGTGATGATTCAATCCTCAGGGTAGCAGGGAGCCGGCCCAGACAACTTCGGAGATCCAGGGGGTACGTGCCGGTACCGATTTTTCTTAGAAAACCGGTGGCTGAGGTCCTGGCCCTGGGAGGAGAACTGAAAGGCACCATATGTCTGACCAAAGAGAATCGGGCCTTTGTCGGGCAGCACCTTGGTGATCTGGAAAACCTTGAAACTTTGGAGTTCCTTGAACTGACAGTCCACCATCTTCGGCGTATTTTAGAAGTAAGCCCTCGCTTGCTTATTCATGACCTCCACCCGGACTACCTGACAACCCAAGTGGCCCTGGCTCAAGATGAACTGCCCACTCTGGCAGTGCAGCATCACCACGCCCACGTGGTGAGCTGTATGGCAGAGCACGGGTTGGAGGAAGAAGTTTTGGGACTGGCCCTGGACGGAACTGGTTATGGCGATGACGGCTGCATCTGGGGAGGAGAAATCCTGGTAGCGGATGAACGAAACTATAAGAGGGTTGCCCATTTGGACTATGTCCCCATGCCCGGTGGCGAAAAAGCCATTAAAGAACCGTGGCGGATGGCGGTGGCCTATTTGTGGTCTGGTTTGGGTGAAAAAATTTTCCAGGGCGAACCACAACCACTCCAAAAGTGGGATCGGGATCAGATTAGAGTACTCGTGCAGATGATGCAGCGTCAAATAAACAGCCCCCTCACTTCCAGTTGTGGGCGACTTTTCGATGCTGTGGCTGCCTTAGTAGGATTGAGAGATCGCATTGCCTATGAGGGACAGGCGGCAATAGAATTAGAACAGCGGCTGGAGCCTACCACAGACAGATATCAGTACGAGCTTGGAGAGGTTGGAGATAGATTGCTTTTGAGTCCCACCGCAATCTTTGCCCAGGTGTTTGATGATGTGGTCTCAGGAGTGGCGCCAGAACTGGTCAGCGGCAAGTTTCATCAGACTCTGGTTGCCATGTTTGCCGATGCCTGTTTGCGTCTGTGCAAGCTGCACGGACTCAACAGGGTGGTTTGTTCAGGGGGAGTGTTCCAAAACGTTTTTCTTCTGGAGAACCTAGAGGACCGCTTGAAAGCGTCTGGCTTGGAAGTCTACACACCCCAACTTATTCCGGCTAATGACGGTTGTATTTCTTTGGGGCAAGCAATCGTAGGAGCCGCTTCGTTGGAAGAGTAAGTAGCCGGAGAGTGCTTCGTGGATGTGTGATAAAGTATTTCGGATTGTAGATTTTAGATTGCAGAATTAAAGGTTTCAGGTGTCGGGTGTCAGGTGTCAGGGAAGAAAAACAAAAAAGCTGAGACCTTAGTCATTGGGATTTCGGATTTCCAGCTTCAGCAGTGCAGGAGGGAGACTTTCGCTTATGAAATACGTGGACGAATATAGGGATCCGGAACTGGCGGAGGGAGTGGTGTCGGCCATACGGGAAAAATCGCGTACTCCTGTGCGTTTCATGGAAGTATGCGGCACACATACGGTGGCCATTTTTCGTTCCGGACTAAAGGAGCTTCTTCCTGAAACCGTCACTCTCATATCAGGTCCCGGTTGTCCGGTCTGTGTAACCGCTCCCGAGGATATTGATAGAGTAATCATGCTGTGTAGGCAGCCTGAGGTAACGGTCGCCACCTTCGGCGACCTAATGCGAGTGCCCGGTTCGGATTCTTCCCTGCATCAGGAGAAAGCCCGCGGGGCTGATGTGCGAATGGTTTACGCTAGCTTTGATGCCCTAGAACTGGCTCGCAAGCACAAAGATCGGATGATAGTCATGCTTGGCATCGGTTTCGAGACCACAATACCTACCATAGCCGCAGCCCTGCATCAGGCCCGGCAGGAAGGTCTGGAAAACTTCCTGGTATTCTCGGCGCACAAATTGCTGCCTCCGGCGCTGGATGCGCTCTTGTCCGCGGAAGAGGTGCACATAGATGGTTTCCTGTGTCCGGGGCACGTCACCACAATCATAGGGACAAACCCATACCAGAAGGTAGTGAATCGATACGGTAAACCATGCGCGATCAGCGGTTTCGAGCCAGTGGACATTCTGCAAAGCCTCTATATCCTGATTAGCCAAATTGAGGAGGCTCGGTGTGAAGTGGAAATCCAGTACACCCGAGCCGTACGACCTGAGGGCAACCCCCGGGCTCGAGAGATGATGGACGAAGTGTTTGAACATGCTGAAGGTTTGTGGCGAGGTCTTGGCCCTATTCCCCAGAGTGGCCTCATGTTAAGGGAGAAGTACCGTGCTCATGCTGCTGAGAGCCATTATGACTTAACCGTACCTCCAGCCGGTGAAATGCCAGGATGCCGTTGTGGCGAGGTACTTCGAGGGGTGTGTACTCCTCCTGAGTGCGATCTATTTCGCAAGCGTTGTACTCCGACAGATCCATACGGTCCATGCATGGTTTCCAGTGAAGGTACCTGCGCGGCGTATTTTAAATATCATCCAGAATGAAAGGTTTCAGTGTTCAGTGTTCAGGTTTCAGCTTCCGGCTTCTATGCTTCTTTTTCCTGACACCTGACACCTGACACCCCGAGATTTGGTGCGAGGAAAGGATTCATGAAGACTGAGAGAATTCAGATGGATCACGGTGCCGGCGGTAGGGCGTCGCAGGACCTTGTTGCCAAAACGTTCATTCCTGCCCTAGCAAATCCTATTCTCACAGAACTCAACGATAGCGCTCTGCTTGAGTTCCAGGGTGTGCGGTTGGCAATGAGCACAGACTCTTATGTGGTCGATCCAATTTTTTTCCCGGGAGGCGATATCGGCAGCCTGGCCGTACATGGAACTGTCAATGATCTGGCCATGCGTGGAGCCCAGCCCAGTTACCTTAGTGTGGGTTTTATTCTGGAAGAGGGGCTAGAGTTGACAGATTTGGAGCGGTTGGTGACCTCCATGGCCGCAGCAGCCAAGGAGGCTGGGGTGCAGGTGGTGGCTGCGGACACCAAAGTGGTGGACCGAGGCAAGGCTGACCGAATCTTTATAAATACTGCCGGTGTTGGAACTATTGCCCCCGGCGTAAATGTTGCCGGGCAGAATGCGAGACCAGGAGATATTGTCTTAATCAACGGGCCTATGGGTGACCATGGCGTTGCTGTGCTTTCCACCCGGGAAGGGCTCTCATTCCAGACAGCAATAGAAAGTGACTCTGCATCTCTCAATGGGCTGGTGGAGGCCATGTTGGCGACGAGCAACAAGATTCATGTGCTGCGAGATCCCACCCGCGGCGGTGTTGCCACTGCGCTTAATGAAGTGGCCAAGCAGTCAGGGATCGGCATTCGGTTGGCAGAGTCCAATCTGCCGGTGCGGCCGGAGGTGAACGCAGCCTGCGAGATGTTGGGACTGGATCCCTTGTATGTGGCCAATGAGGGAAAGGCGCTTGTTTTTGTGGCGCCAGAGGACGCTGAGTTGGTCTTGAATGCCATGCGCCAACATCCTCTGGGTAGGGAAGCTTGTGTCATTGGCGAGGTTGTTCGTGAGCACCCAGAGAGGGTGGTTCTCCAGACCGAAATAGGTGGCCGTCGCATTGTGGATATGCTCAGCGGGGAACAATTGCCAAGAATCTGCTGAGGCGAGGATGTGGGATGTGCGATATGTGATGTGAGATCCAATATCTTTCTTGGCTTTTTCTATCCCATATCTCAGATCTCACATCTCACATCCACCTTGGTCTTATTTCGGATTTACTAAAATCACGCTTCCGGCCTTCAGACTGGCGCATGAGAGCTATTCCTCTTCCAAAGCTAATTCGATTAGCCGGTCAAGTAGTTCAGAGAAACTAATTCCCGCCGCTGCCGCCGCTTGCGGATAAAGGCTGGTGGCTGTCATGCCTGGAATGGTATTGGTTTCCAGAACGTAGGCTTCATTATCACTGACAATCATGTCGGTACGGCTGTAGCCCCGACATCTCAGAGCCTGGTGGGCTCGTACTGCGTAGTCCTGGGCCTTCATGGTCATCTCTTTGTTGAGTCGAGCAGGACAGATCTCTTTTGTGGCCCCGGGTTTGTACTTCGCCTCGTAGTCAAAAAAACTATATTGGTCGCCGGGGATAATCTCAACCAATGGCAGGGGTTCCGGATTTAGGTTGCCGAGAACTGCACCGGTGATCTCGGTACCGGCAAGGTATTTCTCCACCAGGACAAGACGGTCATACTGGCCAGCCAATTCTAGCGCAGCCTGGAAATGGTTGGCATCATCGACTATACTGAGACCTATGCTTGAGCCCTCATGTTCAGGCTTTAGCACCACTGGGAAACCTAAAGCGTCCAGTACCTTGCTTTGGGCATCAGGGTCAGACCGATCCAGGATCAGGTAGGGTGACACCGGCAGGCCGGCATACTCATACAGTCGTTTAGATTGGATTTTGTTGATGCACATAGCACTGCCAAGAACACCACTGCCGTGATAGGGGATATCAAGAAGTTCCAGGAGTCCTTGGATAGTGCCGTCTTCGCCGTATCGACCGTGAAGGATGATCAAAGCGACATCGATCTCCTCAGCTTCTGCCATCAATCGAGGCAGATCGTCTCTGGGGTCATAGCGGCGTATGCGGTATTTTTCTTTATCTAATGCTTGATAAACCTGTTCACCGCTTTTTACGGATACCTCACGCTCGGCGGAGCGCCCGCCGCTGAGCAATGCCACAGTCAGCTTATCCATGGTTGCTCTCCTGTTCTTGCAGGTCATCCTGCAGAAAAAAGAATTGTTAACGGTAAGGTCCTGATAATACGAGCCCTACTAACTCGATGGACCGTACTGTTGAAATATCGTCAATCTGGATGGTGGACTGAAATGTCTTAAGTATATTGGCAAAATCTGATTTTGAATTCAACGGGCAAATGTAGGCTGGTGAGAAAAAACTGTGAAGACGAAAAAAAGGAGAAAATAGGAGAAATCAGAAGATCATCAATGTTGATAACGGGGAAAGTAGAAAAAATCAAGGCGTAAGCCCTTGAATATCAGTAGTATTTTGAAAAAGACGGAAAAAATTCCTATTCTCGCACCCTTATCAGAGTATACTCGAACAAGCTCTGGGAATCTTGATAAAATTTAATTGTTAACAACTGAGGCCCGTTTAGAGTAAAATACGGTTATATGGAGTTTGACATCAGAATACATATGGATTACAAGCTTACGCCATGTGCTGGCGCGTCTCGGTGTCTCGGTCAGAACTGGAAATAGATGATCTAATTGCAGCCTTTCCAACCAAATAGCAGGTGACCATTCCAATAGTTCGAGAGACGCACCGCATAATGGCCAAAGCATTTCCCTGGTTTTCCGCTCCTGAGTAAACCAACCGGACGGAACCCAAACAGCGAAAAGAGGTAAGACTAATTAGAATCATACTGCGGACGAGGCGCAAGGGGCTCCTATTTCCGTGACATTGTTCCCCGTGAGCCTGAGCTGCTCGCTCGCTCTTGAAATCGCTGGGTTGATCACAGCCCACGGTAGATAATTATAGAGGTGTTTGCATGGAGGATATCTGGAGACGGACGAAGGACGATTTGCAGGATCTAATCTCCAGTAACTGTTTTAAGATGTGGATTGATCCCATTGAACTGGTGATCTCTCGCGAAGGTAAGATCTCTTTAGCTTGTCCCAATCGGTTTTTTCTCAACTGGGTCCGGGAAAATTACTTCCCAGAAATCAAGAGAAGTTGGGAGAGACACGGTGGTACTGCTGAGGACATCCAACTTCGGTTGGCAGCTGCACCCCGCAGACCGCAGCAGGACAAGGAAGATTCCAGCCAGTTGCCGTTACCTCTCCCGCCGGAAGAGAACGGACGCATGTACCGCCTGAACCGGAGATTCACCTTTGATCAATTCGTGGTGGGCTCTGGGAACAGCTTTGCGTTCTCTGCGTCCTTTGCCATCGCCAATGGTGATAGCGGCCTGGGTAGTTCCCTCTATTTGTTGGCAGATACTGGGTTGGGTAAGAGTCATCTTTCGCATGCTATTGGCAACCATATCCTTACCCAAAATAGTGCTACTCGCGTTTGCTACCTCACTGCTGAGGAGTTCACCAATGAGATGGTTGTCGCCATCAAACAGCGGCGCATGGATGGCTTCAAGGAAAGATACCGCAATAAATGCGATGTCCTCCTCTTAGAGGAAGTACAATTTCTCAGTGGCAAAGAAAAGACGCAGGCGGAACTAGCTTACACTCTCGATGCCCTCAGCCGCGTGAATAAGCGGGTCATATTCACCGGGACCCAATTTCCGCGAGATATTCCGAAGCTGAAGAGCAAGCTCCAATCTCGATTGACCGCTGGCATGGTCACCCACATCGAGCCCCCGGATTTTCAAACAAGACTCAAGATTCTCGAAAAGAAAGCAGACAACGAGGGGATTCGGCTTCCTTCGGACGTGGCCGAAGTATTGGCCACCCATATCACTCGCGACGTGCGACAGCTGGAGAGTTGTGTCATAGGAATCGTCGCCAAGTCTTCGCTTTTGCAAAAACCTATCGATCTGAGACTAGCACACGATGTCCTAGAATCGGTTTGCGACAGCCGGGAGGCCATAAATATAGAACAGGTGCAACAAGTTGTCTGTCAGTACTTTAAGGTTTCGGTTGAAGCCCTGAAGTCAAATTCACGCAAGAAAGGCGTGGTCTATCCACGTAATCTAGGTATGTACTTCTGTCGCAAGTACACCGACGAAACGTTAGAATGCATTGGTCAGGCCTTCAATCGCTCCCACGCTACAGTGATTCATGCTGTGGATAACATCTCTCGGCAAATTCAACAAAAGAGCGGTGTGCGTAACCAGGTTGAGTTCCTCGGGCAGCAGCTCGAAAATCCTTCCTCCAGCATTTCCCGCTATGTGACCCACGACGGACAGGCATAGTCCGCATCATTCACCAAATCGTTACCGCGATCACAGCTATGGCTGTCATAAATCAGCTGGGGAGAGTAAGAGGCTGACACCATTGACGGTCTCGGCGGGGTGAGGCTCTCTTGCAGCAGGCTGTAGCCCAGTTACGAGAGAGAAGGCAAGTTCCGACGGAACCTTGGGATAGCAGGCGCACTCCAGGCGTAGGTAATGGGTAGGTTTCTCAGGCACCGGCCAGTGCTGTTGGAAAGCATCGGCAGCTTTCTGAACACGTTGCTGTAATTCCTGCCACTGATCTTCTGGTACTGCCTCCTGCTGCAAAAGGTTCACCGCGACAGTAACAGACTCCCGCCACGTATCCACAAACGACTCTCGACTTACTGACTGTCTGAATTCCACGATTTTTTCCAAAGAAAGCTTTTGGGGATCAGGGAGGACTGATAAACATTTTTTTTGTTCAGATCCTCTTAGAGGCATTCCTTCGGCGGCAGCGGATGACTGAGACGGCAGCCGTTCTGAAATCTCCGCCAGGACTTCTGGACTGGTGGTAAGGGGCAGAAAGGGAGCGGCTTGCTCCTGTGAGCTATAGAGGCGAGTCCAGGCCCGGAGTCGTTCGTAGGCATATTGAGTTCGTGGAGGATCTGATTCCTTCAGCAAAGGGGATCTCATGGCCATAGCGTCACTCTCTTCGTCTGTAGCAATTCCCGCCTCCTCATGAAGCTTCGCTTCCAATGCGCGGATTCGCTCCATGTGCACATCCAGCTCGAGATGGTCATGGTCCAGTTGATGCGCCAGGAGCAAGAAGACCCCATCGTTGACTAGCTCAGCCACTTCTGGAGTCAGTTGGGGGTGAGCCTGCCTGATTCTGGCAACCATACTCGTTCTCGAATTTTCAAAATCTTCCTGAAGAGCAAAGCTCCTCAGCAACTGACGCAGACCGCCATTCTGATGAACGCCGCCGAGTCGCTGATAGTTTTGGTGTGTTTGTCCGATGGTTTCTAACAGGGAAAGTTCAGTTACAGGCTGAAACGGCTGAACCATTTGGGAGGAACGCAGCACGGCCGGCAGGCCGGGTTCAAAATCAGGAAGAACCTGAAGTACATAAAGAGTGTCGAAGTAAAAAATCAACCGTTTTAAATCCTTTTCCTCCAGGAAGGTGTATGGGAAATAAGTTGCGCTGATTTCAAGAGACTGAGTTTTCATAGTTGTCCTTTTACCATATTTATTCGACATCGAAAACCTGGTCCTTTGAGCCAGGTCAGAGTTCAATGGCTTTGCCGGCAAAAGAGGTTTCAGGTTTCAGTGTTCAGGTTTCAGTTTCTATGTTTCTTTTTTCTGACACCTGACACCTGACACCGAAAACCCTGGGTTTTGGTGCTTGGGATTTGATATTTTACACTACTCCACTACTCCATCACTCCACCACTCCATTACTCCAAGAGATTCACGCATGAGGTAAAGACCATTGAAGCCCCCTCGGAGGGTGGTATGAAACCCCTAGGACCCGTATTCTTTACTGATTACTTATCGACAAAAAGACTAGCGGGCAAGGAGGGTACCAACCCACGGTGGTGGGCGAGCTCCAACAGTCTTCTGATAGCCTGACTTCCTTCCTCACCAAGTTCCAGAGAATAGTCATTCACATAAAGATCTATGTGCTGGTGAATGACGGAATCGTCCATCTCCTGAGCGTGCGTCTTGATATAGGGCCATATCTTTTCTATATTTTTTCGGGCGAAAAGCAGACTACGGCGAATACCGTCCTCTACAGCCTCTGCAACCTCGGCATCAAGGTCTCGGCGTACAAGAATCACCCCCAGGGGCACTGGCAGATTTTGGGTTTCTTCCCACCAAGCGCCGAGATCCAGTACGGCATGAAGACCATAGTTGGGGTAAGTGAAGCGGCCCTCATGAATGATCACGCCAGCGGCAAACTCGCCCTGCTGCAGGCTGGGCATGATGTTCTCGTAGGACATCGGGTGCAATCGGGAGAAACCGTCGCCATAGAGCTGGAGCAGCAGGTTGGCAGTAGTCAACTTGCCTGGAATAGCGATGGCCTCGTGGCGCAGGCTATCCATGTTTCTGGGTTCGCGAGCAACCACCAGCGGACCACAACCCCTGCCCAGGGCGGCCCCGGAGTGAAGTAAAGCATAGCGTTCTGCCACCAGTCCGAAGGCATGGACCGAAATCTTGGTGAAGTCTAGGATGCCATCCCGAGCAAGGTTATTCAGGGTTTCCACATCTTTGTGAACTATCTCCAAAGTGCAGTTGGCAACCTCGAGTTTGCCGGTGGCCAGTGGACCGAAAATAAAGGTATCATTGGGGCAGGGGGAGAATCCAAGTGTAAGGGTATTCATGGAAATATTACCTAAAATGTCTAAGATTTGAGATGTGGGATGTGAGATGTGAGATCTCAAATCTGCAATCAAAAATCCAAGGATCCAGTAGTCAGTAGCCAGGAGTTGATGGAAATTACATATCACAATAACTTGGGTTTCAGAGTTTTGATTGCAGCTTTTGTGTTTTTCTTCCCTGACACCTGACACCCGACACCTGAAACCTTTTATTCTTCAATCTGCAATCTAAAATCTACAATCAGCCTTTGCTCTATGCCTTTCACACCTTGTCCCAGTTTTCTAGGAGATACAACACGGCTTTTTGACAATTATCCAGAGCTTCTGCTAATTGCCATCTCTTCTTGTTTCGATCACCGGCCCAGTTGCTCAGACCGCGGAGTTCCAGAAAAATCACTTGGTGACGTAGGCACACCTGGGCTACTGCTGCACCTTCCATATTCTCGCACAGAGCCCCAAAGCGATCAGCCAAAAGACGAGCCTGCGCCAGGCTGCCACTCACCCCGGACACTGTGACGAATGGCCCCTCATGTATCTGGGCCGCAGCGGAGGCAGGTCGCCACTCGCTCAGTAACCGCCGAGCTCGTTCCAATTCCAGCCGGTCCACCGGGATGTGGTTGAAAATCGGTCCCTCTGCTGTCTTTGCCAAGGGGATGCCTATGGCATCGAGGGGCTGCCAGCTACTGAGAGTGACGATACCCTCGTCTCCCAGGATTTCCTCACTGGCCAGGGCCAGATCGTTGAGCTTAAGATCTCTACGGGGATATGCCCCCGCTGAGCCCCACATCCAGAGGCGAGAAACAGGAAAGCTCGCCAAAATGGTTGCTGCCGCGGTAGCAGCGTTGATTTTGCCGAGACCACTGAAGGCGAGAAGTACCTGCCTGCCAGCAAGTTTTCCAGTGTGTATGTCGAAGTCACCTTTGAGAATAATCTTTTTATCCTGCAGATTGGAAAGGAGAAGTTGGCCCTCGCCAGGGAGGGCTGCCATGAGGGCATGGGGCGCTGAACCTTTCTCAAAATTCATCGCTATCTCCCTTCAATGAGAACCATGTTAGAAAGACGTAATTCCACATCCAGTAGTCATTCGTCGGTTCGTCAAATCGTTAAATCGTTGAAGTCGTAAACGGTGAACAGTAAACGGGAATCTGTAACTAACTAACTAACCTCTTTGACTCATTTTCTAATTCTCTCTGTCCTCTACCCTTCACAACAAATGACAGCGAAGCGTATTGACCTAATGACGCCGAAGGCAAATGACGTGAGGCTCGATGAGAGCCGAACTCTGTGCGCCTCGTTCTTACCTCAGACTAATTTCCCCAAATAATTGAAAGTGCTATGCGGTTGGGGACAGTGCTGACGCTCTACCCCCTTCATGATAGTGTGGATTTGCTGGC
>JAJDNL010000033.1 GCA_022340745.1 Deltaproteobacteria bacterium
GCTCTTTGCCACAAGACCACAGGTTCCGGCTCAGGCCCATTTCCTGGTGCTCCCAGCTGCTTTGCCGCTAATTTCACCAATGCAAACGGCATTACATCTGGCTGTCATCCCGCTGGCGTACGAGCGCCTCATGAAATCCCATACGCCGCCGCCGCTTTGCACGGACCTCCTGCAAGAAACAATCTGGCTTACTGTCAAGAATGCCACGGAATTCCAGGTACTATAGCCTTTGACGGCGGTTTCGCCTCTCCTGGCTGCTCAGAGGACCCTGCCTGCCACCCTGATGCCAGGGCCCATCCCACTAATTGGACGAGCCACAGGAACGCGGGAAACCAGATTAATTCCTGCCCCATCTGCCACGATTACACTCAAGGCAGACCCGCACCTGATCCAGACGCAGTCGCTGCCAGCTGCTTTGCAGACAGTTTCGGAGGGAACGAATGTCATGCCAGTGGTCCGGGTGACGGTGACGGTGACGACGACTGATGTTTATGATAGGAATCTACCGATATCCTCGCGCTGGTGGGTGATTGTGCTTTCGGGTAGGCTTTCCAAAAAAAGCTTGCCGTAGGATCTCTTGAACAGGCGACCGTCCAGAACGGCCAGGATTCCCTGGTCACTGGCTCTCCGGATCAACCGACCAAGCCCTTGCCTGAGGGCAAGAACTGCACTGGGGACCTGGTAGTCCCAGAAAGGGTTGCCACCGGCTTCTTCTATCTTTTCCAAGCGGGCCGCCACCAGTGGATCATTGGGAGCTGCGAACGGCAGTTTATCAATGATCACACAACTCAAGGTCTCTCCCGGCATATCCACCCCCTGCCAAAAGGAGGCAGTGCCGAGCAGCACCGAAGAGGTATCCTCTCTGAAACGCTTGAGCAGAGTAGCCTTTGGCTGTTCGCCCTGCACCAGCAGGGTGAATCGTTCCAGATCAGACAGCCGGGAATAGACCTCTCTTAGATTGCGATGGCTGGTAAAGAGGATGAATGCTCGCCCGCCAGTCTCTTCCAGGATTGCTGCCACTTCCTCGGTGATAGCCTCTACAAAATCTTGCGAATCCGGCAATGGCAGATGTTTCGGCAGGTAGATCACCGTTTGCTCCCGATAGGAAAAGGGAGTGTCAAGGATGAGTCCCGCCGTTTCTGGGGATAGTCCCAATCTTTTTTTGAAAAAATCCAGATTATTGCCTACAGCGAGGGTGGCCGAGGTAAAAATGAAAGGCATCTGCCGGTGAAATAGATGCTCCTGTAGGATGGGCGCCACTTGCACTGGCGAGGCCCAAAGAAACTTCCCCTTGCCTCTGGTCTCATACCAGTAAACATAATTGGCATCGTTTTGATTCAGAATCAACTCCAGGCTCTGGTGAATCTCCTGAGCACGCCGATGACACGCCGACAATCCCTCACTGAGATCTTGGTGACGAAAGAGCTCGGTTATGAGCTGTTCCAGAGCGTGACTCAGTTGCAACCACCGTTGCTGAATTTCTCCGCTCATAGCCTCAGAGAGGAGTCTCTGCCTTCTGTCGCTGAAGGGAAACATCTCCAAGAAGTGGGTGCTCAACGTGCCGAGACTTTGTAGTGAACTGGTAAGGGAGCTATCCGTGCGCCGCGCTGCTCCAAGCTCCCAAGAGATGTCACGAAAGAGTTCAAACAATCGATAGCTACTCACCTGAATGCTGAAGTAGTTGTTTGCAGTTTCCTCCAGGAGGTGGGCCTCATCAAATATGACCACCTCATAAGGGGGAATCACCTGGCCGTAGCCACCGGAACGGACCGCCAAATCCGCGAAAAAAAGGTGATGGTTGACTACGACGATTTCCGCAGCAGCTGCCTCTTGTCGTAGCACGGTAAGAAAGCACTGTTCGAACTTGCCACATTTCTGCCCCAAGCATTGGTCCGCCCGAGCGCTTATGTGCTCCCACCCCACAAAATCATCTGGCAACCAATGGATCTCTGACCGGTCTCCACTCGTAGTTTCTTGAGCCCAGTCAACAAGTTCTTTGCTTACAGTCCCCTCAAAACCAGGGAGGAGTTCAGGTTGTTCTAAAGAACGGTGAAAGCGGTACAAACACAGATAATTTGCCCTTCCCTTCATACAGACCGCTCTGAATGGCTGGGGAAGGTGTTTGTTGAGGAAAGGGATGTCGCGTTCCAGCAATTGATCTTGAAGAGTTTTTGTTCCTGTCGAAATAATCGTCTTTTTCCTGCTCAGCACAGCCGGGATGAGATAAGCCAGGGTTTTTCCTGTGCCGGTGCCGGCCTCTATGATACTCTCCCGCCCCTCAGCGATGGCTGCCTCTACCTCCCGGGCCATAGTATCTTGGATAGAACGGTATTCGTAGTCACCGAGAGCGCGGCTGAGCAATCCATCTTTTCCGAAGATCTTCTTCATATCTCACTTCTACGTACTGGGCCTGAATTGAGAAAAACGGTGTTACTGAACGAGTACTGGCCGTGCTCTCCGAAAATTCCAAATCCGAAACAAATCCTAAGGAATTGATGTGGGATGTGCGATATGTGATGTGAGATTTAATATTGTTTTAAGAATTCAGTATCCCACATCTCAGATCTCACATCTCACATCCAGTTTTCCATTTCTTTTGTGCTTCGATAGTCGGATTTGAGACTTTGACTTGAAAAGTGGAGCCGGAACCTTCGGATAGAACGGCGCTATAAGACTTACCTAGGTTCCGCATCCAAGTCGCCTTTGAAGAATTCCCCGATGGTAGGTCCGGTTACCTCTGTGGTCTTGGTGGGAGCTGTTCCTTCTTTAAACGCTTCAAAAATGCCCTTCTCGTCGCTCGGATTGGCCAGTTGTCCTGTCTCAGGATCTATCCTCGCAAACACTACATTTTCCGGCACTGTAAAGACCTTTACTGGTTGTTTACCCAGGATCTTCTGCGAAAAATCCACCCAAATGGGGCTGGCAGCTCTCGATCCGGTCTCATATTTCCCCAAGGTACTATCGTCGTCAAATCCTACCCACACACCGGTTACATATTCAGGTGTAAAACCTATGTACCAGGCGTCTTGCAAATTATTGGTAGTCCCGGTCTTTCCAGCATTGGGTCGCTTGAGTGCGCGGGCCCGCCAGCCGGTGCCATACTTGACCACCTCCTGGAGCAAATGGGTCATAATATATGAAGTATCTTTGTCAAGCACTCTTTCCCTTTGAGTCCTGTGCTCTTCCAACACATTCCCATGGCGGTCCAAAATTTTGGTGATAAAGACAGGGCTTACCAGTTCACCCAGGTTGGCAAAGACTGAATAGGCATTGGTAAGCTCGATCAGAGAAAGCCCTGAAGAACCAAGGGCTAGAGATAAATCTCGAGACAGAGGTGCAGTGATCCCAAACCGGCGGGCATAATCAATGACATAATCAATACCTATATCTCGAACGATCTTGATGGTTACCACATTTCGGGAGAAGATCAGGGCCGTGCGGAACAGTGTGGGTCCATAGAACTTTTCCTTATAGTTTTTCGGCTTCCACTTCCAGTCCATCTGGTCGTCAGTATAGATGATCGGCGAGTCTATAATAATGGTGGCGGGAGTATAGCCTTTATCCAGTGCTGCAGCATAGGTAAACGGTTTGAATGAAGAACCCGGTTGACGTCGAGACTGGATAGCACGATT
>JAJDNL010000036.1 GCA_022340745.1 Deltaproteobacteria bacterium
GCAAGGAATATGTCCACGAACTGCTAGCCAAAAGCGGCGGTGAAGACGGCAAACCCTTTATGGTCGGGCTGATCGGTATAGAGCAGTTAAAAGAAAAAGCTGAACAGCTGGGCATTGTCGATGAACTGAACGGCTAACTACGAGGGTACTACGAGCCCGGTTCGAGGCCACTACGAGGGTAGAATGTGACTCTCTGTATCCCTTTATCCATAAGGGATACAGCCGGATTTTACGGTAACTACGAGCTGAAACCGGGAAAGCATATTATAGCGACACAGTATAAAACAGGTGTCATAGCAATACATGCATAGGAGAAGTTGAGAATGAAGAAAAATGAGCTGCTCTTTCTGTTCAAGGAACACTTGAAGGTGTTGAACCGCACGTCGGCCACCATAGAAAGCTATTGCGAGAATGCCAGGCTTTATCTGGCCGAGATGGACAAGGATATCAAAGCGGTGACGGCAAGCGATATGAAAGCCTATGTTGCCAGTCTCTTCGCTCATAAGACTGATGACAATAAGAAATACGCCACCAGCACAGTCATAGTTAAAGTCAGGGCCTTGAAACGGTTCTTCGAGTTCCTGGAAAACGCCAACCACATCTTCATCAACCCCATGGAATATATCCAGGAGCCGAAGAAGGAAAAGAAGCAGCCCCGGCCAGTTCTGACGGTGAAGGAAGTACAAAAAATCCTTGAGCAACCCAACCTCGGCACCTTGATCGGCATTCGGGACAGGACGGTCCTGGAGCTGTTTTATTCCACTGGAATCCGCTTGAATGAGCTGTGTAACCTCTCCATCTATGACGCCGACCTGCAGGGCGGAATGCTCAGGATCAATCAGGGCAAGGGACAAAAAGACCGGGTGGTTCCCATGGGCAAGCACGCCGTTCGCTTCCTGCGCGAATACATCACCAAGGTGCGGCCCCATTACACCAAAAAACACCCACGAAACCGAAGCCTTATTGTTGACCGCTACGGCAAGCCGATCTCCAAACAGATGGTCGGCATCCATGTCCGCAACTATGCCCGAGACGCGAAAGTCAAGAAAAAGGTCAGCCCCCATACCTTCCGCCACACCTTTGCCACGGAGCTGGTGAAAAACGGGGCCGACATCCTCGCTGTGCAGAAGATGCTGGGTCATGTCCACCTTGTTACCACTCAAGAATATATCAGAGCCCTGGGGTTGGATCTGAAGAAGGCTCATACAAAAAGCCATCCTCGAGAAAAAGACAAGGTGAAGCCAAATGCAGTAAAACCACAGATAAAGCGGATAAGGGAAAAATATGCCTCAAGATAATCTCACTCTTCTAAGAGATGAATACATACAATCCTTGAAGGTTCGCAACCGGGCAAAGCGGACCATCGAGGCCAGGACTTTCATGCTGGAGAAGTTCTTCGATCATCTCCAAAGCTGCCAGGTTGACAGAGTTAACGCTATCAGCAAGGGGATCATCCTCGATTATCAGACGGAACTGTACCAGACCATCAACAAGCGGGGGCAGCCCAACAGTGTCAGCTACCAGAACTCCATGCTCTCAGCGGTGAAAGCCTTCTTGCGTTTCCTTAAAGAGCATGATTATATCGCCCGCAATCCCTCGCTTGACATCCCTTACGCCAAGGTGCCTAAAACATTACCTCGGGGAATACTGACCAAGATCGAGGCCCGGAGAATCATCGATACCCCGGACACCGGCTGTGCCCTTGGCTATCGTGACCGGACCATCATGGAGGTGCTGTATACCACCGGCATCCGCAAACAGGAGCTGAACAACCTCAACCTCTCCGATGTCGACTATCATGACGGCTTTCTCAGAATCGACCAGGGCAAGGGGCGGAAAGACCGCATCGTTCCTCTGGGCCGGATAGCCTGCCGGTATCTGGAAAACTACATCAAATCAGTCCGACCGGAGCTGAACAAGGATCCGTACAATAATGCGCTCTTCCTCTCCACCAGAGGCAATAGGCTCTCCAAAAACATAGTCTGGGAGCTGGTGAAGAAATACGCCAAGCAGGCGAAAATCAAGAAAAATATCTCGCCCCATACCTTCCGGCACAGCTGCGCCACAGCCATGCTGAAGAATAAGGCCGATATCCGGGCCGTGCAGGAGCTGCTTGGCCATGAGTCCCTGGAATCTACTCAGGTCTATACCCGGGTTACCATTGGCGATCTCAAGGAGGTGCATAGACGCTGCCATCCCCGGGAGAAGGAAAAAGATTAAAGAAAAAAGACTTGGAGCAGTGGGCCTACGGCCAATGACTAAAACGCCCGCCCTTAGGCCCGAAGCTTTCAGGCTTACGGCAACCTCTAACGGGCTGTCATACAACCTGCATTGTATGATCGCATAATACACACTATGTTTAATGGCTGTTCTTCCAAGCAGCTAAGTCGCTGGCCCATGGTCCTGAGCCTGTGGCACCTCACCGGTATCTGCTGGGCCATCAAACATAATGTAGTGATATTATGCAACATACGCAGGTTCTATGCCAGCCCTCTGGTCCCCATCTCCCGTGCTTTATCCACCTCTCGCCCACCCCTAGGAGGCTGTCCGAGAATGCCCTTTTGTCCAAACTCTTCGTTATTTCAAAAAAACAATGCTCGTAATATCAGTTATATGACTGTGCTTGTTTTTAAGAAATGCCTCGATTTTGGACAAAATGCCTATTCTCGGACAAGCTCCTAGTATGCCGCCTGCGGCGGAAGGAACCGGACAACTGCCACGCCGCCCCGGCCCGGCCCAAAACAACTCGGAGCCTGCTCTTACTTGGAGGGTACTACGAGCCCACTACGAGCCCGGTTCGAGGGCACAACGAGGGTTGCGAGGAATCTCTATTTATCATATGATTACATGATGTTACACTGCAAAATCACCGAACTACGAGCTAAATCCAGGAAAAGTAATATATAACCTCAACACCAAAAACACTTATCATAACAGTAGATCGTAAGCGTACTTGCACGTAACTTCCTGTCACCACGCTCTTTTCTTCTTAACCGCCGAAAAAAGCCTGGCATCTTCCCCGACCTTGAAGTAAACAGAATAAACCGCTTCGAATCACCTGAACTATGGTTACGCTTTTTGGATTTCTTTTTGAAAAACCGGTTTTTAGGGGTGTTTGAGGATTAGGGTAAGTAGTCGTTTATACAGACAATAACTCTTTGTCCCGAAAGAGCTCAACCGGATTGATGTTGGTGGGGATCCTGTTAACTTTATGGATCCTTGGGGGTTGTTTACATTAATTATTATGGCCCCCCCCGAACAAGGCAATAGTAATGTTGATCCTATTACAGAACAAATAGTAGATGATTGGCACGGAGGCGCTAAGGTGTGTCCGGATTGTCAACATACTGAGATTGATTGGGAATGCGTTTGGGGAACTGTCGATTTTTTAACCGGCGGTTCCTTCAAGGAAAGAAGTAATGAAATTAAAGTGACGCTGGGAATGGCTGGTGGTATAGACCTTATAGTTGAATATTATTCAGGAGCTGGTATTGGAGTAGGCGCTGTACTAACAACATGGGGAGCATCAATAATAT
>JAJDNL010000047.1 GCA_022340745.1 Deltaproteobacteria bacterium
GGCGGAATAAGAATATAGCAATTGTGAAGAAAGCGAGCCCGGTACGAATGAGAGCCAGGTACGTCCGGCCCCTCGCCAGTTCCGTGCGCGTCTTGCAGTATATCGTCCTGGAGATTGCCAGCATATTCCGCGTCTCAGCCAAGCAAGTGCGCATCTCGGCCATGTATATGCTCTCTTGGGAAGGACTGGTCCTGTCAGGTGCGAGCGCTGGTCGTAAGGTGGCAACGTCGGTGCGTGCGACAGCCAGGTTTCGCCCTTCCCGTGCCAGGTCCGGTATCTCCGAAAGCTCGGTCGAGCGCGCGGACGAGTGGGTTTCAGCACACACAAGGGAGGTTCTCTCTTCAGCAAAACCGTTACGCTTCTGAGCCAGGTCGGTGTGCGGAGCGGCATGCCGGAGCAAGCTCATACTGGTCCCGCCGTTTTGTCCGTTTTGTTTTCCCAGGTCTATGGCATCTTTCTGGAGGAAAACCGAGCGTGATAGTAAACAGCAAATTTCGTCCAGCTTCTCCTCAACCCGCTTGTTTGGCTTTACCTCACCCACTCAAAATCTCCTTTCAAATCAATAGCTGAGCTTGAGGCTCCCTTCATGTTTTTCCCGGGACAAGCATTTAAATCGCGTGCGTTCACACAGGCGATCTATCAAGATATGGACGCCGGATACTGTCCCACCTGAGATCTAAAGAACAGTCATTATCTCAGACTCTTCCGATTCAGACAGCTCTCGCCAGGGGGTTTCCCCAGAAGCGCACGCGCATTCTCGAGTTGATCTCCTTGACGCCCGGCGTTTCCCTTACCAGCATCCTCACCCTGTCCGCATCCACTGGGCACTCAACTGTTCCCTCGATAGTAACTACTCCCCCGTCTGCCTTGATCTTGACATTTTTGGCGCCCGAGATGCTCCTGTTGTTTGAGACTGCGGCTTGCAAATGGCAGCATAGGGCGAGGTCTTCTATGGCCTTCCGGGATTCCGGAGTCACTTTGTATCGCCCCATGCTTGCTGTGTCACATACCATTTCACATGCATCTGGAAGAGTCATCTGATCGAGGTCGATAACGACATCATATAAGGAGGGATGCTGCCAATCGACATGATAAAGCGATCTTGTCCATCTAAGTCTTTTCTCATCCAGTGTCTTTATGAGTTGTATGGCCTCTTCCCTGGTCAAGTTGCTGTGCTTCGTAAGCGCTCTGATGCGGAATTCCATATTGGCAACGACCTTGACCCTAATGAGGTGAGGCACTCCATCGAGAAGGAAATGACCTGCATGTCCATGATACACCGCATTGTCATCTTTGACCTCCCTTATCAGGGCGGCTCGAAGGCAGGCAAGACATTGCTTTTTCTCCGAGTGGAGACACTCCATAACTCCTGGAGCCTCGCCAATGGCCTCGCAAAGCTTTGCCTCCGGTATACCATATTGCCTAGCCGTTTCTCCAAGGAGCTCCCCGTTTATGCTGTGATAGCCAAGTCTTTGGGCTACACTCTCGGCGAGGCTTTCCCCACCACTGAACGTGCCCCTCGATATGGTGATAATAGCCATCGAATCCCCCTTTCCGGCATGCCCGCCTATCCTGTCAGGCTAACCTTTATTAGGAGTTCCCATGTATGATGCGTATGTTAGATGCATTTTTAACATATACCAAGATAAAATGCAATACTGAAATGCATAAAACGCATTATTTTTTATAGTTGATAACGTATATACTCAAAGGCGATAGACTATGACTAAATGGAGAATGAAAGAGGTCTTGGGGAATGAATTGACAATGGGGGGAGAAGAGTGTTGGATTAGGCTTATTGGGGCAGTTCAGCTATTACGCTTGTACCCCTATACTGTCCAGATTTTATTAACATGGTGCCTCCGACCGAGCGGACCCGCTCCAGCATCCCGGCCAGACCAAGCTTACCGGCTTTCGGCAGGGCCGTGACCTCAGGGGGCGGGACAAATCCTTTGCCGTTATCTCTAATCGTAAGCCTGGTCCTTCCTTCCAAGAACTCCAGGGTGATCTGGGTTGAACTTGCCTGAGCATGCTTCTGGACATTATTCAGGGCTTCTTGGACGATACGAAACAATACCAACTCCACCTCGGTGGAAAATCTTCTTTCAGAACCAATTATTTTCAGGTCCGTTGCTGTCCCTGTGTGTCGCTCCATATCAGAGGCAAGCCACTCCAGTGCCGCCACCAAACCCAGATTGTCCAGTGTCGCCGGCCGTAGATCCTGGCTTATGCGCCGCACTTCTTGCATAATTGCGTTCACCTGTTGATGCAGATCCTCGAGACGGAACCTAGCCTTCTGCGGCAATCCTTTGACACCAGAAGCCAGATCGTCTATCTGCTGACACAGGGCCACCAAGGACTGGACGGTCTCATCATGAAGTTCCCAGGCAATGCGCCTTCTTTCCTCCTCCTGAGCTCTGGTTATCTGCTGGAGGAAAAACTCGAGCTCTTTCTCCGCCTCCTCCAGCTTTGCACTACGCTCTCGCTCCCTTCGCAGCGATTCAAGAGAATAACTCATCAAACCTCCAATAATGAAGACTGCGCTGATTTCAAGCAGAGCATCCTCGCGGTTCGGTGAGGCGAGCACAGCAGCGGGGACCATGCCGGCTAAAGCAGCCACAGAAGTTATTGCACCCCCTTTCCACCCGAAGAAAAAGGCGGCCCAAAATATAGGCAACAGGTACAATATTCTCTCAATTGTGTAACGGGTTATGCCGAGATTAACCAGAGAAGTGTGATGCTTCAAGAGTTCTGTATTCTGCAGGACGGTAACGACCAGGAACAAGACGACTACAAACCACAAACCCGGTCTGCGAACGGCCGCTATCAGCCGGTTCGTTCGATGTTTTTGCAGCACTTTCAAACCTATTCATCTAACCAGCGGCTGATGAAATCTCATCGAGACTGAGCCAGCCTTCTTTCAGTCCACGCAGCACAGCCTCTGTTCTTGAACTGACCTCTAGTTTCTTGCAAGCATGTGTGAAGTGGGCCTGAACAGTGCGAACGCTAAGACCAAGCTCCTTGGCAATATCTTCGTTGCTCCAGCTTCTCGTTGCCAACTTCAACACCTCTATCTCACGTTCGCTGAGATTGGCGGCTATAGGTGGCGTTTTGTCAGAACCATGTGTATGACGCCGAAGGAATTTATTCATAATCGAGGGGTGAAGAACCGCTTCTCCCTCATTTACTGATCGAATGGCAGCAACCAGCTTCCGGCCATGAACACTCTTTAATAAATACCCCGCAGC
>JAJDNL010000053.1 GCA_022340745.1 Deltaproteobacteria bacterium
AGGAGCATGGGGCATGGAGCATGGGGCATGGAGCATGGGGCATGGAGCATGGGGCATGGAGCATGGGGCATGGAGCATGGGGCATGGAGCATGGAGCATGGAGCATGGGGCATGGAGCATGGAGCATGGAGCAGTGAGCAAGGAGTCAGGAGTCAGAATCCAGAATTCAGAAGAAAAACAATCAAAAGTGGTTTCTTCTCAACTACTGGCTACCGTCTACTGGATTCAATGAATTTGCCTTACGCCTTGCGCCCTGCACCTTGTACCGTGTTGCATTTAGGAGAAAGCAATCGAGAAAATAACAAGAGCCGCAACAAACAAAAACACAGCCACCCAGGAGGCCCGGTAGACCAGGCGGCAACAGCGGCGAATGTGCTGGGGGCCAACCTCTTCACCGCCATCCCCTAACCACGGTTTGTCTACCGTTCTATCCGGATAGAAGGTGGGCCCTCCAAGCTTGACTCCCAGAGCCCCAGCTACAAAGCTTTCAGAGTGGCCGGCGTTGGGTGACAGGTGCTTCAGCCGATCACGCCTGGAAATTTTCCATCCTGCCCATGCTTTCTCCCCACTGAGAACCGCTCCTATAGATAAAATAATAAGGGAAAGGCGAGCCGGCAAAAAGTTGGCCAGATCGTCACATCGGGCGGCTGGCCGGCCAAAGAGGAGATAGTGCTCACTCCGATATCCCACCATTGAGTCGAGGGTGCTTATTGCCTTAAAAGTAAGCATGCCCACTATGCCTGCTGCCACAGGTGCCGGGCAGCCAAGCACATGGCTGCAAACTGCTGTCACGGAGTACCAAAACAGAGGTGAGAGAACCCCATCAACGAAATTCTCCGCCACACTCTCCACCGCTCCTCTCGCCACACCCGCGGGATTTAAATTGGAGGTGTCTCGCCCTACAATTTTCTGGAGTTCATTCTGGGCCTGGGCCAAGTCGCTCCTGGCCAGAGTTTCAGCAATTGGTTCGGCGTGCTTGCACAGATCCTTTAATGCCAGGCAAGAGTAAGCCAGATAGAGATCCAAAACTGTAGTCAGGTAGGGATGCAGCCCACCAATGAAGTGCCGAAAAGTCAAATAGGTGCCAATGGCAAGCCCGATTGTCATGGTGACCAAAACGATCCCGCCACCTGAGCTCGACCATCCCAGCCGCAGCAATAGTTTCTCGAAAGCAGAAATAGCAGCGCCTATGAGTCGAACCGGGTGGAAAGGAAAGGGAGGATCCCCCAGAAACAAGTCCAGGATAAAGGCGAGAAAGAGTATGGCGGCGGCAAGGATCATAATGTAAGACTGTTCAATGTGTTTTTGCTCATAGCAATCAAATAGTTAAAATATTATGTTTTGGATAGTTACCGTTAATAAATTCTCGGTAAATATCTGTTTATGCTCTGGATTCCCGCTTTCGCGGGAATGACGTAGGTCAGATATCGCCCGTTATCCTGGTACCGCATCCCGTGCTGGATAGACTCCGGCGGGGATCCAGGTAGATAGAAGTTTCAAGGCATGCAAAGAATAGATTATTGAACAGGCTCAAGTTAGGAGTAACGAATAGAACAGCTTTGCATCAGTTTGAGGACCCGGTCGTTTTCTTCCCCTTGGCGAATAGCCATGCGAAAGAAGTTGTTCTCCAGTCCGGGAAAGTTGCGGCAGTCTCGGAAGTGAATCCCCGAACGCAACATAAAGCTGAGAAAGTCATCCAGGTCGTTTGTTTGGATCCAGCGAGCCAAAAGAAAATTAGCTGCAGGTTCAAATGCCTGAAACCCGGAAATTTCCCTTATCCGGGCCAAAACCCTTGGTCTTTCCTGGCGAATAAGCTGGACTACATTATCCTCGTAATCAGCACAACCAATCAGTTTCAGTGCCACTTTCTCGGCAACACGGTTTACGCTCCACGGTTCTTTGAGGGGACGCAGCCGGGAAATTGTGTCGGGATGGCCGACAACAGCGCCCAATCTCAGACCGGGAAGTGCAAAGAATTTAGTGAGTGAGTGGAAGACAAGAATATTCTTTTGCGGTGGCTCCTGCCGGATCAGGCTCACCTCTTCCGGCTCATCAAAAAACTGGACAAAAGCCTCGTCCACGAGAATCCACTTGCTGGGGAAGGAGGCGGCAAGATCCAGGAGAAGTTGCCGGGGAAATACGGTGGAAGTGGGATTGTTTGGATTGCCGACAAAGAGACCGTCAGACTCGATCATAACCTCCTCGAGTATATCAAAGCCTGGAGGGGCAAAACTTTCTTCGGCCCCAAGTTTCACCTCTAGCACATCTGCCCCGGCAGCCAAGCTTGATCTGGTATAGTCATGAAAGGAAGGGGTGATCACTGCCACTTTCCGCAATTGCAGAGCCCGGGGCGTCAGGTAGATGAGTTCGGTAGAACCGTTGCCTGCCAACACCCTGGCCGGATCCAAATCGAACCTTTCCTGGTAGTAGCGCGCCACCCCCTGTCCATCCACACTGGGATAGCGATCCACCTCCGCAAGAAGTTCCTGCCAAATGGCTTTGATCTCTGGGGGAACACCCAAAGGGCTGACATTGACGCTGAAATCGAGAATTTCTCGAGCATCAATCCCTAACCTTTTCAATTCCCGTTCCGGATCACCACCATGGAGGTGATCTTCATTAGCCATCCTCGATTCCTCCAAATTGTCATTTATAGTCATTTGGCCACTGCAAGTGGCCGTCACTACGCTGCGCTGTCATTAGGTAGTCATTAGGTTACTTATTTGGCTTTGAGTACGCTACGCTGTCACTATGCCTTCGGCGTCATTTATTGTCATTAGGTCAGTACGCTACGCTGTCACAGTTGACTCTCATTGTGGCCTTGAGACAATTTATTGACAGCCGTAAGGCTTGATGACGGGCGCAGCCCTCATGACGGCGCAGCCAAATGACTAAACAAGTCCTTTAACCATATGCCCGCACTAATGAACTAACCACCCCCATCCAATACAACCGGGCAGTAGATTGCCCAGGATGGCGGCCAGGAGTAAAAGGGTTACTTCTATTATCTCGTTCCCGGCCCCTAATAGATCACCGGTGATACCACCCATATGTCTCCTACACCAAGCCCCATATACCCAGGTTATGACCTGGGCGACAGCCAGAGCAACCAAGCCCAAAGGTCCGTAGGCCAGGGCTGCGATCAGGACAACAGTAAATGCAGCCCAGCGCTGATAAGCTGAAGCATCCTGAACAAAAGGAAGGGCAGTCCCGCCCTCACTTCTGGCATAGGGCAATGTCACCGCCAGCTGGACCTGCATGGTTCGGGAAAGCATGTGAATAAGAATCAGCCAAATTGTGGCTCCGGCCGCAACCAACCTGGCGAAAGCCAACCACTTGCACAGCAAAGTGAGGATGATGGCCACAGCGCCAAAGACTCCCAGCCGGGTGTCTTTCATAATCTCGAGGCGCTTACGTTGATCCCAGCCTCCACCCGCCGCATCAACAAAATCCGCCAGACCGTCCAGATGAAGCGCCCGGGTACTTATAACGCTTGCGAGAAGCATCAGTGCTCCGATACCCATAGGCCAACCGCCACCGTTGATAATTCTATTGATGAGGCTGATAGCCCAAAGAAGGAGTCCGAGGACGAGACCTACCAAGGGGAAAAAGGGCAAGGATTCGCTGTGTTTTGAAGCATCCTGACCAGGAACAGGAAAGATGGTCAGGGTCCGAAAGGCTGTTACCAATCCGCGTAACATGTCACCTCTGTCAGTGTTCTTGTATGAGTAGTAGGCAGCTGTGCACTGGTCATTTGGTCATTAGGCCACTGGACGTGGCCGTCATAAGCCTGGCGGCGGTCAGTTGGGCTGCGCCCGTCATGAGGCCTGACGGCCGTCATTAAGTCATTATGTCTTAACAATAAATGACAGCGAAGCGCAATGACGGCTTTAGCCAAGTGACGCGAAGCAAATGACCTGTGCCCATGCAAAAGAAATAAGGTTGAGTCCTAGTGTTGGCCAGGAACCACTTATGAATCTGCTTTAGAACTGACTCCGGCCGAGTCAAAAGTTGCCATTTCATTGTAAATCTTGACTGCAGCTTCAATTACCTGCATAGCCAGAGCTCCACCGGTTCCTTCTCCCAACCGCAGGTCTAGATCAAGAATGGGTCGAATTGCCATTCTGTCGAAAAAGGTGCGGTGACCAGCTTCTGCTGAACAGTGACTAAAAAAGAGGTAGTCCGCTACTGATCTGCTGAGCCGCATGGCTACAAGGGCTGCGGCAGAGGAGATAAAACCATCCACCACCACCGGAAGTTTCCGTCCGGCCGCGGCCAAAATAAGTCCGCAAATCCCGGCGATCTCCAAGCCTCCTACGGCGGCAAGAGTGGTGAGAGGATTCTGGAGCATATGTCCATTTACTGTGAGGCTGCGCTCAATGACTTCTATTTTATTCTTTAACCTAGTATCGTCGATTCCGGTGCCTCTGCCAGTTACCTCAATTACTGGGCAAGGAATCAGGGCAGCATAGAGAGCGGAGGAGGGAGTTGTGTTGGCAATCCCCATCTCACCAGTGCCTAAGAGAGTCACACCGTCGTCGGCAGCACCGTTGGCGAGGTCCACTCCAACCTGGATCGCTTGGATGGCCTCCTCCTCACTCATGGCGGGGCCTGCACTTATATTGTCAGTCCCACCCCTTACCTTTTTTCTCACGAGCCCAGATGCACCTTCCAGAGGGTCAGCCACGCCAATGTCCACTACCTGCAGATCAGCCCCGACGTGCCGGGTCAGAACATTAATGGCGGCCCCACCCCCAAGCATGTTGTAGACCATTTGAGGTGTGACTTCGCTGGGAAAGGCGGAGACCCCTTCTGCGGCAACACCATGGTCACCGGCAAAAGTGACTATACGCTTCTTCGCCAGGCGTGGGGCGGTTGTCCCTGTCATTAAGCAATAACTGGTAGCCAGATCTTCCAAAAAGCCTAAACTGCCAGGAGGCTTGGTAAGGTTATCCAGGTGAGCGCGAATTTCGCTTTCCAGGCTTCGATCGACGGGAGTAATCGCATTAAGTATAGGTAAGAGTCTTTTCACCAATCATTCCTCCAATTCTAATTTCGCAGAGCGCATAGCGCCAAGCGCATAGCGAACAAAGACTCTTCCTAACATGATTTTAAACGCTCTGCGCCATGCGCTATGCGCTACGCGGTTTCTTCATTTAACCCGGAGGGGAATTCCACTGACCGAGAAAATAACCTCGTGAGCTCGTTCGGCGAGAATCTGGTTGATACTGCCCGCAGTGTCGCGGAAGAGACGAGTGGCACCGTCCGCGGGAATAACCCCCATGCCAACCTCATTTGTGACCAAGATGAGATGGCAGGGGGGGGTCTCGAGAATCTCCAAGAAAGCATCGATTTCTGGACAAGTCTCATCAGTGAGTTTTTCGCGATGAAAAAGGTTGCCAAGCCAAACTGTGATACAATCGAGTACGGCCACCTCGGTTTCTCTCGGCAATGCTTTGAGAGCCATCGCCAGGTTAAGCGGCTCCTCCACGGTTAGGTAGGATGAATCCCGTTCGCGTCGGTGGCGATCGATGCGGGCCCGCATCTCCTCATCTGTGGCTTCGGCAGTGGCGATAAAGGCTTTGTTATTATAAGAGGCTGCGAGTTCCAGGGCGTGTTTACTCTTGCCGCTTCTGCTGCCACCAGTTACCAAAGTAATCCGCTTCATAGAACACTTCTATCATGACTAAGTTTTCAGGTGTCGGGTTTCAGGTGTCAGCAAAAAAGATATAGAAGAGAAACCTGAAAAATGAAACCAGATATCTTTAGATTTGGGAATGCACATTGCGGACTTTGAGTTGAGATTCTGATTTGCAATTTTCTTTAATAAATCCGCAATCCGCAATCCGCAATTACCACAACTCCGTCACTCGAGCAGAGTTTCGCATCGAGGAAAGACTCTGCAAATCCCCTTTGGGTCTGGATTCTTCATTTCTCCACTCCCACCCGAGCCTTGATGCCTCGAGCGAAGTAGTGTTTGACTCCACGCATTTCGGTGACCAGATCAGCGCGCTCAATCAGCCGAGAATGAGCATAGCGGCCAGTGATGAGCAATTCAACTCCCTCAGCCCTTAGGTCGATGAGATCGAGAACCTGGTCAATCGTTATTAGGCCGTAATGAACAGCCACATTCGCTTCATCAAGAATCACTAAGCGGTACCGACCAGAAGCAATAATCTCAGCGATTTCCTGGTAGGCTTTCTGAGCCAACCTTCGATCTTCCTCTTCAGGCTCTCCCTTTATGAAAACATTTCTTCCGTACGTCTTGATGGTGAGATGATCTGAGAATTGTGCTAAGGCCTTATGTTCACTGTATTCTCCAGACTTTAGAAACTGACCGATGAAGACTCGCCAACCAGCCCCTAAAGCCCGAATGGCAAGACCAATGGCAGCGGTGGTTTTGCCCTTACCATCACCGGTATAGACTTGGACGTAACCTTTCACTACTTTCTAGCCCTAGCCCGGATATTTTATGAATCACTTGCTGCGACCACGGATATGGCCGTCCTTCCTGGCGTCCTCGGGTGTCGGCCCCTGCGACGTACCATTCAGGTACGCCTCGGAACCAACACCCTGCGGTTGCCAGGTGCCACGACCATCTTAGTGGTCTCGCGACAGCAATTCATGAAATATCCGGGCGAAAAAAAGACACGGAGACGCGGAGATCATGATTCTTCTCTCACCGCATCGCCGCATCGCATATATTATGCGGCTGATTCCTCCGCACTTTTTGTCATCTGGCCACGCACTGCACGCACTGAATGGTTGACATAATTTTCGTCGAATCGGTACACCCCGCCATAGTAAAAATCAACGTAGCAGGCCACATGGTGACCGCGGGTAGTCGAACTCCAGAAGCAGCGCTGCGAACCAAATACAGGATCTAAATAAAGGCGCTTACTGTTCTCTCGAGAGAGGATAAGGGTCGATAATTCCTCGTTGTTAGGGAGGCGCCAGTTATTATGACCAGCGAAACCTTCATCGTTTAATTGCTGGATATACTTTTCTGCTTCAGGCCAGATAATCCGTTCCGGGGCTGTGTCTTTCTGCCAGATGAGATTGGTCTCCCCATCAGTCACAGTGCCATCGCCATTGTCAATGAATCTAGTCGCCATAGGTTCCTCCGTTAGATAGCCCAAAACCGTATTAGTGGTGTAATGTTCTTTATTCAAACTCGATAACCTGATCCTCAAGGCCAGTTCTTGTAAGATTTATGATTTATGATTGTAGATTGCAGATTGAGGCTGCATGCTATTCCTTACCGCGAGGTATTGAGCTCTTAAATCTAAAATCTGCATTCTTAAATCTAAAATCGCCAGATTCCGTCACTCTACACGGAAGTACTGTAGTTGAAGATCGGTCAGAGTCTGCAAATAGTCCTCGGCGTACAAAAGATCATTGCGGCTTTGAATCTCGCCAAAAATCAGGGGGAGAAAGAAGCGAAGATCTAGGCCCACTTCGTTGAAACCTCGCGAATTAGCCTCATGAACAACAAGAATTGAGTAATAAGTGGTCAGCAGACTAATTCTGGAGTCTCGGCGGTACAGATAAGAATGGCCTCCCAAGGTGTTGAGAAAGAAGCCGGCGTAGCGATACATAATATCCAAATTGGCTGTGGAAGATTTCTGCTGGTCGCAGGTCCGTCCACTCATGAGCCAGTAGTACAGGACACCCATGAGGGGCTCTGCCAGATCTGCTTCATACTGGAGCACCTCGCGAGCGATATTCATTTTTTCCCTTCTCAATAGCCGAAAGAAATAATGGCTATTTTCAATTATGATCGAGGGTCTGTACGCTTCCGCGCTTATGGTTGGAGGCTTTTTCTCAAGTGTAGCGAGAATGTCCGTAAAAAGAGCCCAGCTGTCGCGGTAAGTCTTTTGAGAGCGGAAGGTTTCACCAGCATCTAAATATTTGCAGAAGGCTCGGAGTGATTGTTCAAGTTCCACACACTTCATAGTACTTGGCGCAGCTCCTTTTGCCAGAGGAGATGAAGGGCCAAAGACCTGACGTAGACGTTCCGCCGGGCGCAATGGCTTCGGTTCCGTTCCCTCCTGCATCTCAATGATGATACCCTCGAGTTCTCTCGTTCGCTCCATCCAGGCATGCCTTTCGGCATTGACCTTCTCCTCTGAGATTCTTTCAACCACCACATCCCATTTCCACACTACCAAGGCCAGTATTGTCCCGATTACAATGACGGTCAGGAGAAGGAAAAATGAAATACGTTTTGCCATGATTAGTTTTGCCTACAGATATTCCACCGCCTCCAAGAAAACCAGGGTTCCAGAAGGTAACAGAGTCAACGGTTTTCTTCGGGAGGTATGCTCTGGCCCGGATATTTCATGAAAATGCTACAGCGAACGCGTTCCCCGTAGCGACTTGACCTGAGCGACTCGACCTGAGCGACTCGACCTGAGCTCGTCGACAGGTCTCGTCGACAGGTCTCGTCGACAGGTCTCGCTGCAGGGATTCAATCCACCTCAGGCGAACGCCTTCTGACGCGTTTTTCCTCGGCGTGGACATGCAACATTCAGGTAAAGATTTTTGCTGGTGAAATCTTCCACAACCATAGGATGCTTACCACTTTTTCTTACGAAAATCCAGGGAATTTGTGCATGAGAGCGCCAAGTTCATAGCGTGAAGGGAACAAGACAAATCATTTCGGATTACGGGTTGAGGAAAAAGCTGAGAAGTCGGAGGTTGGACATCTTACGCCGGAATAATTTCTGTGAGACCTAAAATAACCTAGTTGAAATATGGTGCGCTATGGTAAGATAAAAGTGACCCCGATAAGCCGCGCGAGGGGACTTGATTCCGAGAAGACCAACCTACGAATCCGCTCATGTACTTGGAGTGAGGCCAGTTGAGATCCCGGAACAACTGGAAGGGACAATAGGTGGCGGTGAGTCAAGCAGCGCGATGGTTTGTCGGGGTTTTCTTCGGAATTTCATTTTACCAGTTCTTCTAATCCTTGTTTGAGCTGCTTCTGTTTTTTTTGGTTCAGAGGCGGCTCGGCAGTTTGCTCGGCAGGCTGCTTCTTCTCCGGTTTCTTCAGAAGCTTTTTTCCTTCTTTCTTTGCCATTTTAGCCAACCAGCGCTGATCCAGCCCATATACTGGTTCATCTATGGTGCCGGTTACCGTGAGGGGGAGCTGAACGAAGCCATGCTTATCGGCAATCTTGGTTGCTATATCACGAAGCGGCGGGATTTTGCCAACATACTGAGCTCTGATTTGGAGGGATAGATGCACGTCAAGCGTTTTGTCCACTAGACTCGCGGTGCCAGTACCTTCGGCTTGGACTATAGGTCCCACCAGATGAAACCTTTTGAGGGTGGCAATTCCCTTGCTGGTAAGTACCCTTGCAGTGACCTGGGAGAAGCGGAGATGTTGGAGATCTTCCGCTTGGAACAATTGTGCAAACTTGACGAAGAGAGGATGTCCAGAGAACTCTGCCTCATTGATGTTCAAAATAGTACGGGACTGAACTGCGGGCAGATTAGTGCCACTCCCCTTTGCTCGCGAAATCATGTTGACATTACCCGACCAGCTCCCCTTCGTTTGCGGCCAAAAAGCAGCTATGATTTCGTCCAAGAGTATATTCTCTGTGTAAATGACGGATTGAAAAGGCGGGCCCGGCGACTCGACATCGCTCTTCACACTTCCTCCGAGTGCACCACCATACAGTGATGCTGATAGTGGTTCCACTCGAAGCTTGCCGTTTTGGAGGATAAGCTTACAGTCCACATTACTTACAACTAGTTTGTTGTATAAGAACCAATCCAGATGAATCTCTCCCTGGGCATCCAGTGAGATGGGCTTTGGTCCTAACTGGCCAACTGTAGGTGGCAGATTGGCTTCGGCAGCGGGACTCGAGGCAACTGGCTCCACCACCACGTCTTTCCTTTGATCAGTACCAGGGGTGGATTCGGTTTTCAAGTCAGGCTTTTCCGGTGTCCCCTCAGATTTCTTTGTCGGTTCGCTTGGAACCGCGGGAGTTGTTGATTCAGAGCCGGGTTCTGGCACCACATTTTCCGCTAAATGCTTATCCCGTGCCGCTGGTTGCCCGGGATCCGCCTTGGGTTCTTCGCTTGGAGATGGCGTCCCTGAAAAGAGTGCCAGGAGTTCATCCAGTTTGATTTGAGGCGAATTCAGAGTGAAGTCGAAGTGAGGCCTTTGCTGCCACTGCGTAAGCACGCCCTGGATCTTGGCTTTCTGACCATTAAGCTCGAGATCGAGATTACCTATATCAAGGGTCTGTTGGGAACGAACTGCATCCAGTTGAAAACCGGCTTCAATCTGGAGGGTTTTTGTTAGGTTTTCGTCTTTTTTTATTTTGAGCCCGCTGAGGGCAAGGCTGCCTTGGGTTAAGAAGTGGTCAAAATCCTCTACTGCCACGGCTGCTTCCATTGTCAATGTGCCCTGCTGAATAAGGTCTCGGGGATTGCCGGCAATAAAAGGACTCAGAATGGTAAGATCGATCCCTTGGAGATTCATCTTCCCTTTCAGGCTATCTTTGGCCAGGTCATACGTTCCTTTGATGATCAGAGATCTTTCGTCTGCTCCCTGGACTTGCCCCTCTATTTCGAACGGAACGGGGGCAGTGGTTGAAAAGTCAGTGAAACGCGATCTGATGCTGCCTACTCTTAACGTTGCTTGGGGCTGCTGAGAAAGATCTACCAAGTTCAGTTGCCCATCTTGCATAGCAAGCAAGGTAATAAAAAGGGGGACACCGGCGGGCTCTCTGTTGTGCTGCCTCATGGCAGGTGCAGTCTTTTCCGCCTTGGCCATCTCAGGAAGGAGATCGGCAATGTTCAGCGATCCGTCTTTCTGCCGGACAAGGGTGATCTCCGGCCTGGTAAACGCGAGGGTGTGGATGACGATCCTACCCTTAAATAGCTCCTTGAATTTCCATCGAAGCTCCAGCTTTTCGCCTTTGAGCAATGGAGCATCAGCACCCTTTTTTCGTATCTCCAACCCCTTGACACAAAAACCACGAAAGCCAACGCTAGCCTCTGCCAAAGTCACGTTGCGGTGCAGATAGTGTTCCAAAGGAGGCGTAATCATGGCGGTTATGAGTTCGCTGGTAAAGTAGAGCCGGACAGACAAAACAAGTATCAAAACTAGGAGAACCAGCCCACCCAATATCAGAGCCGGCTTTTTATATTTCTTCGGCAACATTGATTCCCTCTACGTTTGCTTGGTTAAATTGGCAGTAACCTATAGCTTTTTTCCCTACATGTCAAAGTGGATAAAAGTTTTATGCAAACCTCATACCCATATTCATCTTAGGGCGAATAAATGACGGCCGGAGATAGTAAGACCAGGAACTAAGACCTAAGTACTAAGCTCTCACAAGTCATTACACTACGCGCATCCGCGCTCCGTTGTCACTCGGGCTGCGCCCGTCATCAGGCCTTACGGCCGTCATTGGTGGTCATTTGCCTTCGGCGTCATTTATTCGCGCTCGCTGCGCTCCGCTCAGTCCCGCAAGCGGGTCCCTAGTCTGGGCTGGCGCCCGTCATTTATAGTCATTATGTAGTTATGTGTTTTCTTTATTATCTATAATCATAAAGACCTAGTGACAACAAGTGACAGCGAAGCGTAATGACGGCTTTAGCCTAATGACGGCCACTTTCAGTGGCCAAATGACCATAAATAATGCCGCAGGCAAAATGACTCTATCGCTGATTGCTTTAGATCGTTCGCAATAAAATGGTGGGTTCGTGAGGGAGGATTCGCGGTCCGCTCTTCTAAGTGCGGCGGGTAAGGGTATAATCAGCGATTTCGAGAAAGGAATCTAAGGTAGGTGAGGGTGGAAAAATTGACAGAGCTGATTTGGCCACAGCAATATAATTGCTCGCAAGCTGGTCAGTGTAGTCGAGTCCCTGATACTGTTTGATAATTGTTTTTACCTCAGCAAAGGCTTTTTCATAATTACCCTCTGAGGTGATGAGTTCAACCAGACGCTGGCGGTCCACTTCGTTACTTGACTGCAGAGCGCGAATGAGGGGTAGGGTGATCTTGCCTTCCTGAAGATCCTTCCCCACAGGTTTGCCAAATTCCTCCTCACTGCCGGCATAGTCCAGGAAGTCGTCTCTAAGCTGGAAAGCGATGCCTAGGTTGAGGCCGAATAACCGCATGGCATTTTCTTGCTCCTCGTCAACCTCACCAAGGATGGCACCGATCTGGCATGCTGCCGAAATGAGAATCGCAGTCTTACGTGTAACAACCTCAATGTAGTCCTCTTCAGAGATCTCCAGGTTGTCACTGTTGATGAGTTGGAGTACCTCACCTTCAG
This sequence comes from Deltaproteobacteria bacterium, assembly GCA_022340745.1. Lineage (GTDB taxonomy): Bacteria > Desulfobacterota > Syntrophobacteria > BM002 > BM002 > BM002. Next base: position 12,300 of record JAJDNL010000053.1, read on the forward strand.
CCATGGAGGTGGTAGTTTCCGAGAGGACCCGGAGGATTCTTAAGTTGCCACTCATCACGGTGAGGAGAAAGGAGGTGGCCAGAAGAAAATCACCCACGAGGACAACAGCGGCATTGCCCCAGAGGGTGTTGGCCGATGGCCTGCCGCGCCTCAATTCAGCATTGTCCACAACATCATCATGTAGAAGGGTGGCGGCGTGCAGATACTCGAATACGATAGAGAGGGCATATTGATAATTGCCTTGGTAGTTGGATAATCGGGAGGCAAGCACCATCAACAGAGGGCGCAGACGTTTTCCCCCGCTGCGCATGATGTAGCGGGTCACAAGAGCGATAAGTGGAACACTTGAGTGCAGATTTTTTTTGATTTCCTCCTCGATGAGCTGGAGGTCATCATCCAGCTGCGCGAAGAATGAATACTGGGGGGGTGTCAAGTCTTTTGCGGTGCTCTTGGAGGACAATGGAGACGTTCCTGAGTTAAAGTTAGGGCTGGAAAAACGCCAGAACACTTCTACATAGCCCAAATTGAGCCCATTGTCAAAATAATTCTAGTGTTTACCTACTGTCTATCCAGTAAAGCGCTCATGCCTTTAGCTCAGCATACTCTGCATACTAGATTTCGATAACCGCTATTATTTACTAACCACAGAGACGCGGAGAGCACAGAGGGATGCAATTGCAGATTGTTGATTGCAGATTGGTAAATATTAGGGGTCAGATTGGTTTAATTCTACAATCCACAATCCAAAATCTAAAATGTTCTCTGTGCCTCAGTGGTGAATTTTCAATCAGATGTTCTCCCGCCGGCATAATTCGGGTAAAAGTACCTGATCTTTCTATAAATTCCAGGTGGATCCTATTTGGCGTTTTCAACAATTTCCCCGACCAGATCATAAGGGTGAGCTTCGGTAATGAGCACATCCATAATCTCACCCACCTGACCGAAGCCTTTATTAATAAAGACGCAACCGTCGACATCAGGAGCTTGCGATACGAGGCGACCCTCCAGGAGGAGATCTGTTTCGCCACTCACTCCTTCAACCAGGGTCGGCTGGACAGTGCCAACGAGTTTCTGGTGGTAATCCAGGCTGACTTTTCTCTGCAGACTAACAAGTGCCTGAAGCCGTTCCTGTTTGACTGTTTCTTCCACAACATCCTTTAGCCGTGTAGCTTTCGTCCCTTTTTCTGGTGAATAAGTAAATATTCCCAACCGCTGGAAAGCCGCCTTCTCCACAAACTCATAAAGCTCTTGGTAGTCCGCCTCCGTTTCTCCTGGGAATCCCACTATAAGTGTAGTCCTAAGAGTTATCTCCGGCAGATATGAGCGAATGAAACCAATGATTTCATGGAATTCCTCGGCAGAACCGGATCGACCCATGGCCTTGAGCAATCGTACGGATACGTGCTGAAAAGGAATGTCGAGATACTTGCAGATGCAGTCATAGGACGCCATAACTTGTAGGAGTCTGCGGTCTACCCTCTGGGGATAGCTGTAGAGAACCCGAATCCATGAGAACGCGTCACTCTTTGCCAGGTCTGCCAAAAGGTCGGAAAGACGGGGTTCAGTGCCCAGATCCATGCCATAAGCAGTGCTATCCTGCGCCACCAGATTGAGCTCTATCACCCCCTGAGAAGCCAGCCATTCAGCCTCTTGAAGCAGGTCGTGCCGGGGCCGACTGCGGAAAGGACCACGGATGGCCGGGATCGTACAAAAAGTACAGCGGTTACTGCAACCTTCCGCAATCTTGAGGTAGCCACTGTAAAACGGAGTCGAAAGGACTCGGTGAGTTTCCGACGTCATCAAAAATCTGGGAGACTCTATACTGAGCCTTTGCGGGTCCCCTTTCTGAAAGTTGGCGAGGAGAGAAGGCAGCCGAGCAAACGAACTGGTGCCAACAAAGAGGTCAACTTCGGGCATTGACGTGGCCAATTTGCGGCCGTAACGCTGGGGCAAGCATCCTGCCACCACAAAAAACTTACACTGTCCTCGCTCTTTGGCTTGGGCCAATTCCAAAATGGTATCGATGGATTCCTGAGTGGCACTCTCGATAAAACTGCAGGTGTTTACCACGATAAGCTGAGCCTCAAGAGGATCCTCTACTGGCTTGTAGCCGCCATTCGTGAGAGCGCCCAGAATGACCTCGCTGTCAACCCGATTTTTCGGGCAACCCAAGCTTCTGAGATAGAAGGTTGTTGGTTTCATGAGGAATGTCCCTCGTCAGTCCAGACCTTAACTATTAACCGGTGTGGGGAAGGGCGTCAAGGCAAGTAGTAGGCATAGGGCATAGGGTGAGAGGTCAGAGATCAGAGGACAGAGGTCAGCAGGCAGATTCCAGCTGACAACAGGGAGCCATTTCAACTAGGCACCAAATCTTAAGGTGTCAGGTTTCAGGTGTCAGAAATGAAAAACAAAAAGGCTGAAACCTGAAACCTCAGTGCTTGCTCCATGCCCCATGCTCCATGCTCTATGCGGGAAAAGGCCCAAGGGGTCTTTTCCCTCATGGTCGCCATGACACCACGGTGTGTACATCGATCTGGTGGAAAGCAAAGAGGCAAAAAATGACCAGGGCGAGCGCCACGAGGATGGCAAGACCTGGTCGCATCCGCGGGACAGGTTTGTTTGGATTTTGCCAGCCCCGGCCCTGCCGCAAGAGAGATACTGCACTCATCATAACGTAACATGCAACCGCAAATGGGGGGAAGCCAAAGAAACCGAGGAGGGGCATTTCAAAGATCTTCAGCCAGCCGACGTGTGGCACGGTGTAGACCCACTTGGTGAGGGCCCAGTAGTTCCAAAACTCCCACAGCAGGCCACAGATGGCGCCAGCTGTCAGCAGGAGATAAAAGGTGCGGAGAGTCCCCTGCTGCCACTCCCGCATCAAAGAGCGCAATCCCAACCGGTGCGTAAGGGGTTCGAGGAGAAATATAAAAATACCCCAGACCAGCGGAAAAAAGAACTGAGGCCAGACAAGGGGCAAGACCAGGAAGACGAGCCCCGTGATTACAAAAGGAACATACCAACGAGTAGAACCGGAGAGAGGTCGCAGTCGCGATTTCTTGAAAAGACCGTAACCATCCAAAAGCTCCATGGTTTCAAAGAGCCCCGGGAGCACAGTGGCGTAGCACACCGCGTATCCAACCCAGCGTTGGAGCATGTTTTCAGGCACCATGACGTAGTGCCAGTTGTTCAAAACCACATTGAATAATTCAAAGATGAGCCAGAAACAGACAGACCAGGGTAAAAGGAAAAAAAACTCCCGCGGATGGTTCTTGAGCAGTGAACTGCCCTTACGGCGGTAGACGAGCCCATCAACAATCAAAATGTACGGCCACCAGGCAAGAGGAAAAAACCAATAACCCACCACCTCAATGTCGAAAAAAAGCAGAACTTGGGCAGTGACGAGCGCGCAGAGACCTACCCAACCGTACAGAGGAAAGGGCCGACTAGTGGACAAGGTTCTCATCCTTATTCAGCCTTATATCGCCAGATAGCAGATTACAATGACGGAGGTTTCAGTGTTCAGGTTTCAGTGTTCAGGGATGAGTATGCAGGGTTCAAGCTTGGCCTTGGTGTTTTTTCTTGCTGACACCTGACACCTGACACCTGACACCTAAAACCTTCAGGTTGCAGATTGCAGAATTGTTCGAGTTTCGGTGGCCCTGGTAAATTTTAGTTGCAGCCAAGTCACCCAATTCTGCCTGAGCAAGTCATCAATCTGCAATCTACAATCCGAGATCTTAAATTTTTTTGCTGTTATCGATTTTTTTCTATAATGTCAACCACTTTTGTGACCCTACTAAAAAGCCTAATTTTCACGTAAATTTGTGAAAAAAAATGCTTGCAGATTTCTCTATTACAGGGTATATTCACTCCAACATTGTTAAAGATAGTACAAAATCAGCCCAGCCAATGTATTTTCTCTCCCCTCGCAACGGGGTGGTGCTCAGGCATTTACTGGGCCCGAACATGGAGGGATTGGCAGAAGACGCCTCCCCCTTGAGCCTATTGCAGATGAGACTTTCCGGTTTAGCGAAACGACAACCAAACGTTTCATGTGCCGGAAGAATGAACAAACGCGGTAGCCCCAGAGTCGTGTGAGCGGATTTTGCCCCGCCACCTGAAAGGGAAAAATCTCCGAAACGCGACACTGTGGGGATCGAGGCGGCATTGCCGATCGAGGTTAGAGCAAATTTTCACAAGCACGAGGCGGGATAGGATAGTTTTGCGCTTTTTGTAGGAGTGGATGATAGAACTCCACTGGGTTGTTGAGAAGGCGGGTTGAGTAATAGAGCTTGCCGTAACTCATATAGGTTTTGGAAAACGCATACTCATTGAAGAAGGGAGAACAGGAAATGGCGAAGTTGGTACCTCCACACGGAAAAGAGAGAAAGCTGAAGCCGCTGCTGCTCGAGGGCGATGCGCTCAAGGCAGAAGTTGAAAAGGCTAAGACCTTAAAGAAAGCTCCCATGACTTCGAGGGAAGCCTCTGACGTGCTCATGCTGGGCATCGGCGCTTTCACTCCGCTCGAAGGTTTCATGGGCTATGATGACTGGAAGGGCGTTTGCGACAACTACCTGATGACGGATGGTACTTTCTGGCCCATTCCCATCACCCTGTCGGCGACCAAAGAGTTGGCAGACAGCATTGCCGACAATGAAGAGATCGCTCTTTTGGATGTGGAACATGACGAAATCCTGGCCACCATGAAGGTGACGGAAAAGTACACCATCGACAAGGTCCACGAGTGCAAAGCGGTCTTCGGGACCGATGATGCCGAGGGCCATCCCGGAGTACAGAAGGTCATGGCTCAGGCGGAGATCAACCTGGCCGGTCCCATCAAGGTGCTCAGTGAGAGCTTTTACCCCACAGAGTTCGGCGACCTTTATCAGACACCGGCCCAGTCTCGAGCAATGTTTGAGGAGCGGGGTTGGGATACGGTGGCGGCGCTGCAGCTCAGAAACCCCATGCACAACTCCCACGCCTACCTGGCCTGGATCGCTATCGAGGTCTGTGACGGCGTCTACATCCACCAGTTGATCGGCAAGTTGAAAGAAGGCGATATTCCCGCTGAAGTGAGGGTTGACGCGATTCAGGCCCTGGTGGATAACTACTTTCGCAAGGAACGGGTGCTGCAGGGCGGCTACCCCATGGAGATGCGCTACGCCGGTCCCCGTGAAGCCTTGCTGCACGCTTGCTTCCGCCAGAACTATGGCTGTAGCCACCTGATAGTCGGCCGTGACCACGCAGGCGTGGGTGACTACTACGGCCCGTTTGACGCTCAGAAGATCTTCCTGGAAATCCCCGAGGGCTCGCTCGAGCTCAAGCCCTTGCCCCTGGACTGGACCTTCTACTGTTACGATTGCGGTAGCATGGCCTCCATGAAGACCTGCCCGCACGATGAGAAGGCGGTCATCGATGAGGACGGCAACCACGTGAGCGGCTCGCGGTTGCTGCTGTCCGGCACCATGCTCCGTAAGATGCTCTCCGAGGACAAGCCGGTGCCCAAAGAGTTCTCCAAGCCCGAGGTCATCAAGATCCTCAAGGCTTACTACGCTGGCCTCGAAGAAAAGGTGGAGATCAAGCTTCACGGCGCTGCCACCGGCGATGTCGAGAAGAAGTAGTGAGATAATTGGTCGAAAAAGACCAAGTGACAACCGGCGAGGGCGGAGGTAGTATCCCGCCGATTTTACGAACGGCATAGAAGTTTTGCTTTCTATGACCACCTAACAGGTAAACAATATCCATTGGAAGGGAGGTGAGTGTCGGCTATCAAAGGTTCCGGGGTAGGTACTCCGGGGCTGTACTGAGTGATCACGTATGATTTTTAAGTCAATAAAGATTAGGAGGGAAATCAATGCCAAGTTACGTCATTGATGAAAAATGTGACGGATGCAAGGGGCAGGACAGGACAGCCTGCATGTACATCTGCCCCAACGACTTGATGATCTTGGACGTGGATGCCATGAAGGCTTACAACCAGGAGCCCGAGTTCTGCTGGGAGTGCTACAACTGCGTAAAGATTTGCCCCCAGCAAGCTATTGACGTCCGCGGCTACGCCGACTTCGTGCCCATGGGCGCCAGCGTGGTGCCGTTGCGCGGATCCGAAGACATCATGTGGACAGTCAAATTTAGAAACGGCACCATCAAGCGCTTCAAGTTCCCCATCCGCACCACGGACGAAGGTACTGCCGTGCCCGATGGAGGCTTTACTGAGGGCGCTGGCGATCTCAACGACCAGAACCTGTGGACTGAACCGGCATCACTGGGAGTTGATGCGCTGCCCACCAAGTAATTGAGGAGGTGAAAATAATGGAAGCTTTTGAAACCGTCGAACTGAGTACTGATCTTCTGATCGTCGGCGGCGGCATGTCCGCTTGTGGTGCGGCCTTTGAGGCGTCTTATTGGGCCAAGAAGAATAATCTGAGCGTGCTTATGGTTGACAAAGCTGCGGTAGACCGCAGCGGCGCGGTGGCCATGGGTCTTTCCGCCATCAACACCTATATCGGTATTGACCGCAATGAGAACACCCCCGCGGACTTTGTCAGCTATGTCCAGAATGACCAGATGGGAACCGTCCGTGAGGACCTGGTCTACGACATTGCCCGCCACGTTGATTCCTCGGTGCACCTGTTCGAGAAATGGGGACTCCCCATCTGGAAAGATGCCGAGGGCAACTATCAACGCGCCGGCCGCTGGCAGATCATGATCAACGGCGAGTCATACAAAGTGATCGTGGCCGAGGCCGCCAAGAACGCCCTGGGTGTGGACAACATCATCGAGCGGCTGTTCATCGTCAAGCTGATGACCGACGCCAATGACCCCAACCGGATCGCCGGAGCCGCAGGCTTCAGCGTGCGCGAGAACAAAGTTTACTTCATCAAGGCCAAGGCCATCTGCTGCCTGTGCGGTGGCGCCGTGCACATCTTCCGACCGCGCTCCGTGGGTGAAGGTCTGGGACGCACCTGGTATCCACCCTGGAACGCCGGCTCCAACTACGCCATGATGGCCCAGGTTGGTGCCGAGCTGGCCCAGATGGAAAGCCGTTTCATCCCCACCCGGTTCAAGGATGGTTACGGCCCGGTGGGCGCCTGGTTCCTGTTCTTCAAGTCGTCGGCCACCAACGCTTTCGACGAGGAGTACATCAACAACCTGGACATGCTGAAGCCCTGGGCACCTTATGACACTGCCAAGCCAGTGCCCACGCCGTTGCGAAACCACCAGATGATGGTGGAGTCCATGGAGGGCAGAGGCCCCGTGTTCATGAGGACTGAGCGGGCCATCGCCGCCCTGGCCGAAAAGTACAAGGATGACCCCAAGGTTTACAAGAAGAAGATGAAAGAGCTGGAATCCGAGGCCTGGGAAGACTTTCTGGATATGACGATCTCCCAGGCGCTGCTCTGGGCCGGCCAGAATATCTTCCCGGAAGAGAAGAAATCTGAGATCATGGCAGCCGAGCCTTACTTCATCGGCTCCCACGCCTCCCACGCCGGTATGTGGGTGAGCGGACCAGCAGATCTGGCACCGCCCGAGTGGAACTGGGGCTACAACCGGATGACCACGATCAACGGTCTGTTCACCGCTGGTGACGGGGTGGGCTGTTCTGCTCACAAGTTCTCTTCCGGCTCCCACGCCGAGGGACGGATCGCCGGTAAGGCCGCGATCAAGTTCCTGGTGGAGAACCCCGGAGATGTGAACCTTGATGCCGGAAAGTTCGAGGAAATCAAGGCTGAGATCCTCAAGCCCTTGAAGACCTACGAGGAGGGCAAGAGCTACACGGTCACAGACGACATCACCCCCAACTACATCCGGCCAAAGATGTTCTTGTTCCGCTTGAACAAGATCATGGACGAGTACGCCGGTGGTACCTCCATGTGGTACACCACCAACAAGGCTATGTTGGAGCGGGCCCTGGAGGAACTCAGAATGCTCTATGAAGACTCAAAGTTTCTGGGCGCCAACGGTCTGCACGAGTTGATGCGGGCCTGGGAGAACTACCATCGGTTGTGGACCTCCGAGGCCCACGTGCGGCACCTCCTGTTCCGTGAGGAAACCCGTTACCCGGGTTACTACTACCGCGCTGACTTCAAAGAGGTCCTTGACGAGGCGAACTGGAAGGTGTTCACCATTTCTAAGTGGGATCCAGCCACCAGAAAGTGGTCTATTCGCAAGGAGCCCGTGCAGAATTGGTTGGGCGTATAAGTAAAACCTGATTGATCTTGCTCCAGGCGCCGCATCGGCGCCTGGAGCAATTTTCTGTTTGTTCCTTTCAATTGCTGCATGCTCTGCCCTTCAACCCGGGCTGATGTGCAGCGAACGATGATTCGCTTTTATGGGTTGCGGATAGCTTTCCTTTCATTTTCTGGGACAAATGCTGAGGGCTGCTGTCTGTTCAAGGACCTTTCCTAGAGATTTCAGGGAAACCGTATTCTCTCCCTGAGTAGGTTCCAAGAATCTAAACCCTATGGTGATTGCCCGGCAATACGGCTACAGATACAGAACTGGGAAGTTCCGGCGGCGACAAGTTCATGCGCGCCGGGCAACCTCCCTAGGGTTTAGTCGTAACTCTTCCTACGTACAATCTTGCCCTAAAGTAAAACCAAATACCTTGGAGGAATGCGATGGCTGATGAAAAGGCTTTGACGGAGAGTATTTTAGTGGTGGGCGGCGGTATCAGCGGCCTGACCACAGCGGTGGAGGCGGCCGAGGCAGGCCGCGATGTTTTTATTGTTGAAAAGCGGTCGTATCTTGGCGGCCGGGTGGCGCAATTGAACCAGTACTTTCCCAAGCTCTGCCCGCCCAGTTGCGGCCTGGAAATCAACTTTCGTCGCATAAGACAGAATCCCCGGATAAAAACGTTCACCATGGCTCAGGTGGAAAATATATCTGGAGAGGAAGGAAACTTTGATGTGACCATCAAGCTCAACCCGCGGTATGTGAATGAGAATTGCACGGCCTGCGGGGAGTGTGCCGCAGGGGTCACAACTGAAATTCCCAATGAGTACAATTACAACATGGACAAGATCAAGGCTGTCTATCTTCCTCACGACATGGCGTATCCCATGCGCTATGTGATTGCCCCGGAAATTATCGGCACAGAAGAGGCAACCAAGGCCAAAGAGGCCTGCCAGTATGACGCGGTAGATCTGGAGATGCAGCCTGAGAGCGTAACCCTCAAGGTAGCATCTGTTGTCTGGGCCACCGGTTGGAACCCTTACGATGCCACCAGGATGGAAAATTTGGGCTACGGCACGGTCCCCAATGTGATCACCAACGTGATGATGGAACGGTTGGCGGCCTCTGATGGTCCAACTGGCGGCAAGATTGTCCGGCCCGCAGATGGCAAACCGGTGGAGAGTGTCGCTTTTGTACAATGCGCCGGTTCCCGGGACGAGAACTACATGCCCTTTTGCTCCCACATCTGCTGCTTGGCCTCACTCAAGCAGACGACCTACGTTAGGGAACAGCTCCCCGATGCCAAGGTCACCATCTTCTACATTGATATCCGAGCTTTGGGCAAATATGAGGAGTTCTACACCAAAGTTGCAGCTGACGAAAATGTCACCCTCATCAAGGGCAAGGTTGCCAAGGTAGAGGCAGATCCGGCCAGCGGCCAGATTGTCGTCGAGGCCGAGGATATCTACAGCGGCAGTAAAAGCCAGGCCAAAGTGGATCTGGTGGTGCTGGCTACCGGTATGGAGCCCAGCACAGCCACGGCCAGGGTGCCCGCTGATGTAAGCTACGACGAAAGCGGCTTTGTGGTAAGTGAGAAGCCGGGAATCTATGCTGCCGGATGCGCCAGAAGGCCTCTTGATGTGGCGACTTCCAACCGAGATGCCACCGCTGCAGCGCTCAAGGCCATTCAATCTACGGTGAGGAGGTAATCCAATGGAGAAGAAAGTAGGGGTTTATATATGTAAAGGCTGTGGAATCGGGGATTCCCTGGATATAGAAGCCCTGGCCGCGGTTGCCAATGACGAATTCAGCCCAGCGGTTTGTAAAGACCACGATTTTCTGTGCAGCAAGGCAGGGGTGCAGGTCATCCAGCAAGACTTGAACGGAGATGACGCTGTGAATGCAGTGGTGGTGGCGGCCTGCTCCCCCCGGGTCATGCAAGATGTGTTTGACTTCGGGCCGAGTGTGGTACTGGATCGGGTAAACCTTAGGGAGCAAGTGGTCTGGTGCCAGCCCGCAGGGGAAGAAGATACCCAGATGATGGCCGAGGATTACCTGCGACTGGGGCTTACCAAGGTTGGGATCATGGAGCCCTTGGAGCCCTTCCAGCCGGAAGAGGAAATGTCAAAACGGCTGCTGGTAGTGGGCGGCGGCCTTGCAGGTATTACTGCCTCTGCTGAAGCAGCAAAGGCCGGCTATGAGGTGGTGCTGGTGGAGAAAGAAGCTCAGCTGGGTGGCTGGATGAATAAACTCTACAAGCAGGCTCCCATGAAACATCCTTACACCGACCTGGAGGATGTGGATATCGCTGATCGCGTCAAGGCGGTGGAAGAAGACAGCAATGTCACGGTGTATACCGGGGCCACCATGGAGAAGATCGAAGGTGCCCCATGTCTCTATACGGCACACATCAAGCAGAACGGCAATGTGGTGACCGAAAGGGTGGGAGCCATTGTTGTGGCCACCGGCGCTGTGCCCTATGAAGCCAAGAAGCTCAAGCATCTTGGCTATGGGAGCTGCGAAAATGTGGTTACCAATGAAACCATAGAAGAGCTTGCTTCAAAGGGTACGATTACGCGGCCCTCTGACGGCCAGCCGGTAAAATCGGCGGCCTTTGTTCTGTGCGCCGGCTCCCGGGATCCAGAACACCTGTCCTATTGCTCTTCCACCTGCTGCATTGAGTCTTTGAAACAGGCCAAATACTTGAGGCTCCAGGACAAAGATGCCAAAGCCTACATAATCTACAAGGATATGCGGACGCCTGGGCACTATGAGTTGTTCTACAAGAGCATGCAAGAGGATGAAGGTCTGTTTCTCACCAAGGGCGTGGTGAGCTCCGTCACAGAGGATGAGAACAAGAACGTGGTGCTGGAAGTGGATGATACCCTGCTGGGCGAAAAGATTCAGCTGAAGGTGGACATGCTGGTGATGGCAACCGGCATGGTGACAAATGCGGCCATTGGTGAGGAGGTCGAGCTGGTTCTGGAAGATGAAGAGGAGGGTGCGGCCGAATTAGAGGACGTGCCTGCCGACACCATCATAAAGTCAGACATGCTCAACCTGGAATATCGGCAAGGGCCGGAGGCGCCACCTTTACATAATGGCTTTCCGGACTCACACTTCATCTGCTTTCCCTACGAATCTCGGCGTACGGGCATTTATTACGCGGGTAGCGTACGGGCTCCCCTGGACGGGCCCAGCACCATCGATGACGCTGGCGGAGCCGCACTCAAGGCAATCCAGTGCGTGGAACTCACTTCCCAGGGTATGGCCGTGCATCCCAGAGCCGGGGATATGAGCTATCCGGATTTCTTCATGGACCGCTGTACCCAGTGCAAACGCTGCACGGTGGAATGCCCCTTCGGGGCAATCAATGAAGATGCAAAGGGCAACCCGCTTCCCAACCCCACCCGCTGCCGTAGGTGTGGGGTCTGCATGGGTGCCTGCCCGGAACGGATCATCTCCTTTAAAAATTACTCGGTTAAGATGATCGGTAACATGATCAAAAGCATCAACGTGCCTGACGAGTGGGACGAGAAGCCCCGATTCATTATCCTGGCCTGTGAAAATGACGCCTATCCGGCGCTGGACATGGTGGGTATTACCCGACAGCAGATCAGTCCCTGGGCCCGGGTTATTCCCATGCGCTGCCTGGGCGGTTTGAACCTGATATGGATCGCCGACTCACTCTCCAAGGGGATAGATGGTATCTTGCTGCTCGGATGCCGCCACGGTGATGACTACCAGTGTCACTTTATGAAGGGGAGTGAGCTGGCAGAGATTCGGTTGTCCAAGGTTGCGGAAACCCTGGATCGCTTGGCCCTGGAGTCCGACCGGGTGCAACTGGTTCAATTGCAGATCACCGATTATCCCGATCTACCCAGGATCATCAATGAGTTCTCAGAAAAACTGGATGAAGTTGGTGCGAATCCCTATAAGGGTTTCTAGTCCTTGGACTCATACGTTCTATGCAGAACTTATTCGCTCAGGACTAGTGCAGAGCAAGCGGAATTAGCCTCTGCTCACGAGAAGATAAAACGTCTAACTTGCGCATCGAAGCACTAGGAGGTAATTACCATGGCAGATGAATCCGCAGTGCAAGTAGAGAGTAAAGCTGCGACCCTGATTGAGCCCGATCTGAATTTCGTTCGGGAGCTCAAAGAGGCGGGGGGAGACACACTAAAGAAGTGCTTTCAGTGTGCCACCTGCTCGGTGGTCTGTGCGCTTTCTCCCGATCAGAAACCCTATCCCCGCAAAGAAATGGTGTACTCCCAGTGGGGTCTGAAGGACAAGTTGGTAAACAATGTCGATGTCTGGCTTTGCCACTACTGCAATGACTGCTCGACCCATTGTCCCAGAGGTGCCAGGCCCGGAGATACCCTGCGAGCCGTCCGTGCCCTGAGCTTCCGGCATTTTGCCTTTCCCAGCTTCATGGGGAAGATCGTCGGTGAGAAAAAATACTTACCGATCATGCTTGCCATCCCGGTGCTCATCCTCTTGCTTGGCATTAAAATAGCAGGAGGCCATATCCCTGAGGGAGCGGTGGAGTACCGTGACTTGTTTCCACTCCTTCTGGTGGATGCTATCTTTGTCACGGTTACGTTCCTGGCCATAGGATCCATAGGGTTTGGCCTTTGGAACTTTTTACAAGGTATACACGCCAATGCGGTCGCGGAAGGCTACGCGGAAGATAAACCGCTGGCGATGGGCGACTATGTCAAGAGCCTGATCTCGGTAATTCCCACCATTTTGTTGCACGACAAATTTAAGCTTTGCACCACCAACCGCGATCGCTACTGGGCCCACATCCTTGTGTTGGTTGGCTTTGTGGGTCTGTTCATTGTTACCAATTTAGGCTTTGTCGGCATTTATGGCGGGCCCCTTCTCGGCATAAATACAGATTTTCTGGCTCCACCATACTCAATTGCCAACCCGATAAAGTTGTTCGCCCTGCTTGTGGGCATCGGGTTGCTGGGGGGTATTCTCCTGGTAATCGCCAATCGGCTTAAGCCCAAAGATGCCGAGAGCACCATTAGCTATCTTGATTGGTCTCTGATTGTTGCTGTCTTGGTCACGGTTTCCACAGGGCTTCTGACCTGGATTGGCAGGGTGGGCAATTTGGGTACTGTCGCCTATGGTATTTACTTCCTGCATCTGGGTTCAGTCTTCTACATCATCGCCTACCTGCCCTATAGCAAACTGGCCCATATGTTCTACCGCACAGTAGCAATGGGCTACGCTGCTTACATCGATCGGCCTTTTGGGGTAGAAGGAGTCGCAGCTGCACCTGTGGCCGCTCCAGAAGTTGAGCCGACTCCGGCTGCCGAAGAACCGGCCGCCGAGGCGGAACCGGTGGAGGAGAAAGCTGAGGCTCCTGCGGAGGTTGAGGCTGAAGCTCCTGCAGAGCCTGAGGAAGAAAAGCCGGCAGAAGAGGAAGAGAAGAAAGAGTAGAGTAGCTTACAACCAAAATCGAGCTATTAAAAAGCCCGGTCCTCTCTAGGAGGCCGGGCTTTTTTGGTACGATTTGCAAAAGAACAGAACATGAACCTCCTCTCCCCTTGAGGGGAGAGGACTAAAGTGAGGGGTGAGAAGGCTGTCATATTGCCCCCCTCACCCTAACCCTCTCCCCCCAGAGGGTGGAGAGGGGATTTTTAACCGGCTATGGTGATAGAGAAATAGAGGATTTCATTTCAATGACAGAGTTTGCAAAAACGTTCCAACGTGTCTATAGTTAGAGATGTGGCATATGAGATATGGGATTAAAAAGAGAAGGTATTTATCTCACATCCCAAATCTCACATCTCACATCAACTGGTGAGAAGGCTATTTCAATAGACAGGGAGATTATTCATGCCCAGTGAATCTGAGAACAACAACGGCATGCCCGTAATTGACACAGGCGAGTCCTGCCCAACCTGCCACCAATACTTCGACAAAGAGGATGAGTGCTGGGGAAACTACGTACCCCTGACCCGAGATGAGGAAGCGATTCTAGCGCAAATGCGAACGGTAAAGGCAAAAGTAACCGAGACCAAGAGACGGCTAGAAGAATTTGAGGGTCGAAATGGATTCAAGCCGGTAAGCGGCGATGCTGTGGATGAGACAACCACCGAAGAGCAGAGCCAATGGCTAGAGCTGAAACAGAATATGGATACGCTCAGAGAGGAATGGCGGCAGCTGGATGAGAAACGCCAGGAAGCAGCAGCATTCAGGATGAAGATCCTGGGGCACGATGACTGATAAACTAGGCACTCCTTCGACAGGCTCAGGACAAGTAGGGACTAAGCACTAGGCACTTCGAAAATTTCGAATTGCGAAACTGGGAACCCGCCCCCAGGGTGGGAGTCCGAAGGACAATTTCAAAATAGAAAATTAGAATTTTGCCTTCCGTCCTCTGATGTCTGACCTCTGATGTCTGATCTCTGACTTCTGGCTTCTGAATACTTGCTTTTGGTCCCCAGTGTTTAGTTCTTGGTGCCTAGTTAGATCTACTTCTTGCCTTCCTTTATCTTCTTGAGATGATTGATCGCCCAGGAAATGCGAGGTTTTTTCCCGATCCTGTTGTTAACTTCCTCAAGGGTGGGTAGAAGATCAACCCGATCTCTCTTGCCGAGGACCAGCCCAGCCCAATCCACCACCGCAGGCACCTCATGGTCGAGAAGTTCCTGCAAGAAATCATCCACACCAGGTGCTTCAAGGTTGCTCAACATATTGATGAAACCCACCTTAAGTTCATCAAAGTCATGGTCACGTCCAAAAACATCACGGATGTATGGGAGTACGTCAGGTCCAAGAGCTTCAAGGTGCTTGAGGCAAGCCTCAGAGACGTAGTGATAATTGAACATGGTGATATCCATGAGGCTGCGAATGGCCATCTCTGTGGAGTAATGCGCAAGTATATCTGGGACGAATAGCGTAGCCCAGGAAAACTGGCTCATAACGTGGACTAGATAGGGAATGGCATCCGGGCCGACCTGCTTGAGCTGATCTATGGTGGGCGCCAGAGCCTCTTTCCTCTGCTCGAGCCCCTGCTCTTGTTGGGCGGGGAAGCGCTCCAGATCGTTGGCGGAACGCAGTTCAACAATGAGAGCGGCAACCTCAGGATCTGGAGGCTCGGGTAGTAGGCCGTTATATTCCTCGGCCTTCAAGGCTATCCAGTATTTTTCCAGCCAGGTCTCAGGGGCATAAAAGTGAGGTGCTCCACTGTCGTCACCCTCTGGTAAGCGCTTGTGACGACCGTGTTCAATAAAGAAGGTTTTTTCCTCTTTTGCCACCTCCCAGCGGCTGCGGCAGAGAGCAATGGCCTCGTCATGTTGACTCGTAGACAGATAGGCAGTGGCCAGGGTATCATGGATTCGGTCATCCTCGGGATAGGTTGAGGTGAGATTGCTGGCATAACTGATGGCCTCTTCGTAATTGTTTGCCGCCAGAAGATCGAATCCTTGTACCACGTATTCGGGCGGCCCCTCCTCTTCAGCTGCCGGCTCCTGAAACTCCACACTGCCACGCAAGAGATCTTTGATCTTTTCATGTTTGCGCAAGCAGCATTTCTTGTATTTCTTTCCAGAACCGCACAAACAGGGCTCATTACGACCAATTTTGCGTTCGGCTGCTTCACCCAGCAAACTTGTTTGGTAATGCTGCTGGGCAAAAGAATCGCTCAGGGCGATCAACTGTTCAGGGGGCATACCCACTTGTTGGGCAATCTCCTCAGGGTTTCCACCTTCCATAACTTGGAGGATGGCATCCATTATCTCTTTGTTGGGCTTTTCTTGGTTTTCTGTGTCGGTCACTATTGAACTCCCAAAATAATACAGCAATGGAAATTTGAAAATTGGGGAATTAGAAAATTGGAAAAGTAGTAAATCATGGAATGGAATACTCGCAGACTGATTGCAAAATGCTTCAATCTTTCAATGAAGAGTCCCCTAATTTCTAATTCTCTAATCGACTAATCTCTTCTCATGAAGGCGTAAAAGTATCGCAGGCACCAAGAAAAGTCAACGAGTTAGCGAAATAATGCACAATTAAAGGTGGCAAAGAAAGAACACGATGCTTATACTATAAGTTGATCAAAGAAAACGGTTAAAACATGGGTTAAGAAAGGAAATTTTTATGGATATGGAAAAGCCGAGGAATCCAGTTATCGTCACTTACTGTGAAGCCCTGATGAGGAAAAAAGGACTTGAGTTGGATGATGAGAACAAAGAAAAAGAACTGGACAGAATGTACAGTCTTTACGAAAGCATGCTTGGCCGCAGGATGGTTGAGACCCTGCCAGAAGATAAGAAAGCTAAGTATCTGGAAATCCTTCGCGACTTGGGGCAACTAAATATGGAGACAATTGGGGAGATTTTTGGAGATGGCATAGCTGACCCCGCGGTGATCATGAAAGAAACGCTTGAGGAGTTTACTGATATTTATCTGGAGAATCGATAACAGAGGGAAGGCGGTTCGACAGTAGATAGACAAGGAGTTCAAACAATGATTAAAGAGGAGCGTCCCACGTGCCCACACTGTGGAGAACCGATGCTCAAGTGGCAGCCACCGGCGGTAAATACCTGGAATGAACCTTATCACTACGTCTGTTTCAATGATGAATGTAGCTATTATGCTGATGGCTGGGACTACATGCAAAAGACCCGGGAATCAAAGTCTTCCTATAGATGTCGGTTGAATCCGAGGAATAATATCTGCAATCCTATTCCGGTGTGGAGCAAACATGATTTGAAAGACGGGATTATTGAATGAAATAGAAAGCATAGGGCATGGAGCATAGGGCATGGAGTAGAAAAATCAGATTTGTCGTAGGCCCTACTCTTATTGAGCCTAGTGCCTAGTTTTATTGCTGACTTCTGATCGTTGACAGCTGAAAGCTTATGGAAATGGCAGTGGGAATCATCTTCTTCCCATTGCCCTTTTTTTTGTCTGTAGTACATTTTTCTTTGGCTGCATTGTTTTCTTGCCGAAAATGGCAAATTGTAACCACCTGAAGGCAAATTTGAGCAGTTCTGTCTCATCAGTCCGGATTGCAGAGACGGTCCTCTTGTCAATTCGAAATAGAGTCAACAATCTGCTTTCGAAAACAAACTGCTTGAACACATCCAGGTTGTAACAGGCCATAAAGTACATCTTGAGCTTTTCATCAGTTATGGGCGGCGGGGTATTGTCTTCTTTACTGGACTGATTTATCTTCATCCACAGGCTATTCATCTGGTTGTAGAGCTCGAGTCCCTGGTTTTCCAGCCACTCCTTATCCGTCCACTTTTTTTGCTCGTGGAATCCAAGACAGTGTGGCTCTTTTACCAAAAAGTGTTGTTCTTTCACTATGCCGCCAACGTATTTGGCAGCCCGCGCTACAGGGTACAGACGGCAGGCGCCAGGTCGATCTTCATAAACAGTACACCCCTCTGACTGCAGAAAAGGACAAGTCTTTTTAGAATCTTTTTGCATCTTGAGCATCAGCATAGGTAAGCCGCAATTGTGTCTGACCTCGTCAGCAGTGTGTTGATCCAAAAACTCACTGGAGGAAACCCCCAACCTGTTTTTGAGACGCAAAACATCGTAAGGAGTAAGGGCAAGATCGAGATCGGAGCAGCATTTCGTAAAGCAGGGAACACCGGGGTGGCAAGCGAAGGAAAATTTACCATCCACCATGGGCTCCATCCTACTTTTTTTCAGCTCTTTGCTATCTAGCATGTTGTCTGTCATCTATTGTCCTCAGCAATCTACGTTTTCAATTTTTTGCCACTTTAGGCATTCTAGCTCGTTTACTGTCTCACTTCCCGCTCAGCCACAGTTTTCAGCCAAGAGAAGGCAAATTGCATAAGGACAAGATCGTCTGTTTTCAATGCATCCTGATCCACTGAAGGCTGGTCAACCATTTCGTAAAGCTTTTCCTTAAAAACCTGATCTCTGAAGCGGTCGAGATCGTAGCAAGCAAGATAGAAGATGTCGGCAGCCCCAGGATATTCTTTTCTCCAACTGGTCAGCTTTTCGTCCTCAATGAGTTCTGCAAACATCTGATTCCACTCGTTATATGGTTGAAGGCCCTGATCCTCAAACCAATCCCCTAAGCGCCAAACCGTGTCGTCCTTGAGGCCCAGACAACGAGTGGAATCCACCAAGGGGATGAATTCTGTACCTGATTCATTGGCGTCCATGGGGTACATCCGGCAAGACCAGGGGCGCTGCTCACGTATCCTGCAACCCTTCTCTCCCACAAAGTAGCACCTTTTTTCGTTTTCTTCGTCCATTTTGAATTGGACGGCTGGGAGAGAGGTTTGCGGTGCTAGCAGTTTTTTGGTGTATTTCTCGAGGAACTCAGTGCTGGATATTCCGAGACGATTCTTCATCTGGACAATGTCGTAAGGTGTGAGCAGAATGTTCACATCCTGGCAGCACTGGGTAAAACAATCAATTTCGGGATGACAACTAAAATGAAAAATATCCTCAAGGCCAAGACCCTTGTTGGTTTCGTTCATCTGCCATTCTCATTTCGTCTGAGTGGAGTTTAAGCTTCCTGCAGCCCGCCTCAGGCGGACTACGGGGAAAGCGCTCGCCCCGTTGAATTTCCCGAAGGAAACCCTATTCAACAGGGCAAGCTAGAGCATTTTCAAAGCAGAGTAAAGTATACACGTTTCACTTTGGGGGGCTCTTTCTTTTGCCGAGCATCGCCTTGAAGTTGCGGAGCCTTGGACTGGTGTGGATGTACTTCTCCACGAGATTCAAAGTGGCCTGATCCTCGCAGAGTATATCTCTACATCGGCAGCGTTTATTACACTTATCGCAAAAATAACTCTCGTCAAGTGGGTTACCGCATGAACACTGGGGTTCCATGACCAGTTGCCCATCTTCGAGGTAAGCGTAGTAGGCGCCAAGTTCTACAGCCCCAGCGTCTCTTGAGATTTCACTCATCACGTCTTCTCCTGAGATGTGCTTTTCGACCAAGAGGAAATTACTAGATTGAGATAAAAAGAACAAGCTATTATAACCCGGCTCTTACAAAAGGACCAGTGGTTTGTGAACGAGCATGGGGCATAGAGCATGGAGCATAGAGAAATACAGCTGGCAGCAAAATGTCAGAGGGCGGGAGCATGAGCTCTAGCTGAAAAGATCCATTCAGTTAACACCTGTATTAAATATTGAATGTCGAACAAGAAATTTCGAATTATGAAGTTTATTGTTCTCTTGCTTCTAGCAAGGATTATCCTAAACGAACAATTCAGAGGATAAAATCAACTGATCGCGCCTCTGGATCAGATATTCTACTCTCCTTCGACATTCATTATTCCTTGTTCAATATTCTGCGGTTCAAGCCAACAGCGGCCTAGGTCTACGAAAGAGCAGCTACCTTTCACCATTCACATTGTGCTCTATGTCTCCTGGATTCTGACTCCTGAATTCTAATTCACTTTGGTGTCTAGTGTTTAGTTCCTACTTGTCCTGAGCCTGTCGAAGGAGTGCCTAGCTTTATTGCTATCCCCTATCTGCCCGGATGGTCTCATACGCTGCATTGATGAGGGTCATCTTTTCGGCATGTCGCTGTTGGCTAACCTGGTCCAGGTGGGCAAGGTGGTCTGGATGATATTTCTTTGCAAGTCGTCTATAAGCGGTCCTCAGTGCCTCTTCAGAGACTTCGGGCTCCAGTTCCAACAGGGCATAGCAGCAGGCCGGATCCAGTTGGGGTGGGGTGGTTCGATATCGGGACCTAATAGCCTTCCATTGAGCTGGAGTAAGGTTCAAGGCCTCAGCAATTCGGTGCAGAAGTATGAACTGAGGTTCTTGCAGGGGCCCTTCAATGAGCAAACAGAGTGTAGCGAGGATTTCAAGCAATCGGTGGCGCATATTTACATCTGAGTGGTTCTTAAAGGTCCTTGCCATGGCATCAATGTCCAGGTCCACTTCGAGGAGCCGCTGGAGAAGCTCTGCTGCCATATGCTCGTCTTCGGCGTCGAATTGAAAGAGTCTGGAGATGAAACCTACCGTCTCTCTTGTATCCTCAGGAGAGGGAGCAGAGTTGGCCTTCAAAAAAAGGGTTGTGAAGCCAAGGAGGTTAGCTATGAGCAGGTGGCCTTCTTGGGCCTCGAGTTTGGGCGTCAGCTTATGGCCTGCCATATAGCCGAGCACGGCACCAATAGGGCCTCCGACGAAATATCCCAAGCCTGCACCCACCGCCTTCGACCAACCTCTCATCTCGTCTCCGAATCGTAAAAACCGGTCAGTGAAATTTCCTTGACACTATGCCACGTCGATGTTAGCTTGCGCAAGACAATTTGAACCCTTTGAAATCAAAGGGGATTTTAGCAGGATGTAACCTCTGGTTCAAGCAAGGAACTGGTGAGGACAAAAGCAGTACTCATAACGGTTGCATGCTCGGAACTCTTGTGGAGGATCCGTGTCTTAATGTAAGAGAGGGAGGACACCATCCTATGAAAACCATGATGTTGACACTCGTATCAGCAGCCTTGGCCGCTCCTGCTGGCGGGACTCCCCGCAATGGTATCATCGACATGATACTCGGTGCCGGTGCGGTAGTGAAGCTCGTGCTCATCATATTGATCTTTCTCTCCATCGCCTGCTGGGCGATTATTTTTCTGAAACATAGAGTCTTGAAAAGAGCAAGCAAAGAAAGCTCTCGCTTCCTCGATCTATTTTGGAACAGCAAGAATCTTGCGACTGTTTATCGAGAATCCAAGAAAATGGAGGATAGTCATTTGGCTGAGATTTTCCGAGTAGGTTATATGGAACTCGGTAGGCTGACCAAATCCAGCGATCGTGAAAAAGCGGGAGATCCCAATGAGTTGGAAATGGCACTGATGTGGAGCGACAATATGGAGAGGGCTTTACGCAGCGCTGTCAATGGTGAGGTGCAGCGGCTGGAGAAAGCCCTCACCCTGTTGGCTACCACGGGTAATTCCGCGCCATTTATTGGGCTCTTCGGCACAGTGTGGGGTATAATGGTTGCTTTTCAGGGCATCGGTCTCAAGGGATCTGCAACGTTGGCTGTTGTGGCACCTGGTATCTCCGAAGCGCTCATAGCGACCGCTGCTGGTCTGGCCGCGGCCATTCCCGCTGTAATTGCTTATAATCATTTCTCCAGTAAGGTGCGAAATCTCGAGACAGAAATGGTCAATTTCGCCAATGATTTCTTGAATATTGTGAAAAGAGATTTGGCGAGACGCTCCAGCTTGGCGGAAAAAAGTGAGGGGTAGGAAATTTCTGCTACGGAGAACTAGGAAGTAGCCAGTATGCGCTAAAAGCAAGAAGTCAGGAGCCAGAATTCAGAATCCAGAAGGAAGCAATGCAGATCGAATTCCCCTCAACTACTGGCTGCTGGCTGCTGGCTACTGGATTCGAGTTCTAGTGTTTTTGGCGAGCCTTTGTTGGCCGGCCAACAGGTTCGAAGAGGTGTCTCCATGGAACTAAATCGTGGAAGCCGCAGGCTAATGTCTGAGATAAACGTAACACCCTTTGTTGACGTTATGTTGGTGCTGCTCATTATTTTCATGGTGACGGCGCCAATGATGATGCAAGGTGTGGATGTCAATTTGCCACGAACTACCACGCAACCCATTGCCTCTGAAGAAGAGCGACTGGTGATTTCCTTAACGGCAAAACGTGACATATATATGAACGAGTACAAGATTTCCCTGGAGTCACTGCAGAGGAAACTGCAAACCATTTTCAAGAACCGGCCGGATAAAGCTGTGTTTCTCCGTGCGGACCAGAAATTGCCCTACGGGTTCGTTATGGAAGTGATGTCTGCTATTCGTCAAAGTGGGGTCAAGAGAATGGGAATGGTTACCGAACCTTTGCAAGAACTACCATGATTGACGGCACAGTAAAAGGTCCATCCGTCTGCCGCAGTCGGATGCATTGCGCTGTCGCTGAGTTTTAATTTCTTGCGAGTCCATCATGTTAGCGGATGCTGTTTATCGCACCAGACTAAGGACACATGCAGATAGGAAATTGATGTCTCTGATGTTGGCATGTTCTCTTGTTCTTCATGGTGTCCTGCTGATGGTTGCCACAGTTAAGTGGGGGCTACCCTTTGGAAAATCGCACTTGGCTCCGGTGTACTCCGTGGAGTTGGTGACCTTGCCTGCTGCCCGTACAAAGAAGTTTCCTGCGATCAATACCGGCCGGGGAACAAGGACGATGGCGCGACCGCAAGCAATCGCAATCCCGCGCTTTCGAACGAAAGAGCAAGCGTTAGCCCTGAAGAAAAAAAGTCGATCCCCAGCACCGAAGGACGAGACAGAGGAGGTTAAGTCTGCTAAAGAAGTCTTGACCAAAATTGAGCGACGTCCACCCCCACAACCGACGGTGTCGAAAAAGCCAGTAGAGGTGTCACCTCAGGCTGCTCCAAGCAAGCAGAAGGTATCGCTCGTGAACATAGGTGGTATGAAGGGTGGTGAACTCAGCCAGGCTTTGATGCTCTACCGGGCGCTGGTCAATGAGAAAATAGAAAGCAATTGGGTGCTTCCTGAGCGGCTCAGTGAACAAACAGGAGGCCTTGAAGCAGTAGTTGTGGTTCGTGCTCGTAGGGACGGCACCGTATTTGATATTAATTTTGAAAAGAAGTCCGGCAATTCTTACTTCGACGACTCGGTGCTTAAAGCTATCCTTAAATCAAAACCTTTTCCTCCATTTCCTGATATCTACAGCCCTCAAGAGGAAGAGATCGTCATTCGCTTCGCACCTGAAAACCAGAGATCTTAGTACAATGCGTTACTGCTACTCCCGGAACCTTCGTGCCTCTTTGCTCTGTCTGTCGGCCTTTCTCCTGGTTATCTTCCAGGCGTTTCCTGCTGCAAGCAGGATTTACATTGATATTAACTCCCCCCTGCAAAAGAAGATCCCCATTGCCATTCCACGTTTTCACTACGAGGGTGGCGATGGTGTCAACCTGTCAATGGGAAAAGATCTGGCAGATACACTGAACAATGCCTTGGCCTTCAGCGGTTTGTTCCAAGGGTTAGATCCCGCGGTATTCCTTCAAGATCCTGAAAAAATGGGGGTTACGAAGGAGGAAATAAAGTTTTCCGAGTGGAGATTTCTTGGTGCCGATCTATTGGTGCGAGGTAGTTACCAGATTCAGGGTCAGAAATTGGGATTAGTGATTCGTCTTTTTGATGTGATTAACCAGAAGCTATTGTTGAAAAAGATTTACGCCACTGATCTGAGTGCTGCACGGCAAACCATTCTCACCTTCGCAGACGAGATGATGTTGCACTTAACTGGTGAGCTTGGGATTTTTCATACTCAAATCGCTTTTGTGGGGGATGCTACCGGCAAGAAAGAAATATATCTTGCTGACTTTGATGGCTCTCATATCCGCCAGATGACTCGCGACAGCGATATGAACCTCGCACCGGCCTGGGCACCGGACGGAAAGGAAATTTCCTATGTTGGTTATAAGCGAGGGAATCCGGATCTTTACACTATGGATCTCAGCACGAAAGTTGGAGAGCCCATCAGTATGCGTCCAGGGCTTAATATAGCGCCCACCTACTACCCCAAAGGTGGCAAATTGGCCGCCACCTTGAGCTTTACTGGCAACCCCGAGCTCTACCTATTGGATGCCAAGGGTGATATACTAAAACAACTGACGATTAACTGGTCTATAGATGTTTCTCCATCTTGGGCGCCTGATGGCCAGAAGCTGGCCTATGTCTCAAACCGAGCGGGGATACCGCAGATTTACGTCTTGGATCTTGCCACAGAGCGCAGCACGCGCTTGACTTTTGAGGGCGACTATAATACTTCACCTGCCTGGTCTCCCCGTGGTGATCGAATACTCTATGCTGGCTTGCATGATGGCAGGTTTGATATTTTTATGATAAACCCAGATGGTACGGAATTACGCCAGCTTACAGGGGGTGAGGGGAACAACGAAAATCCGTGTTGGTCTCCAGATGGAAGATTGATTCTTTTTCAGTCAGACCGCAACGGCAGCCCAACCCTCTGGGTGATGCAGGCAAATGGCACGGACCAAAGGAGGCTTCGTCTTAACCTTAACGGTTCCCAAACAGAGCCTGACTGGTCTCCACGATTGACGAGAGCAGCTCCTTAGTAGTATAAAGGGACCCAGCAAAAACGGCTGGCCGAAAAATTGTGTGGTGTTTTGCTCCAGCCGCCGGGTTGGTTGCATTTGGTTGGGTTTTTGCATAGGGCATGAAGGAAGTGTTGACAAGGAGAGGAGGGTAATGAAGCATGGGTAAGAGCAGAGCGTGGATTTTCGGTGCAATCATGTTGGCTATGCTGCTGGCGCTACCAGTTTCATGCGCCAAGAAACAGGTAACGATGGAAACCCAGGAAATGGCTGCAGAGGAGGGAACGGGACAACAGATGGCTGAAGATGAGGCAGCTCGTCGGGAAGCTGAAGAGATGCGACGGGAGCGAGAAGCACGCCAGAAGCAAGAGGCGGCTAGTATGTCTGAAGCAGCCAGACAAGCAGCCTTCGAGGATGAAAACATTCATTTTGACTTCGACAAATATGTTCTCACTCCCCAGGCCATGATGATCCTGGACGACAAGGCGGCATATTTGCGCGAACATCCTGGAGTGCGCGTACTCGTTGAGGGTCACTGCGACGACCGCGGTAGCAACGAGTATAACTTGGCTTTAGGTGACCGCCGCGCAAATAGTGCGAAGGATTACTTGGTCAAATCAGGGGTGGCTGAGGGTCGAATTACCACCATTTCCTATGGTGAAGAGCAGCCCCTCTGCAGGCAGCAAACCGAGTCTTGCTGGTCCAGGAACAGAAGGGATCACTTCAGCATTAGATAGGTATCTGCGCTTGCGCAGGCTGTCTGACCGTACCAGGTTTAATCAGTACCAAGGTAACAGGTATCGGTCCTGGCTATCCATTGCTGGGCCAGGACCGACTCCTGTTATACAACTCAGATTTTGTTCCGGTTGAATGAGTCTACAGAGCTGATTCAACCTGGGCGCCACAGTGGTTGGGCAGGTAGCACGCACGTTTGCCTTGGTTCATGCTGCCTCGTTTTGGGAGCACTATTTCATACGCAGGTGTGCGAAGTAATGCACTCTGGGGCGGATTTCTTCGCCCGCCTAGCCGTGTTTTTAACTCACATTAGAAAGAAGGCTTTCCAGATATTCACTCCACAGTATCTGCCGTCTCTTTTTCATACGCATCATTCTGGCGCTCCCCTGGACAACCCACGTCTGGCTGTGATTTTTTCCACCACAGTGGAGGCAGTATTTTAGAAAAGTGTTGTTGTTACAAATGGTTGGGAGTACAGGGGGGTGAGCAGTGATGGGGAGTAGTTGAGATGAATAGAATTGACGCCACCGACATAAGAATGGGTTTTATGAGAGCCGTTGTGCTGGGATTGCTGTTCTCTTGTATTGGACTCGGTGGTTGCGCTACCCAACAAGATGTATCCGTACTGCAGAGGCAAATCTGGGACGCGCGTCGAGAGCTGGATAAGACCAAAGCCCAGTATGCCGAGTTAGAAAAGGCCACGGACGAGAAACTGGAGGCCGACCGTCAGCCACTTCGTCGCAATCAGGCAGCAGTGGGAGCGCAAATGGACCGAATAGAGCTCGAGCTCGGACGGCTGAACGGCCAGCTGGAGGAAGCTGCGGCCATGAACGAGCGAACCGGGGTGCGGGTCAGTGAGATGCAGCAAAAGCAGATGGAATCGATGATGGAGATTCGTAAAACCGTGGAAGACCTGCAGCGAGGACAGAGCCTGATGGCCAGCTACCTTGGACTTCAAGAACTGGTAGTCACCTCGACAACGGGATCACCGCAAGAGAACAAGGCAGGCAAAGCTCAATCCGGTGCGGCAGAGGTGAAAACTGCCAGCAAACCACCCCCCTCGGATGCAGAAGGGCTTTATGACAAGGCTTTCCAGCTTTTTCGGGGTGGAAAATTCGAGGCAGCACGGGTGGAATTCAACAGCTATCTTAAGCGTTTTCCGAAAACTGATTTAGCCGACAATGCTCAGTTCTGGCTGGGTGAATGCTATTATTCTGAGAAGAGATATCAGGACGCTATAGCCGCCTATGAAAAGACTATCAAGGACTACCCCACGAGCGACAAGGTGAGTAGCGCTCTGCTCAAACAAGGCATGGCCTTTGTAGAGTTGGGAGATAAGACTGCTGGAAAGATACTTCTGAAAAAAGTGATTAAGGGTTATCCGCAAAGCAACCAGGCCAAGATTGCCCGAAACAAGCTGACCAGGATCAAGTAGGACTAAGGGCGTACCTCATAGGTCATCTCGCTTTGCCGTCATCCATGGTCGTCTGTGGTGGCGATGCAATGACGGCGCAGCCAGATGACCTGATGCTTGTGATTGGCGCTTATTTTTCCATGGCGCCCAGAAGGAGAAATAATAATGTACACCGAAAGGCTAATTCCATTTTGGAGACTACTGATTGTTTTGGCTCTGATCACCCTGGTCTCGCCGGCATACGCAGGTGAAAGTAAGTCTGCGGAAAAGAAGGCTGCGCTGGTCAACGGCACGGTTATAACGCAGGCTGAGTTAGATAGCGAGACGAGCCGATTTCTTGACCGTTTGCAGAGAACGGGCAGGTTTCCCAATGATTTAGAGCGCAGTCAAATCAAAAAACAAGTGCTTGAGAACCTTATCGCTCGAGACTTGCTCTATCAAGAGAGCCAGAAAAAGGGTATCAAGGTCGATCAAAAGGAGATTGATGAGCAATTAAGTGCACTCAAAGGGCGATTTCCCAGTGAAGCCGAGTTCAAAAATGGTTTGAGCAGGATGAATCTGACTGAGGCAGATTTGAGGTTTCAGTTTGGGCGGGATATGGCTATTAGGAAGCTCCTTGAGGGTCAAATTGGAGACAAAATTGTTGTTTCTGAGAAAGAAGCCAGGGCTTACTATGATGGCCACCTGGAAACTTTTAAGAAACCTGAGCAGGTGCGAGCCAGTCACATTTTGGTCAAAGTTGATCCAGAGGCAGACGAAGCGAAGAAAGCTGAAGCACGGAAAAAAATCGAGTCGCTCCAGACAAAACTTAAGAAAGGCGAGGATTTCGGCGCTCTTGCCAAGGAGTATTCCGAGGGTCCCAGCGGTCCTAAAGGTGGTGATCTAGGCTTCTTTGGGCGGGGTCAAATGGTCAAACCTTTTGAAGATGCAGCTTTTACCATGAAACCTGGACAGGTGAGCAACCTGGTCGAGACCAGATTCGGATATCATCTCATCATGGTTACCGACAGAACACCTGAGAGCACACTCTCTTATGATGAGGTCAAAGAGAGGCTGGAACAGTTCTTGAAGCAGCAGAAAGCCCAGGCAGCGATAGCTGAATACGTCAAGACCCTCGAGGGAAAAGCAAAGATAGAGAGGTTTGTAGAAGAAGGATGACGAGCAAACCTCTATGATTTATGATTTCAGATTGTAGATTTCAGATTGTGGATTGCAGATTGAGGTGCATGGAATTTTAAGGGAGGTATTGAGCTTTTAAATCTTAAATCTGCATTCTAAAATCTAAAATCGCCGGACCTCCCTACTCCAACAGACTACCGCATGTAGGAAAGACATCAAACGCCCTCTCTGGGGATGGTTCCAAGCCGGGTTTTGGGTCCGGATTCATAGGGCAGTCTCTCTGGGCGAGATAGGCTGCCCTTTTTGTATGTAGGTACAAAGCGCGTTGTATCAAGGGATGGTGGCCGACCATGTCTGATCTCTTAAATAAAGCCTTACGCTATCGTTGGCTCATCTTCTGGGTTCTCGCCTTCAGCTACATCTTGGTCTATTTTCATCGTCTTTGTCCGGCGGTGGTAGCCGTGGATATGATGCACGATCTCCAGGCTGGAGGCACCTTACTCGGGTTGTTGAGTTCGGCCTATTTCTATCCGTATGCTCTCATGCAGCTACCGGCTGGTCTCCTTTCAGATTCTTGGGGCCCGCGGCGATCCATTACCCTGTTCTTCATTGTAGCCACCCTTGGTTCCATCCTGCTGGGCTTTGCACCCTCGGCTTTCTGGGCCATCGTCGGACGTACTCTGGTGGGACTGGGTGTTGCCATGCTCTTCGTGCCTACCATGAAAGTATTGGCAGAGTGGTTTCGGGTCAGGGAATTTGCCACTATGACCGCCATTCTCATGGTCATGGGGGGTCTCGGCTCCCTCACTGCTGCTACTCCCCTGGCCCTTCTCAGCAACTGGATCGGCTGGCGTCTTTCCTTTGTGGCCGTGGGCGTTTTTACCATGGTGATGGCTATCCTGGTTTGGCTCTTTGTGCGTGATCGACCTGCTGATCTTGGCTGGCCTTCACCAGCAGAATCCGTAGGCGCGAGTCCGCCCTCAATCGGGCTCCTGGAGGGAATGCGACGGGTGCTTGCCTACCCTCGATTCTGGCCTGTGGCCATCTGGTTCTTTTTCGATTGCGCTATCTTTTTTTCTTTCGGCGGGCTCTGGGGCGGCCCCTACCTCATGCAAGTCTATGGACTGACAAAAGCCAAGGCAGGTCACATCCTCTCCATGCTGGCAAT
>JAJDNL010000072.1 GCA_022340745.1 Deltaproteobacteria bacterium
TTTTCTGGTTACAAAGTCGGACGCCAGGGACCCAGGGGGTATGACTCGATTGTTGAAGCGTTCTCTTGAAAGAATGAATACCGACTATGTTGATCTCTATTTCGTCCATGGAATTAGCTCTATAGATGAGCTTGATGCTAATACCAAAGCCTGGGCCAAAAAGGCTAAGAGCGAGGCAAAAATAAAATTCTTCGGCTTCAGCACTCACAGTAATATGGAAGAATGCATGCTGGAGGCGGCCAAACTGGGTTGGATCGACGGTATCATGATGACCTACAATTACAGACTCATGAACAAAGGCAAAATGAAAGAGGCACTAGCCGCTTGCACCGAGACCGGCATAGGCCTGACTGCCATGAAAACCCAGGGAGGATGGTCATATGGCTCGTCCAGCGCAGCTAAACTGGTGGACACGTTTATTGAAAAGGGGTTTACCGATAACCAGGCCAAGCTCAAGGCAGTTTGGACAAATCCGGAGATAGCTTCCATATGCTCCCAGATGCCGAATCTTACCATCCTAATGTCCAATATTGCGGCCGCAATGGACAAGACCAGTCTTTCTGCTGGGGATCTGCATCTCTTGGATCAATACGCCCGGGAGACCGCCTCTTACTACTGCGCCGGCTGCAGCGATATGTGCGAAACAGTATTGACTGAAGTGGTTCCAGTTGCCGATGTCATGCGCTACCTAATGTACTACGAAAGTTATGGGGAGCGCGAGCGCGCCAGGACCTTGTATGGAAAACTCTCGCCTGTTACCCGTGAGCGAATTGGCACTATCGACTATTCCCTGGCAGAAAACAGATGCCCGCAGGGAATTCCTATTGCCCGGGCAATGAGAAAAGCTCAAAAGGTGCTAACCTAACCCATGATCATTGAACCTAAAATTCGCAGGAACATTTGCCTGACAGCGCATCCATTCGGTTGCGCTGCTCAGGTTAAGGCCCAGATCAACTACGTGGAGGCTCGCGATAGAATTGACAGTCCGAAGAGAGTCCTCGTGATCGGCGCTTCTAACGGCTACGGCCTTGCCGCTCGAATAGTTTCCACCTTCAGTTCAGCCGCTCCCACCATCGGCGTTGCCTATGAGAGACCGGGGACAAAATCAAAAACAGGGACCGCGGGTTGGTATAACATTGAATCCTTTAAGAAAGAAGCGGAGGCAGCAGGTTACCAGGCGTGGAACATAAACGGAGACGCCTTCTCACGAGAGATTAAAGCACAGGTTTTGGAGATTATTAGAGAAAACCTGGGAGAGATTGATTTTCTGGTTTACAGTATCGCTGCCCCAAGGAGAATGGATCCCCAAACCGGGGAGCTCTATTCAACGGTCATTAAGCCCATCGGAAATACGTTCACCTCCAAAACGGTAGATTTTCTCAGCGGCAAGGTAAGCGAGATAACCGCGGAGCCAGCAACAGAGGAGGAAATTGCCCATACAGTAAAAGTCATGGGCGGGGAGGATTGGAGACTTTGGGTTGAAATGCTCCAGAATGGCGGCGTACTGGCGGAGAACTTCCTCACCATTGCCTTCTCCTATATTGGTCCAGATTTTACCAAAGCTATCTATCGAGATGGCACCATTGGCAAGGCCAAAGAGGATTTGGAAAACAGCGGTGATCAGATCAATAAGGTTCTGGCGCCATGTAGGGGTAAGGCTATCATCAGTGTCAACAAGGCACTGGTAACAAGAGCCAGCGCAGTTATACCGGCGGTTCCCCTCTACATATCCCTTTTGTATAAGGTCATGAAAGAAAAGAACCTGCACGAGGGCTGCATCCAGCAGATCTACAGGCTTTATCACGACTTTCTTTTTGCAGATAGCGCTCCCACACTCGACGATAGGGGCAGAATCCGCCTGGACGATTGGGAAATGCGCCAGGATGTCCAGAAGAAAGTAGCCGAAATGTGGCAAGAGGTGACAACGGAAAATTTGTCTCAACTTGCAGATATTGACGGCCTACGGCAAGAATTTCTCAGACACCACGGTTTCGGCATGCCTGGTGTAGATTACGGTCGGGATGTTGAGCCCGATATTTTCTAAAGCGGTGCTCACATTTTAGATTGTAGGTTTGTCCTTCGGACTCCCACCCTTCGGGTGGGTTCCCGGTTTTTCCTTCGGACTCCCACCCTTCGGGTGGGTTCCCGGTTTGTCCTTCGAACTCCCACCCCTCTGGCGATTTCCCGGTTTGAGAATGCGGATTGTAGAGTCTTATGAGGTGCCCCCATAAAAAGGGGAGCCCCCACCACGGCACGAGGCCCTGATGGGGGCAGGGGCCATAAAGCTAGAGCAAGACAAGGAGTTTTTGAACCACTGTCTATTGACATAGGCAGGAATGATGCCAATGAGCAAGGAATGACAATTAACTAAATAAATACAATATATTATCTATGAGCATCTGCGGCGAATACGGTTTGTGAAATCACCAAATCTGGCGAAATGGACAAGGTCAGTTTGGCCCATGAACCAACCACCTTTCCCCCCCTAGTCGTTCTCGTAGAAGCCTTCGGGCTGCAGCTCTCTTGAGCTCACTCCTACCTGCACGACTAGGTACTTTCTGATCTCAAAGCAGAGATCACATTTGGACAAGTATTCCCTGGAAGGTTTGAAGCCATAATTGCTAGCGGCAAGATCCCCAAAGCCACCTATGCCTTCACGGAAAAGAGTGCTCAAGAAGGGATACTCTTTTTCGGAGAGAGCGGTACCGACATGGTCACATGGTATGGCAAGACCAGAACAGAGTCCCGGAATATAGTTACCATATAAGTCGAAGTGGAAGTGACTGACATCCAGGAGTTCCCTGCATCCTCCCTTGTTTGCTGCAAGAGTGTCCTGGTAACTTCTCGTGCCATAAACTCTGGAAAAGGTCTTTAGCGCTCTACCACCCAAATGTATCCAATACCGCCTAGGAATCATCGAGAGATAATTGTCCCCATATTTTTCTTCATACTCGGAGACCGGGTGAGTAGTCCGGTCGTCAAAAGCAGCAATCTCCGGATAGAATTCTGATATCCAGGGAAAGACGTTTATATTGACCTCCCTGCACGCTTCTATTACCCCTTTGACTTTATAAAAGGGTATGTACTCGTTATGAAACGGACTCATGGATACAAGGAGGGTGGCAAGACCCCTTTCTTTCAGTAAAGATAGGCTGTCGATCGCAGACTCTTTTTCTTTGAACCAGGAGGAATTCGTCTCCACATACTCTATGTTCACCTCTAAGGAGCGAATTGTTTCGAGAACCATTTTCAGTCCAGCAGGGTTGAGAAACGGCTCTCCGCCACCGATATGGACAGAGCGGCAGCCGAAGCTCGTGATCTTTTTTAAGATTTTAATCAGGGTGTCCCTGTCAATGTATTCCTTCTTCCAACGCGGGCTGCAGTAATAGAGACAGTGGCCACAGGCGGAGGTACAGTAGTAATTGGTTATGATTCCACCTGACTGCAATCGCCCGATCTTGAATTCTCTTTGTTCACCAAACAAACGCTTCTCTCCGTTGGGGCTCAAGGAGCCAGGTCATTTGCCTACGCCGTCATTAGGTCAGCACGCTTCGCTGTCATTAGTTGTCATCGGATCGTTTGTTAGCTTTCTCGACTTGTCTTTGTGTCCCCGCGTAGTCCCGCAGTGCTTAGTGCCTAGTGTCCAGTGCCTAGTCTATTCTGACCTCTGTCTTCTTGCTGGCAGCTGCAATCTACCCGCTGCCTGCTTGATCTCGCATTAAGCGAGATCAAGTCCCCATTTTTTCAGAGCAGCCACACCACCTTGAAGATTGCAGGTGTCGCCTATCCCCATTTGGTCCAGGGTTACCTGAGCTTCGTAGGAACGCACGCCGGTGTTACATATCAGCACGAGCTTCTTGTCCTTAGGCACTTCCGCCATTCTCAGCCGCAGTTCATCCTGGGGAATGCTTTTCCAATGATCCGGATACTTTTCTACAAAAGGTTCCGCATTCCCCCAGCCGCGACAGTCCAAAAAAACCACGTCGCCTTTCTCTCTTTGTTTCCAAAGCTCATTGAAATCGTCCACATCCACAACCCGGTTCTTCCCGGCCAGAATGTTCTCTGCTGTATTTGCAAGAGCATTTAGAATATCCATGGCCGCAGAAAATGGCGGAGAATAGGCCAGTTCCAGGTTCCCTATATCTTCTGTGGTGGGATTGTATTTGAGAATGGCGGCCACCGCATTGATCCGGCCAACCGTGCCGTCACCCATACTGCCCACGCCCTGGATCCCGAGTACCCTACCGGTACCTCTTTCCACTACCATCTCCAGGGTCATAAGATCCTTTTCTGGGTAAAAATGGGCCCGGTCAAACTGAATTACCAGAGCACTAATGGCATCAAATCCTTCACTGCGTGCCACCTCACTACTTAATCCAGCAGCGGCAACAGACAACTCAAACACCTTCACAACAAAACTTCCCACTGCACCGGGAAATTCGCCGTTCCCCCCGGCAAGATTGGCTCCAATGATTCGACCCTGCCGGTTAGCCATGGAACCAAGGGGGTAATAACCGGGCTTGCCGGTTATCACATTGATCACTTCCACGCAATCTCCACCGGCGTAGATATCCGGATCGGAGGTTTGCATCCTGCTGTTCACCACGATGCCGCCCCTGGGCGAAACCTCCAAACCAGCAGCCCTGGCCAGATCAGAATTCGGTTCAGCTCCCACGGCAACGATTACCATATCCGTTTCAATGATTCCCTTAGTGGTGACGGCCCGCTCCACTTTTTTGTTTCCCTCCAGGCGCTCAACCCTGTGCTCCAGCTGAAAAGCGACTCCTTGCTCTTCCATGTGATGTTGGACAATCTTGGCCATGTTCCTGCTAATCAAACCTGGAAGAACTTGGTCGGTGATCTCCACCACCGTGGTCTCTATGCCCCACATATCAGTGAGAGCCTCTGCCATCTCCAGACCGATGAAGCCTCCACCAATGATGACCGCACTGTCGACTTGGCCGCTTGCAATTCTCTCTTTAATAGCAATGGCCGCATTCATATTACTCACGGTGAAAACTCCCTCCAGGTCAATTCCGGGGATGTCCAAGCGCTTGGGACGACTGCCGGTGGCAAGCACAAGCTTATCGTAGGGTAGGGTGGAATTTTCACCGGTTGTCAGATCCTGGATATGAACGTTCTGCTCTTGGCGGTCAATGCTCAGGACCTCGGTGTTGGTCAAGACCTCGATGTCTTTGGCTCCTTTAAAAAACTCTTTATCTCTAAGCATGTGAAAGCTGGTTTCCTGGAGTTGCGCCGGATCACTGACATCACCGGATATGAAATAGGGAATACCGCAGCCTCCGTAAGAAATAAGGTGATCCTTATCCACCATGATCACTCTGGAATCTGGCTCCAACCTCTTGAAGCGACAGGCAGCTTTCGGTCCAAGAGCAACTGCACCAATAACGACAACATTTTTCGGCATGCCTACTTCCTCCTCGCTCGTTCGAAGATTTGCTCTTTCTTATAAGACAGTTCACTAGCAGATTTCAATGGCACATTTTATTTTGTCCAGACCTGATATTACAGAAGAAAAGAGAGGTTTCATATCCTGCCGTCTTTCAGTGTACCACTATTGGTATGGAATTTGCTGTTACCTGCACCTGACAACGAATAATCATTTTGGTTTGTAATGTGGAGTAACTCCACACAATAAGGACCTGTTCAAAACAATAGAGCCGGAGGTTCCTGTCCCGGTGGAGAGCGGGGCAGGCTGAGCCTCATACGCTATCAGAGGTATAAGGATAATTGTGTATGCCGACGTACAAAAAAAGACACAATACATCTTTAGCCCCCAATCCAACGCAGTGAAATAAGAGGAGGTTCCCATGTCCTTGACAAAGCTTCTCCTAATCTGGCCGGGATCCCCAGTCCTGTCCATACTCATTTGGATTGTGGTCATGGTTGTTTTGCTTTACTTGGCGCGCACTCCTGCCCACAAAGCAATCCACTCCTTGGCCCGAGTTATCCACAATGGCTTCCGTTTGATGGCGCGATCGGTAATGCTTGCCGAACAAAAGCTGGTGCAGCGTAACAAAGAGGTCTTGCTCAACGCCGGAACGGAATCGGTGGAGCGCTTGATCGAGCGAGAATTTCACCGTGTCGATGCAGTGGTGAAGAGGGACCTCAGTGGGTATCCCACTCTGCACCGTGCCCTGTCTGATCATGCTACCAAGATAGATGAGGACTACAGGGAAAGCTCTGAGACACCACCAGCGCCTCCTGCCTGGGTAGGTGCAGTGGAGGCCGTGGCAAATCTTCCTTCCCAAGGTGACGGTACCGTTGCCACTATCCTGACCGAAATCCACAAGACCACCGTGTCTCAGTATAAAACCGCTATGGACGAGCACCGAAAGTCGGTGGCCGAACGTCACAACCTACTCAAAAAAATGATGCCCTACTGGCGCCGTATGGCTCAAACCCTCGAACAGGTGGGCAAGACCATAACCGGATTACACGAGCGCGCTAGGGTAATCGACAACCGGATGACCGAATACGAGGAAATAAGGGAACAGACGGACAAGGCAGCGCGAATGTTAACTGCTTCGTCCCTCACCCAGTTTTTCATCTCCGGCTTCGTCCTGTGCATCGCAATCGGGGGTGCCGTAATTAACTTCAACCTCATTGCTCTTCCCATGTCGGAGATGGTTGGGGGCGGAAGTTACATCGGCGGTTTCAAAACTGCTAATGTTGCCGCCCTGGTGATTATTCTAGTGGAAGTTGCCATGGGCATCTATTTGATGGAATCACTCCGTATTACCAGGTTGTTCCCAATTATAGGTCAAATGGATGACAAGATGCGCACTCGCATGATTTGGATCACCTTTAGCATCTTATCTGTCCTGGCATGCGTCGAGGCCGCATTAGCGTTCATGCGAGATCAAATCGCCGCAGATATGCAAGCGTTGAGACAGTCACTTGCAGCTGTGGAAGCAACTGGCGTTGCGATAAACAGCTGGATTCCAACTGTAGGCCAGATGGTAATGGGCTTTGTTCTACCCTTTGCCCTGACATTTGTGGCCATACCTCTCGAGTCTTTCATTCAGTCTTCCCGCACTGTATTGGGTGTTATAACAACCGCGATCTTGCGCTGGCTCGCCTTTTTCCTGCGCTTGTTAGGAAACGTCAGCCACTATTGTGGCGAGTTGCTGGTGAATATATACGACCTGTTTATTTTTCCGCCGCTCTGGGTGGAAAATCTGATCAGGGACAAAAAACATCCAACCGAGATCATAGTGGAGGAGGAGGTGTCGTGATGAAAAAATATCTGGCCCTAATACTGCTTCTTTTACCATTTCTGTGGGGCTGTCCTGATACCACCAGTCATTCCAGGGGGGTGTACATGCTTCTAGACACCTCGGGCACCTATAAGAAGGAGTTGAAGCGAGCTGAAGCGATCATCAACTACCTCCTTGGTACTTTACAACCCGGAGACAGCATGGCGGTGGCACGCATTGACAGTGGAAGCTTCAGCGAAAAGGACATTGTAGCCAAAATGACCTTTGACAAACGCCCATCGGTGGCAAATCAACAGAAACGTCTATTTAAACAGAAAATCGACGACTTCGTACAGACTGCAAAAGGCAGTGCCTACACGGACATTACCGGTGGCGTCTTGCAGTCAGTGGAGTTTTTAAATGAGGCCGGAGCGGGACAGAAGTACATCCTCATATTCTCAGATCTTAAGGAAGAGTTGGTCAAAGGGCAAATCCGCAATTTTCCCATCCAGGTGGATGGTTGCAATGTGGTTGCCTTAAACGTCACGAAGCTGCGCAGCGACAACGTTGATCCTCGTGAATACTACAAGCGGGTTGCAGACTGGAGAGCGCGTGTTGAAGCAGGTGGCGGTAAGTGGCGAATCGTCAATGATTTGGAACGGCTGGAAAACATTTTCGAAGGGTGAGTCGATTCCCAGCTTCGGAGAGCTCTTTCTGCTTGGAACCTGACTGACACAAATGGGCACTCTTGGCCTCAAAGCGACCGTACCTGTTGAGGGGCAAAGAGTGTCCATTTATTTAAGAGATTGATATTTAAGAATTAATTGTTCAGGAACGCTTTGGCACACTGCTTGCTCTAATCAGTTTCGAAGAGGCAATCACTAATCTTTTATGCTCAACGAAACGGTGTCCATGAAAAGTTACAGGAAAAGCTCAATCCGCCCC
This sequence comes from Deltaproteobacteria bacterium, assembly GCA_022340745.1. Lineage (GTDB taxonomy): Bacteria > Desulfobacterota > Syntrophobacteria > BM002 > BM002 > BM002. The sequence continues at coordinate 8,166 of JAJDNL010000072.1, forward strand.
CTCATGACGGGGTTTTTTCTTTTGTTTACGCTCAGCGGCTGTGCTGTGGCAGTGAGCGCTCTCGGCACGGTAGGATCAGGCGTTGCCGGCGGCGCTGACTACTTTGCCTCGACCTCAGTTGCTCAAACGGTCTCCTATGACTACGACCGGGTGAAAAAAGCCCTTCTGGTAACGTTGTGCAAGATGGTCATCGATGTGGAGAAGGTCAAAAAGATCGAGCATGGAGAGAAAATTTACGCCACGGCGGACGATTTGGAAGTTGTGATAAAACTGAAAAGAATCACTTCTAAATTGACCCGTATTGAGATCAAGGCTGGAGAAGGCCTTGTGAAGAGGGACGAAGCAACCGCTACAGAAATAGTCCGGCGAACCACAAAAACAGCGGCAAAATTGATAACGTAATGAGACCTCACTTTCTGTGCTGCTTGACAACCAACTTGCCCGCAACCCAACCCCTTTTCTTCACCTGAGGTACCCATATCTGATACCAGCCCCTCTTCGCATCCAGTAACAAATATTCCTGCCGCTGCTTGGCTTTGTAAACAATCCGAGACCGGGTTGAAGTCGCCTTCCTAATATTCACCCGTTTCTTCAGGATGTGCAGAATAGTAAGGTATTTGGTGGGAATAGTCTCCTTATCCGAAATCTCCTTATGGATGCGGTATACCTGGTATTTCCTGACCCAGCCGGAGATTCGCAGTCTTGGAGTCCAGACCAGAATCCAGGATTGTCCAACATCTATTTTCTTGATGTTCTCCCCTTTCTTCAGAGGGCCAAAAAAGGGTGCATCCCCGTCTGGTCTCACAAAGACGTAACACTCATCCACTCCAACAGCCATCGTAGGGAGAAAATTGGCTGGGATCTCCTTCGGAATATGAGAGGTTCGCTTCTTTGATCCAGCATGTCTATCCTTGCTGCCGCTGGCGCAGTTTACAACCACAATCGCCACCAAGGTCACGGCAAAAAACAATATCATCCTTGGGCGCACCAATGTACGAACTCCTCAAAATCATCTACTGATCAAGGGCTAAAGCGGCAAGCTTATTTCTCTGAAGTGTTTTGCAATACAGACAAAGTAAGGATTATGCAGGTCCTTCTTATTATAGTCAAGTGGAGCCCTTTTATCCATGTCTACCACTTCTCCGCCGCTTTGTTCCACCACGCAATGGCCGGCCGCGGTATCCCACTCCATGGTGGGGCCGAATCTAGGATATATGTCAGCGCTGCCTTCAGCCACGAGGCAGAGTTTAAGGGCACTACCGGCAGGAACAAAATCTACCTTTTCATACTGCTGCTTCATCTTCTCAACGAAGTCGGAAAGCGCTTCTGTGCCATGTGAACGGCTTCCGACTAAATTCAATTGGTCCGGAGACTTCTTGAAAGACTGCTGTAGGGGCAGTCTGATAGCCGCCTTAATCAAAGCCTTGAGTGCTTCGTTTTCATGAGGATATTCCCCCGCAGCAGCCACTAGTTGCCCGACTGCCCCCACATCCTCCAACTTGTAAGAGCCAAGTCCCTCAGCGGCGAAGTACAAACAGCCTTTAGCTGGAAGGGAAACAACGCCCAACACCGGTCTGTTTTTCTTAATTAACGCTATATTTACGGTAAACTCATCTGATCGTTTTACAAATTCTTTGGTCCCGTCCAGGGGATCCACCAGCCAATAATATTCCCACCCCTTTCGCTCTTCGTATGGAGTCTGTCTTCCCTCTTCACTGAGGACGGGAATGCTACTTGTGGAATCTGACCATAGGTGGCTTGCAATGGCACTGTGAGCACGCTTATCAGCGAGTGTCAGGGGTGAATCATCTTCTTTGTATGAGACGTCAATTTTGCCATGATAGACCTCAAGTATCGCTTCTCCAGCCTCTTTGGCCGCTATCAGAGCCTCAAACAAGCATTTTTCTACAAATGTGTGCAAATTTCTACTCCCTTGCTAGGGTGAAATCCCAAATCACAAGCACCAAACCGGGCCCTGCCAAGAGGGTGGGGACTCCGAAGGACAAATTTTAAGCTTTCAGGTGTCAGGGAAAAACATAAAAGCTGAAACCTGTGAAAGATCCCGTCTGAAGCGAAGCGGAGGCGGGAACATTGCAACCTCAATTCTGGATTCTGACTTCCGGCTCTTTACTCCATGCCCCATGCTCTATGCTCTATTCCTTGCGCCCCTGGTGAAGTGCTTCCTAATCGGCATACTCAAGCTCTTCTCTCTGTTCTTCGGTGATAAATCCCTTGTGGGAGAGGATGTTGAGAGCGGTCTTTCTCTCTTTAGGGGGCAGATTGAGAACGTCACTGACCACTCGCTCTATTCCTTGCTCACGCACCAACTCCACATCGTGAAGCATTTTCAAGGTAGAGTAACGAATAAGATTTCGATAGCTTTCCACGATATCCAGGAATTGGACACCAGAAAAATGAACCAGATCCTTCCTTTCAATTGTCTTGGTATCGTAGCGATACCATACCACCCTTCCACCGAGACGGACAGAAGTGAGAGTGTCCGGCAGTAAGAATTCAACCGTAATTTCCTCATTGGCGAACACAGGGTCATCTGTTTTGATACAAATGCCTTCTGTGCTTAAATTTATCACTTTTCCTTTCACCACGATTCCGTCTTGCTGATCAACCCGCACGTCTAGATAGACCGGAATCCGGGGGCACTTTCTCTTCTTTCGCCCTTCTTCCATTGCTGTATCCTCTGCTAAGTTGTTTCGTGCCAAGCCTGGATATTTTAAAATTTACTTGCTGCGACCACGGATACGGCCGTCCTTCCTGGCGTCCTCGGGTGTCGGACCCTGCGACGTACCGTACAGGCACGCTTCTGAACCAATCCCGCGGTACCGCGGGACGAGTTGCCAGGTGGCGCGCCCATCCTCTTCGCGCTCACTGCGCTCCGCTCGGTCCCGCAAGCGGGTTCCCAGTTTCTCCGCGCTCGCTGTGCTCCGCTCAGTCCCGCAAGCGGGTTCCCAGTTTCTTCGCGCTCGCTGTGCTCCGCTCAATCCCGCAAGCGGGTTCCCAGTTTCATGGTCTCGCGACAGCAATTGAAGCTCCCTGCAGTCCGCCTGCGGCGGACAGGGAGTCTTCGAAATGTAGGGAAGTGATTCCATTTCATTGTAGTTCGCTCGCTACCCCCGCAGCAAGACTTGTCGACGAGCTCAAGTCGTGTCGCTCAAGTCGAGTCGCTACGGGGAATGCGCTCGCTGAAGCATTTTCATAAAATATCCGGGCTAGGTAAAAGAGGTGGTAAATCTCAATGGCGATCTTCAAAATGCGGTCTGGTAATGAAAAGCGTTCAGAAATATATAGTACATTTCAACGTGAACAATGTAAATTCAAAAAAGTTTGCACCTAAAAAGTAACATGTTGCCACTGATTGTTCAGGAGATCAGCAAAGAGGACTGTATTCTCTTTCTTCTTTTTCCCCAGCAGGACTTTGATTCCTTCGCTCACCATCAAAGTCGCGATAAAAGCAGGAGTGAAGGGCGGGTTTCCTAGAGTCTTCTCGATTCCCTCCCGCTTCGTTCCGTAGACGTTGCTCAAGAGCTTGCTTCCCGGCCAGACAACGGCCACTTGTCCGAACCAACCCCCAATAGCGCCGTGGACAAGAGGTATGCTATAAAGCTCTCCCATTTCCTGGAGATGGAGCCTTGAAGGGATGCTGTCGAGGCAGTCGAAAATCAGGTCCACTCCATCATAGGTGTTACTCTCCAGATCTTCCAATTTACGGGTGAGAGGGTAGAATTCCACTGCGTCATTTATCTTGGCAACCCTGTTTCTGGCAGCTTCTGTCTTGCTGAAGCCAATGGAGTTGATCTCGGAATAGAGCTGGCGATTAAGATTGGTCTCATCGAAATTATCTGGGTCAACCCCAACCAGTTCACCGACGCCACAACGGACAAGTTGTTCGACAACATGGCCACCAAGTCCTCCCAAGCCAGCAACGAAAACTTTAGATTGTAAGAGTTTTTTCTGACCCTCAGAACCCAGAGTGCCTGCGTTCGCCTTGTACCGCTTGGGAAAAATATCCAGACCACATGCGAGTGCCTCCGCAAGCCTCTTTGGAATACCCTGATCGACCGCCAGCCTCTCTATAGCTATTTCAACCTCTCCAGTGGCTTCTATCAGCTGCGCCAAAATGTGGCTTAAATGTTCCTCATTCTGCCTTATGAGAGCCAATTCATCCTCCCGCAATTGGTGGGAATACCGCTACGGTTTCTCCATCAAGTAAAGGCTGGTCTAACGTGGCATGTCGGCCGTTCACCAGAACTATGGCTACTTCTGAGGGTGGAATCCCAGCTTGGTCAAAAAGTTCACCAATTGTGGTGCCTTCGCCCACCTCAATTTTCTCCAGCTCTGAGTTGAATTTCCGTAAGCTAGCAAAAAGCTTTATCTCCAGTTCCATAGCATTGCCCTCTGTCGCTCCCAAGAAAGATTCTCACCTCATCATGTTTACTAGCCCGGACATTTCATGAATTGCTGTCGCGAGACCACGAAGATGGGCGTGCCACCGGGCAACCGCAGGATGTTGGTTCCGAGGCGTACCTGAACGGTACGTCGCAGGAGCCGACACCCGAGGACGCCAGGAAGGACGTCCATATCCGTGGTCGCAGCAAGTGATTCATGAAATATCCGGGCTAAGTATAGCAGTTTTTCGAAAACCCTCCAACCATGCGCTTTTACGGCCGTTGAGTTCAATGAGGCTGCATTTAGGTGAAAAAAAAGGAGCCAATGGCTCCGCTGCGCTCTCTGAAAAGTGAATAGCCCTGCGGGACTCGGAAGCACATCTTCTCGCTTCAGACCAAAATATGGCAGCTAGACCGAATTGAAGCTCCCTGCAGTAAGACCTGTCGACGAGACTTGTCGACGAGCTCAAGTCGTGTCGCTCAGGTCGAGTCGCTCAGGTCGAGTCGCTGCAGGGAATCTTCGAAATGTAAGGAAATGATTCCATTTTATTGTAGTTCGCTCGCTAACCCCGCAGCAAGACTTGTCGACGAGACTTGTCGACGAACTCAAGGCGTGTCGCTACGGGGAATGCGCTCGCTGTAACATTTTCAGTAAAGTTTAGATTAAGGTATGAGATGTTTACCTGGACAAGAATTGCTACATATATTGGTTGAGACATTTTTGAAAGACGATTATAAATAGGTCCTCTTGCACCTAATCTTGAAACGGAGAAGCCAATAATGAGCCTATGGATTTATTACCCGAAGAACAGCTGGATTTTTCTCTTGCTATGGCCGTTGTGGGTCATCAGTTACTCAACTCTGGCGGTTGCCGCTGCTCCTGAAGTACTGAGTGAAATCACGGTGGTTTATGAGAAAGGTCAGTGGCACGCCATCCTCACTGGACCCCAATCTGTGTCCTACAGAGCCATTAAGGTAGGAGATCCTCTGCGATTGGTGCTAGATCTACCTAATACCTTAAATGAGATGAACCCAAAGCCATTAACCGTGGACAACGAAATCATAAATAAAATCAAAACCGCAGAAATCATTCATGAACCCCAACCCTTAACCCGGGTCCAGATTGGGTTGAACCAAAATGCGTTATACAAAATAACTCACCGGGGAAACGAGATTTGGGTTAGCCTTGATATTGCTGAGCCTGCGACCAAGGTTAAGCCTCCGCAAACCGAGCCAACTGTCAAATCGAAGGCTACAAAATACTACACAAAAAAAGAGGTTGTGACACCCAAGTCTTCCACAAAAGAAACCATACTTCCATCCACCGCCTTGGGAAAATCGTCTCTACCCGCTGCGTCCAAGGTCTTGAGTATTCAGCAGTTAAAGATGGACGGAGAACTTAAGTATTATATTGTTGCCAATGGAAGCCTAGCTGATTATGTTTCCTTTCACTTGACCAACCCGCCTCGACTGGTTGTGGACCTCATGGGAGTCAAGTCCACTGAGATAGAAGGCGCTTTGAGCTTTAAAGGGCCAAGGGTTAAGAAGATACGTGTTGGTCGATACAACACCAAGGTCCGGCTGGTCTTTGATCTAATCCCCGAGAAGGGACTCCCATACGAGATCATTTCAGGGAAAGATCGATTGGTGGTCTCCTTCAGACCAGGCCCCAGCTTTCCACCCCGTTAATCTCATATCGGTGATTTCCCGTATCAAAGACTACATATAGTTGTTACTGCTCAAAACCTAAAGTGTAGATTAAAGTATGTGATCTAAACTTTCGACTCGCCCCTCCTATCTTTTCTCCATGCTCTATGCTCATTGCTCTCTCGTGCGCCTGCAGAAGATTGCTGTTTTTGACGTCCTAAAAAGCTTCTTAGGGTCCAAATAGGAATATTTGACAACTTCAATCATGTTTTCAACTACGTAACTTGGCCCGACCACGGGTCGTCAGGTTTGGGTTTTTATTCGGGCATTATATTAGGGCCATTCTTGATACAGACTTCTTCAAGACTACAATCTCCTGACTGGATATAAACTGTATCCTGAAGGATACGGAGACGATAGGCCCTATTCGTAAGATGACCGTAGGGTTACTTTAGTTTGGCACGTTAATTGTAATGCTTGTTGCGTGGTTGATGCGCCATCGTGTGAAGGGCGGTGAGCACATTCTTGACACAATTCAGAAGACAACCTCTGTCTTGAATCAGACGGTTGTGGGATGTCCCCCTAGTCAAAGATGAGGTAAAACATGAAGGATCAAAGGATTGGCAGCCCCTCTCTGAAAGATATGTTAATTGTTATCATCTCTGCATTAGCATGCACCGTGATCATGAGTTCTTTACACGCTTATGAAAGGCTTTACTTATTCACTCGTATATATAAGCTCCAACTGTTTCAGGAATTTGCAGTGTTTCTGCCTGCTTTCTTAGCAATGGGACTCGCACTTCTCTACTATCACCAAATCCAAAAATTAGAATCTGAAGTAACTCAGCGCAGGCAAGTAGAAAAAGCGCTGCGGGAGAGCGAACAAAGCTATAAGGAATTAAGCATTACGGACGATCTTACCCGACTCTATAATCTGAGACATTTCTATAACCAATTGAAAAAAGAGATTGATCGATCACTTCGTTATAATAATCCATTGTCGCTGTTGCTCATAGATATTGATAATTTTAAGCAACATAATGACACCTATGGACATATGGAAGGGGACAAGGTTCTGAGCTGTCTGGGAAAAGTGGTGAGGGAATGTCTTCGTAAAACAGATTCAGCATACCGATATGGAGGGGAGGAGTTTACAGTGATTTTACCTGAAACCAAAGGAGAAGATGCTATTAATGTTGCAGAAAGAATACGGCAGGGATTTGAGGCTGAAATACTTTCTCCGAGACCGAATAAGGCGGTGCATAATACTGTGAGTATTGGTGCTAGCCAATACAAAACCAAGGAGGAATTGGAAGCCTTTATAAAACGAGCGGACAAAGCCATGTATATGGCGAAGGAGCAAGGGAAGAATCGGGTTCATTTAGTGGAACTTACTTAACCTGGATTATTCGTGAATCTGCGTAATGAGACCGTGAAACTGGGAACCCGCTTGCGGGACTGAGCGGAGCGCAGCGAGCGCGAATTAGATGGCCATTCTACCTGTCAGTCCGAAAAACCACCATTTCTTAGATGGTTTTGACCAGCCTTGGTTGTTCAATGAAGCCTACCACCACCATCAACATCGAGGATGGCACCTGTTGTATAGCCGTTCATTAGAAGATAATAAGCTGCTTCTGCGATTTCCTCCGCCTTGCCGACTCGTCCAACCGGGAGATTCCCACCCATTTGTTTGAAAAAACCTTGCTTTTCTTCTTCAGTCATCCAGTTATAAGCAGGAGTGTCAACCAAGCCTGGAGAAAGGATATTGACCCGTATTGGAGCAAGCTCTTTCGCCAATGTGAACGCCATGCACATGATGGCCCCGTTCACTGCAGCTACACCGGCTGTACCTGCAATTGCCGACCGTGCAGCGCCACCGATAGTAAATAGGATAGATCCATTTTTTCGCAATTTGGGCACTGCATATTTAGCACAGTAGAAGTGCCCCCAAAATTTTGTATTGAAGGCATTTTCCAAAGCAGCGGTCTGGATCTCCCCCAGGACCCCCCAAGCGGGTAGGCCTGCTGCCATCAGCACAAGATGGTCAAATGGCCCATTCCACTCAAAAAAACTATGAACGCTCTGCTCATTGGAAAAATCAAGAGATTTTGACTCAGCTGTGCCTTTGATTTTGGATAGAGCATCTCTTAGCTTCTCCTCAGATCGTGACGCAATAACAACATGTAAACCTTTCGACGCTAGACGCTGGGCTGTTGCAAGTCCCATCCCAGAACTCCCACCAATAATGACAACCTTTTTTTCCGCAGACATAGACCCTCCTCTATTAAGTTCGTCTTTGAACACCCAACGGCTGAGCTCGGCGGTGGGCTGATGTATGATTAATAAACGTCTTTGGAAACTCCGCACAAGGCAAAACTAAATATTACATCCCTTAATTCACATTTTTCCAGTAGAAATCTCATCACAAGATGTCGAGAAGAAAAAAGCGGAGCCGAAGCTCCGCTGTGTTCTTTTAATGATATGCGAGCCCGGATATTTCATGAATTACTTGCTGCGACCACTGATATGGCCGTCCTTCCTGGCGTCCTCGGGTGTCGGACCCTGCGACGTACTGTTCAAGTACGCCTCAGGTCCAACTCCCTGAGGTTGCCAGGTGGCACACCCATCTTCGCGGTCTCGCGACAGCAATTCATGAAATATCCGGGCTAGAGAATCCTAAGGGGCGATTGTTCGAGTTTTCTGTTCAATAGCATTGAAGAGAGGCTTCCTTTGGTCAGCGTCAATTCCCAGAAAGCGTACAGCCATATCGTATGAAGGAAGCGCTCTGTCACTTTCATCTAGATTTAGCCTAACCTTTTCCACACTGGCTGATATGTTTAAGAGATGGTCTGGTATCTCAATTTTTAATTCAAGGTGGTCGTCTGTTATGGGCAGTTCTGAACATTGGATGAGCGCACCACCTTTGCTGATATCTTTGATTTCTCCTTCATATAAGCCTTGAGCGGTAATCATCCTTACAGGCCATGATACTTCAGCTCTCGGATGCTCACGCCTTTCTGCTTTAGGAACTGGACTCAGAGCTGTTACTTGGGAGTCTTTTTCATACTTGATTAAAAGGTCTTGTATGGCCTCTTCCAGAAGATCATTTTGCCGCTTGCCCTTCTGGGCTGCAAGGATGCGGAGCCGTCTGGTAAGGTCAGTTCTGAGAGTAGTGTTGTAGCTGTTTCGATTCTTGGTCATGGCGGATTAGTATTAGAGTGTTAGCGATATTACCGCGTGAATGCATGCAAAGATTGGACCATATCAATGGTTTTGTAGGTAACCACATAGCTACATATGGTAACTTAAATTACTAGATTATATATATTAATCAAGAAAACATAACGTATTTTATTAAATATGGTTTTTGAGGTGATCAAGAGTCAAAGGAGAACAAAACTCAATGAATAATCGTCCGGCAGGATACCTGAGAAGGATAAGCTTCTGTCTTCACTATATCAGAGGCTTCGCCTTTCGTACCTCTTGCTTGCAGCGTTGTATACTGGTAAATTGCTCCTGGTTCTAATGGGGCTTCCTTTCTCAGGAGGTGGATATCCATGAAGTTCGAGGCAGTGTTGTTCGATCTGGACGGTACGCTTCTCGACAGCATTGAGGATCTCACCGACTCAATGAACACAGCACTCGATAAGCTCGGTTTTCCTGGCCATGATGCCGAGGCCTGTAAACATTTTGTGGGCGACGGGGTGGAGATGTTCGCCCTGCGAGCTCTTCCCGAGAACCACCGTGATCAGGCCACGGTTGCTCAGTGCGTCGCTGAAATGCGGGTAGAGTATCGCAAACGCTGGTCGCTAAAAACGCGACCGTATGATGGTATCCCTGAGCTCTTGGACGACTTAACCCTTCGCAACCTCAAACTGGCCGTGTTGTCTAATAAGCCAGAAGAGTCCACCAAGGAGATGGTGACTGAACTACTCTCCAAATGGCGGTTCAATCCCGTTGCCGGCGCCCGGCCCTCAGTACCAAAGAAACCTGACCCAACTCTCGCCATAGAAATATCGCAACAACTCCGCCTGCCTGCTCATACATTCCTTTACCTGGGCGACACTGGCACTGACATGAAAACGGCCAGGGGAGCTGGCATGTTCCCAATCGGGGCGTTATGGGGATTTCGTACAGCCGAGGAACTTAAAGATGGCGGGGCAAAAGTGCTGGTAGCACACCCGTCAGAGGTATTGCAGTTTCTTTAGCCCGGATATTTGATGAAAATACTCCAATTCACGCCCTGACGTGACTGCAACCTTTTCCGGGGCCAGAACGTGGAGATTAGATCTTCTGTACTCGACTTTCTTGTACTCTATGTGCCGAAATAACTTACTCGCAACCGTTGTATTTTCGCTGATCTGTACACTTACCGTCCTTGTTGGCGGCTGTGCGCATCGTCAAGCTGCACCGAAGAATATAGACAATATTTGTCAAATCTTCCGACAACAGCGAGACTGGTATAGAAGTGCGTACAAATCTTCCGAAAAGTGGTCAATTCCCATCCCCGTGCTCATGGCGATTATGCATCAGGAGTCAAAATACAAGGCCGGGGCTAAACCAGCTCGAACCGCCTGCCTTTGCTTTTTCCCGGGTCCTCGACCTTCTTCTGCCTATGGATATGCTCAGGCGGTGGATGAAACCTGGGAAAGATATAAGGCCAACACCGGTAACTGGGGGGCTAACAGGGCCAATTTTGCCGATGCAATTGATTTTGTCGGCTGGTACTGCAATCTTAGCTCTGCTCTCTGCAAGATTGCTCGCGGTAACACCTATAATCTCTACCTCGCCTACCACGAGGGACATAATGGTTTCAATCGCAGGACATACCGAAATAAAGCCTGGTTGAAAAAGGTGGCATGGAAGGTCCAAAGCCAAGCGAAGCGCTATTCAAGTCAGTTGGCTTCCTGTGAGGATGAATTCGAGAGACCACGCCCATGCTGTCTCTGGCCATTCTAATGCAAGAATTCAGGAGTCATTAGTCGATTCGTTCATTTGTTATATCGTCAAATCGTAAATGGTGAACAGTAAACCGCAACCGATTTTACTTTTTAGCCAATGTCCTAATCTCCTCATTCTCTCATTATCCAGACTGCTTACTGCCCGCTACAATCTACCTGCTGACTGCTGATCTCTCCTTATGACCTCCGTCGTCTTTCCTCGTCTCGCCACACACGCTCTGCGCTATGCGCCATGTGCTATGCGAACTGCAGAATTTCCCTTGACAGTTCCCGAGCCATTCAGTCATAAATTAGAAAGCAGTTTTCCATTGTCCACATTCCATCACGATGTATATGCTTAGTGAAAGTAACCGGCCAGTCAGGTAAGCACAAGGGGGTGGTGTTATGAGAAAACTTATCCGGGTAAACATGACCGAGGGGAAAGTCCAGGTGGAGGAACTTGCTCCGGCATACGCAGCACTTGGAGGCAGAGGTCTTACCTCAGGGATCGTGGCAAGCGAGGTGCCGCCGCTCTGTCATCCTCTGGATCCCAGTAACAAGTTGGTGGTTGCTGCAGGCCTTCTGGCAGGCACAACCTGCGCCAACTCAGGGCGTCTTTCCATTGGTGGCAAGAGTCCCCTTACTGGAGGAATCAAGGAAAGCAATGTAGGGGGCAATGTGGCAACCAAACTCGGCAAACTGGGAATAGCCGGGATGGTATTAGAAGGGCAGGCCCCCGAAGGTAAACTGTTCTGCCTGCTAGTGAATAAGGACGGTGTTCAACTGCAGCCCGCAGACGAATTCAAGGGACTGAAGAACTACGACCTCGCCAGTAAATTGCAAGAGAAGTATGGCGAAAAAGTGGGGATAGTCTCAATCGGGCCAGCCGGGGAAATGAAGTTCTCAGCAGCTTCGGTAGCGGTTACCAACACCAATGGAACCCCATCCCGACATGCCGGCCGGGGTGGCATGGGCGCAGTTATGGGTTCCAAGGGTATGAAGGCCATTGTGGTAGATGACAAAGAAGCTCCCGGGGTCACCTATGCAGATAAGGAAGCCTTCAAAGAAGCCGCAGGCATTTTCAGGGATGCCCTCCGGGAACACCCGGTAACCAAACCGGGAGGCGGTTTGGCCGTCTATGGAACCAATGTGCTTACCAGCATCCTCAACGAGGCCGGGGGTCTTCCCACCCGCAATTTCACCGAGGGACAGTTCGAAGGAGCGCAGAAGATCAGTGGTGAGACCATGCACGATGTCATCAAGGAGCGCGGGGGCAACCCCACTCACTCAGGCTGCTCAACCTGCATCATTCAGTGCTCAAACGAGTATGTTGACCAAGACAAAAACTATGTAACCTCCGCCTTGGAGTATGAAACTATCTGGGCCAATGGCGCCAACTGCGGCATCGATGATCTGGATGCAATAGCCGAGATTGACAAACTGTGCGACGACTACGGCCTGGACACTATAGAGACAGGTTGTGCAGTTGCTGTGGCAATGCATGCCGGGGTAAAAGCTTTTGGCGACGCTGCCGGTGCCATCGAACTCATTCATGAGATCGGCAAAGGCAGCCCTCTGGGGCGTATATTGGGCAGCGGCACTGCAGTCACGGGACAGGCCTATGGAGTTTCGCACGTGCCGGTGGTAAAACGTCAGTCCCTTCCAGCCTATGACCCGCGGGCCGTGAAGGGCATAGGTGTCACCTATGCCACCACCCCCATGGGTGCGGACCATACGGCCGGGTACGCAGTGGCAACCAATATATTGAAAGTTGGTGGATTCGTAGATCCCCTCAAACGCGAGGGGCAGGTTGATCTTTCCAGAAATCTGCAGATCGCCACCGCAGGAGTTGACGCTGCAGGGCTCTGCGTATTCATCGCCTTTGCCGTTCTGGACATTCCCAGCGGCCTGGAGGCAATCCCTAAGATGCTGAACGCTCAATATGGCTGGGATTTGACCCTGGACGATGTGATGGAATACGGCAAGCAAATAATCAAAACGGAGTTAGAATTCAACAAGGCTGCCGGCTTCACACCCTCTGACGACCGGCTTCCTGAATTTTTCAGCAAAGAGCCACTGAAGCCTCACAACGTGGTCTTTGATGTGTCAGATGAGGAACTGGACACTGTGCTCGACTTCTAGCAGAGGTCGCAGCAATGACATGAATGGGGGGGGCAAAGCCCCCCCTTGCTAATTGAATATCGAAACTGGGAACCCACCCGCAGGGTGGGAGTCCGCAAGGACAATATCGAATCCGCCTCCGGCGGAAACAGCAGAAGTTCTTGAAACCAATAAAAAAATGTTCTCCACTTCGATATTCTGCGGTTCAAGGATTACCATTGCTAACTAGTTTGAGGATTATTCTTACATATGGATGCAGCCATGCGAATAACCGTTCTTTTAGGTGGAAATCTAAGAAACGAAGCAGGGGAGGGGTGCCAAGAATTTGAATCGGAACTCCCTTCCGGATCACGGGTTGAAGACCTGTTGCCCCGCCTTGGCCTCTCTCAGGACAGGATCAAAATGATTATGGTAAACGGCCGGGGGGCAACTCTGGACACAGCAATCAGCGAAGGAGATCGGGTGGCACTCTTTCCACCGGAGCTGGCGTTTAATACCTTTGTTTCCCTTGGTTTCAGAAAGGAATCTGTGGAGAAAAGAAAGAAGCAGAGCGCCTAGAGCCCTGCCCAGCTGGCAGCAGACAGCGGGCAGCAATGGTTGGCAGGTAGACACGGACCTTACATCTGAAACCGACCGGAGTCAAGATGCTCAAACATGTGGTCTTTTTTAAGTTCAAGCACGGGATAGGGGAAGAGGACATTGTAGATTTGGAGAAAAGCCTTGCTGCGCTGCCCCCGGACATTCCAGAGATCCTTTCCTATGAGTTTGGTCGGGACGTGGTTCAGTCGGAAAGATCATACGATTTGGCCTTGATCTCCACATTCAAAGACCTTGATGCAATGCAGCACTACCAAAAACATCCCGATCACCAAATCGTGCTGCAAAAGGTTAATAAGCTTTGTGAAAGTGTCGTGGTTGTGGACTTCCTCACTGACCCCAATCCTCAATCTGCGATCTAAGATTTGCAAGATGATTGATACTCACGCACATCTAGATGAAATTAAGGAGATCAACCGAGCAATTCAGAGGGCCAAAGATGCTGGCATTAGAGGTATTGTGGCTGTGGGAATGGATCTACCCTCAAACGTAACTACTATTGATCTGGCTGAGCAGTTCCCTGATATGGTGCAGCCTGCAATTGGTTATCACCCATGGTCAATAAGCACTGACACCATAGAGGAAAATCTAAAGTTCATCGAGGAAAACTTGCCGAGTTGCATCGCATTGGGTGAGGTTGGAATCGATTACAAAACAAAGGTGAAGAAGCCGGTCCAGTGGGAGGTTTTTTCAAAGGTTCTCTCCCTAGCAATCCGGCACAGTCGACCAGTTATTGTACATTCACGCTTTTCCCACCAAAGATCACACCAGATGGTAAGGGATTCGGGAATCGAAAAGGCTGTATTTCACTGGTACACCGGCTCTTTGGAGATTCTGGAGAAAATAATAGATGATGGTTACTATATTTCCGCCACTCCCGCCTTAGCGTATAGCCCTTCGCACCAGGCCGCTATGAAAGTTGCACCCATAGAGCGGATATTGGTGGAGACCGACTCCCCGGTTGAATATCAGGGAAAGGTTTCCGAACCGGCCGATCTAATCATGACCCTTACAGAACTGTCAAACCTAAAAGGTATGGCAAGTGAGGAGGTTCAACGAATCACCACCTCCAACGCAAAACGGTTCTTCAGCATATGAAATCCATTGGCTACTTTATCCTCCTGTGAAAGCCGCTCCCACTCAACAATCAGCATCTAAGGACACGCCTATTACTATTCTGACTCTCGCCTAGTAATGTCTCTTTATTCCTGTTAATCTTTAATTATAGCTGAGGTGCGAAGAGCCCTGTTGGCTAGCCAATCACAATAGACTAGTGAACATGGCAATCTAGTCACGTTCATGAGGTAAGATTATCGCAATGAGGATGATGCTTTATGCCGGCAAAGGAGGTGTGGGCAAAACCTGCGTGGCCGGCGCTACCGGAATTATCACTGCACGGACGGGTCTCAAAACCCTGGTCATGTCGCTGGACCCGGCCCACAGCCTGAGCGACGCTTTCGACCTGGACCGCTCTCTCATGGACAAGAACCGCGGCCAGCCCATCCAGGCGGGTGACAATCTATGGGTTCAGGAACTCGACGTCCATGAAGAAATCAACAACTACTGGAGTGAGGTGCACAGCTATATTTCCCTTTTACTCAATACTTCGGGAATTGATGATGTACTAGCTGAAGAGTTGGCCGTCTTGCCAGGCATGGAGGAGTTGAGCGCGCTTCTGTATATAAACAAGTATGTAAGAGACCAGCTTTATGATGTCATCGTTCTAGACTGTGCGCCTACAGCCGAGTCCATACGATTTATCAGCATGCCCACGGCCCTGGAATGGTACATGAAGAAGGTCTTCCGCTTGGAGAGGAAGATATTCGGCTATGTCCGCCCCGTGGCCCGCAGGATGGTTGACATTCCTTTACCTGAAGACGATTACTTCGCCAATATTGAAAATCTCTATACTCGCCTCAAGGGCGTTGATCAATTGCTTACCGACCCTGAGACCACCTCGGTGCGTCTTGTTACCAATCCGGAGAAGATGGTGCTCCGGGAGACCCAGCGAGCCTTCATGTTTTTTAGTCTGCACCATACCTGCATCGATGCTATTATTATCAACAGAGTGTTTCCATCCGGACTCGACGAAGGTTACTTGAAAGTATGGGGCAACAATCAGCAAAAGTATCTGGATCTGGCTGAGACTTATTTCAGTCCACTTCCCATATTCAAGGCGCCGTTGTACGACAGCGAAATTCTCGGCTACAAGAAACTTCTGGAGTTTGGAGAGAACCTCTACCAGGGCCAAGATCCAACTCAAATTTTCTTCAAACAGAAGCCGTACCAGTTTGCTAAGATGGATGGACAGAGCGTGGTAAAACTCCACCTTCCATTTGTCACCAAAAAAGATATCGATTTGAGCAAAATTGGAGATGAGCTCATAATCAAGATAGGAAACTTCAAAAAAAACATCGTGCTTCCTCGCGCCTATGCCGTATTAGAACCACGCAAAGCTAGGCTAGAGGATGACTATCTTTTGATTGAATTTGGAGGAAGCAGTGAGTAAGTCGAAAAAAGAGGAGAAGAGTAAAGCCAAAATGGAGCACACCACCTGTTACTGCCCCTTCTGCTTTTCAAGCAGAATAATGGAGGAAGCCAAGGAGCAATACAGCGGCTTTTTTACTCACCTCCGGAATGCCAGGATTGAGGTTCTCAGGGGCTTCAGGACTTTGATCGATGAAAGAATCTCATCGCTGGAAAAACAGAAGAAAAAGGTTACCAAGGTCAAGGTCGAGTGAAATACCCGGGCTGGCTCACCTGGTCGGCACTTATAAATGTACCCCTTGAAGCTTACGCCAGGATTCTGTTCTATCCTGCCTGTTAACCGGTCTACCAAGCTCCTCGATTACATCATCAACATACGATTCTTGGCGCATTCCAACCAGCACTGTGGTAATTCCCTGGGTGGACCGCAGTGCCCGCAACGCCATCTGGCTCAAGGTCGCACCCTCGGCCCAATCCGCATCCACTAAGGACACTCTGGCTTTGGTCCGGGCTGCCTGTTCGGCTGCCTGTTCCCGATAGACCGAAGAAATGGCTCCAAACGCGGCCTCGAGTATTTCCTGGTGCGACCGTATCCAGGGAAAGACCGATTCTGTAAAACTCTGCTGTTGCTCCAAAAACTGCACAACTCCTCTTATCCGCGGCGCAAAATAGTATGATTGAAGTTCGTACCAGCGTTCATAGCTGCCAAAGTTTGACCATTGTTGCTGCAGGACTCCACCAATGGCGATTTGCTCTAGAACCTGTGCCTGTAAGGATGTCGTCAGGCTGAGTTCAGGGAGAATTTTTCGCTTGAGCAGTCCCTCCGAGTGAATGAGGTCATCTATCAGCTGAGATATTTCCTCTGCGCTCGCAGCTCGAACCGCCTGGATCTCAGCCAGACGAATGAGTCTGTTATCGATGATAGCATTCAGCGGTCGATTAATGAGAACTCCCAGTTTCTGGTTACAGGCAAACTGGAGAACACTCTGCCCGTTCGACTGATTCGCTTCTGTCACTCCCCCTGGTTCAAAGAGATTCATGGGTAGCTGAATGAGGCGAAAGTGGTGCTTGGGCGAAAGGGATTCCGCGATTTCCCACACTCTTTCCAAAGAGGTGAATTCCGGATCGGTGGCAGGGGAGGGGAAGGTATTGGAACTGATGCCATAAAACCTGATTCGACCTCTTTCAACCTCGGTCTCCAAGTGCTGGAAAGCCCGTTCTATTCGGCTGTAATATTCCCTCCGGGCTTCCTCCAGAGAAACTCCGGTTTTAGCCGCCCAGCTGAGGTAATATTCGGGGTTGTGCAAAAGATAGAAATCCAGAGTGTCGAGTTTTAGCCGCTCCAAGCTCCTGGTAAGTTGATCATCTATGAACTCCGGATGGATACAGTGTTCGAGACCGTCTGCGTAAAGAACCAGGTCCTTAAAGGGTTTTCCTTGCCGTTTGCGCTCCTGACTGAGTTGATAATTTTGTCCCTGAAGATAGCCCACCTTGGACACAATCACGACAGACTCTCTTGAAATGTCATCAGATGAAGCTAAATCATCGAGAACAGCTCCGACCAGTGCCTCCGATCCACCATCTGCATAGTTTGAGCTGGTATCAATGAGATTGACACCAGCCAGCAGTGCCCTGCGTAAAGCTTCCCGATGCTCTGTAATCGTTGCATCCACACGATAGCAGCCAAATCCTGCCTGGCTCACCAACAAGCCGCTCTGGTTCAATTCACCATAGTAGAATGGACTGTGTTCTTGCGCACAGGACTTGGTACCCTTGGGTGTGGCGAAACCATCAAGCACTTTATCCTCCTGTTGAAACGAGCCGAAAAGTTTCCTAGAAAGATACGTTGGTCCCTCAATAAAATCAAGTGATTAAGAGAGACTGTTACTCCACTTCCACCCTCCCAAAATATACTGATAATAAAAATTCTCTTACCCTTGACTATTTACGCTACATTTACTATTAAAGCAGCAAACTTACCTTGGAGGTGAAAAAATGGCGGACACAGCGTACACTATCAGGCCCTTTCCACAAGAGTTGCACCGCAAGGCAAAAGCCACAGCAGCACTTGAGGGGATCACTTTGAAAAAACTTATCTTAAAAGCATTGGCTGAGTATGTCGATAGGCAACAGAATCATATGACCGGGGGCAAACCAACCCTAGAACAGCTGCTCCGGAAGTGTGAAGAGGACTTGGAGAGAATTGTTGGCCCAATTGAAGCAAAAAGGTTGGGCAAGTGGCGCGAATTCGAAGGTAATTATTTGAGACTTATCCCTTTCGTCCAGTGGCGTTTGAGAGCTGCAAATGAGGACGTCATCCATCAACTTGAGAACGAGGGTGGTATGAGTTTGGAAAGAATAGCCCTGGATTACTATCCTGAATTTTTCAATCCGAGTGACCTTCAGGAAGCCAGGAAAAAATTGGGAATAAAAGAAGAATTGTAACCGGTACAGATGTACGCTGTCATTATCTAGATCGTTACCATAAAACTTTTAAACTATTTTAAAAAGTTTCTTATAAAAATATATATAATACAACTATTTAAATAAACATTGGAGAACAGCAAAAATGAACACGGCGAGAGTGAGACCTTATGGGGCATGGGTATCCCCAATCACCTCGGAACTGATCGTATCTGAGACCGTATCACTCGGACAAATCTTTCTCGATGGTAATGACATATACTGGAGTGAGTCCAGACCGGCAGATGCTGGTCGCAACGTCATCGTGCGCTGGAGCCCGGATGGTAAAATCGATGATTTGACACCAAAGCCATTCAATGTCCGTTCACGCGTGCATGAGTATGGGGGCGGGGCCTATAGTGTCTTTGACGGAACTATTTATTTCTCCAACTTCGTTGATCAGAGACTGTATCAACAGGGCCCCGCCCAAGAACCCCAACCTCTAACCGGGGAGACTGCAAGACGGTATGCGGACGCGGTTGTGGACACATTCAGACGCCGCCTGATCTGCGTGCGAGAAGATCACAGCGTTAACGAGGCCGAGCCTGTTAACACCATCGTTGCTGTTGCAATCAACCATGAACAGGAAGAGCGGGTGCTGGTCTCCGGGAATGACTTCTATGCCACGCCTAGGATCAGTCCCGACGGCTCTTACTTGGCGTGGTTGACATGGAACCACCCTAATCTCCCCTGGGATGAAACTGAACTGTGGGTGGGTGAAATTCAGGCCGATGGCTCGGTGGAAAAACCCCAAAAAATAGCTGGAGACGTCAATGAATCCATATTCCAGCCGGAGTGGTCACCTGATGGCGTCCTCTACTTCATCTCTGATCGGACCGAATGGTGGAACTTATACCGCTACCACCAGAACCAGGTGGAACCGGTGTGCCCGAGAGAGTTTGAGTTCGGCAGGCCCCAGTGGCTGTTTTCCATGTCTACCTATGACTTTGAGTCCACCGATAGGATTATTTGTGCCTACACAAGCAAAGGGACCTGGTTCTTGGCCAGCCTTGATTGTAGCACTGGAGAATTAAAAGAAATCGCAACGACATACACTGAAATTTGGAATCTGCGCGCTTCATCAGGACAGGTGGTCTTTTGCGCTGGTTCTCCCACACAAACGCCCTCAATCGTTAGGCTGGACCTCAAAAACATACAGTTCCAAACGCTCCGGCTTGCCAGCGATCTCAAGGTAGATACAGGTTATCTTTCTATCCCTGAAGCCATTGAATTTCCAACGGAAAACGGAAGAACTTCACACGCTTTCTTCTATACACCTCAAAATTGTGACTACCGACCACCAGACGGAGAACGGCCGCCGCTTCTGGTCAAAATCCACGGTGGTCCTACTGCCGCCACCTCAACCGCTTTGGCCTGGGAGATCCAGTATTGGACCAGTCGAGGCTTTGCAGTGCTGGATGTAAACTACGGGGGCAGCAGTGGGTACGGTCGCACCTATCGTCAGCGGTTAGAAGGACAGTGGGGGATTGTGGATGTGGACGATTGCGCTAATGGCGCACGCTATTTGGCGGAGCAGGGTAGGGTTGATGGTAAGCGGTTGGCCATCCGCGGCAGTAGCGCCGGCGGCTACACAACTCTCTGTGCTCTTACCTTCCGTAACATCTTCAGGGCCGGAGCCAGTTATTATGGAATCAGTGATCTCGAGGCTCTCGCGAAGGAAACCCACAAGTTCGAAGCTCGTTACCTAGACCGACTCGTTGGACCCTATCCGGCAAGGCAAGACATTTATCGTCAACGCTCACCAATCCATTTTACTGATTTGCTTTCCT
>JAJDNL010000074.1 GCA_022340745.1 Deltaproteobacteria bacterium
AAACACTCTACGACGATATAGAAAAACGCGGCGGCAAGGCGATTATGTGGAAAACCGGGCATTCTCTCATCAAGAAAAAGATGAGAGAGGTTGACGCAGTTCTGGCAGGAGAAATGAGCGGTCACATGTTCTTCGCCGACCGGTATTTCGGTTTTGACGATGCCATCTATGCCTCCTGCCGCCTTCTAGAAATCCTCTCTCATTCGGGTAAGACCATTCCCGAGTTACTTGAAGGGATACCGGCAACAGTTGTTACTCCCGAGATCAGGGTAGACTGCCCTGATGAGGTGAAGTTCACCTTGGTTGAAAAAGTAAAGTCCCACTTGAGCAAAGAGTACTCGATCATTGATGTTGACGGAGTCAGAGTTCTCTTTGACCACGGCTGGGGGCTCGTACGCGCCTCTAACACCCAGCCAGCTCTGGTGCTGCGGTTTGAGGCAGAAACCGAGGAACAGCTCGAGGAGTATCGGCACGTCATCGAAGAGTCAGTAGCGCGTTTGCGAGATTAGTGTAGGTGATGGTATCTCGTGGGAGCACCTTTCCCACTGATGTCTTCTTAAAAAACGAGACCCAGTTTGGAGAATGAACAAGTGTTAGTGTCCTCTGAACCAGATATGAAAGGAGAAGGCCATGAAAAGAAAAGCTTCCTATAAACTTCGCGTTACTCGCAGAGAGTCCCTCTATGTCCATGACGAGCCCGACCACACCCTAATGATTCTTGAATTGGAGGGGGAGCCTATTGAATACGAGGTGGGCATAGCAGGCGAATTTGTCTCGCGCCGAAGTGTAAATTTCCACGACCGTATAAAGGGTGCGGGGCCTATGCAGGGGTATACTGTTACTAACTTTCAATATGGTTCTGTCTACAGCCGCTTTGAGGGCGAGCGGGACGGCAATACGAGAGTCAGTAATGGTACGTGGAAAACGTACAAAGGAACCGGCAAACTAGCCGGCATCTCGGGTGAGGGGACGTTCAGAGTTACCGCCGGGGAAGGCTCAAACGAGTTCGTCCTTGATATGGAAGGCCAGTACGAATTATAGTCCAAGAATTCAGTAGTCAGAATTCAGAATCCAGGAGAAAAAACAAAATATAACTTCTTTTGCCTACTGGCTACTGACTACTGGCTACTGAATTCTATGAATTCACCTTGCTTACGCCTTCTCGGGAGAGTCGGTGTCGGCATCTTGACCAATCATATGAGCCAGGTCCTCTCTCGCCGCTTCAATATACTCTAGATTCCCAGTTATCGCATAGTTGTATGTGGGCTCATACCACTGCAGTTTTGTTCGCCTCTTGATATAAGGTTTCAAAGCGAGAAATGAGTCAAGGAGTTCTATCCGCAGCTTGTTCTGTTTTTCGAAGTCATCTCCGCCCTGGTTGGTAGCATGTTCGGCGTATAGTCGATCCAGCTCTCTCAGTTTGGCCCTCATTTTCTTATCAGTCATCTTCGTTGCCTTTCTCGCCTAGTCCAAAGCGGCCCGGATGATTCATGAAATATCCAGGCTAGAAACATGTGGGCCCAAATGGTTTTTCTTTTTGCTTTCTTCCTCTTTTCTGGGCTTCTTCCGGTCGGGTTCCTTGATGTTGTTGAATAGTAACAATGTTATCGCTAATGGAAAGCTGCACCCACTTATAAGGGCTATTGATCACGGGCTGATTCATAGGAAGCCGCTTGCGGGTAAAAAAGAGAATCCTGTCCGTGGACCATCGATCAGGATAGTATTCACGCCAGTCGAACTCGAACTTTCCCGAAAAAATGATGGACTGGACGATAAGGTGGCGGGGCGGGGACGGTATGGCGCGCTTTAACCGTTTCTCAATCTCTCCCTTAACCCTTTGGCTCATATCTTCAACCACCACCTGGGTGGGGTACTGATCACCTGGCGGTGAATTGCCAAAATTTCTTTTGACCTTGGCGAGATCTTTTAGTACACCGCGGGCATCCCAGAAATCTAGATCTGTGTAGATATGGTACAGTCCCTTGCCCTTGGAGGCCAAGTCATAGATAATGCGGGCCATTGTCTTCCGCCTTGCAGTTCAGGCCTTGCACAAAAAAGCCAACCTTGATTTCAACCTTTTAGCCTTGAACCTAATAATCTCTCGTATACTTGATTTTACTTCAAATTCCTTCTGCCTTCAACTTTAGCGGCTGCAATGGAATCTACGGGCATGGAGCACTGGAGCATTGGAGTGATGGAAAATTGGTGCACGCTAAGATGGTATTGGTCCTATTTACACCACTCCAGTACTCCAACACTCCATTACTCCAATAGATCCCCAAATGTTTGGCCGGTCTCTGTCCATGATACGGGCTATACTATCTACATAAGTTTTCGCAGACTTTGAAGATTCACCTCATGAAAACTCTTCACCACCCTGTCAGCGGCTTCAAGTTCTGACTCGTTCGCACTCGTGCTGATCGCCAGACAACACATGCCGGCGGCTTTCGCCGCTGCCACCCCATGAGGGGCATCTTCAATCACCAGGCAATTCTCCTGACTCACCCCCAACTCCCTGGCCGCGGTCAGATAGATATCCGGTGCAGGCTTGCCGTGAACCACCTGGTCACCACTCAAAATGAGATCGAACAGCCCGGTGATATTGAGCCTGCCCAAGGCCAAATCCACGAGCTCCTTCGGTGATGAGGAGGCCAAGCCAGTCTTAATCTTCGCAGCACGCACTGACCTGACCAACTGTAAAGCATGCGGCATCGGTCGGAGGGACTGCCGGAAGAGCCCAGCAATCAGCTGGTTACGCTCTTCAACCACATCGCCCAGGCTTTCTTGGAGATCATAGTGTTTTATCAAAAGGCCAACAGCTTCACTGGAGTCTCGTCCCATCATAACAGCTTTCAGTTGTGGCGAGTAAACAAGATTTCTGCGAGCCAGGAGCTGTTGCTCAGCTTTCGACCACAGCGGTTCACTGTCGATAACCACCCCGTCCATATCGAAGAGGACGGCTTCCAGCACGGCCTGTTTTCCCATCACTTTCCTTTGCTAATTCAAAATGAACCACAGAGACACGGAGAGCACAGAGGGAACTATATTTTTTGCCCGATCGGGAGACGGCGATCGGGCAAACCGGGAACCCGCCCGAAGGGCGGGACTCCAAGCGAAGCGCGGAGAAAAGATAGCAGCTCTGCGAGCACGATCTAGGAACCTGGTGGCTTCATGTCAAAAGTTGTATCCAGGCTAAAGAGCTTTCGCCGCAGGCGGAGGCTCTTTTCCTTGGCCGTCGTCTCCCGGCCAGGGAAAAATCAACACCCTCTGTGTACTCTGTGCCTCTGTGGTGAGAAATAGTCGCAAGAGAGATGCGAAAACTAAAAAGGGCGCCTCATTCAAAAACCCCCTCGAGAGCGCCCGGTTCGATCCTATGTCATCTTGGTTCATTCATCATTTTCATTATTCTCTTCTTTGCTCTTGCCAAACTCTTTTTCCATTTCGGCCATCTCTTTGAGTTTGTCGTCCACCAGGCGATAGAGAGTGCCCTCCGGGTAGGAACCGTCTTCCTGAATTTCGCCTGCTTCCATCCCGGTGAGAATTTCAATACCCTCTTCAACAGTGGTGACCGGGTAGATATGAAACTTACCTTTCTCCACTGCCTCCACCACATCACGTCGCAGCATCAAATTATTCACATTTTTCTCCGGGATCATTACTCCTTGTTTCCCATTGAGCCCTTTATGCTTGCAGATATCGAAGAAACCCTCGATTTTGCGGGTCGCTCCGCCAATGGGCTGAATTTCTCCCTTCTGACTCACTGAGCCGGTAACAGCAATTCCCTGGTAGATTGGCACGTCGGCGATAGCAGAGAGCAGCACGTAAAGTTCGGTGCTGGAAGCGCTGTCTCCATCAACCATACCATAGCTCTGTTCGAAACAGAGACTGGCCGACAGGCTCAAAGGCTTATTGTGAGCAAACTTCTCCCTGATGTAGGCATGAAGGATCATAACACCCTTTGTGTGTATGTTGCCGCTTAGTTTCGCCTCTCTGTCAATGTCTACCACCCCACTTTTACCCATGGAGACCGCAGCAGTAATGCGACTTGGTTTACCAAATTCGTGATCACCCGTCATCAAAATGGAGAGCCCGTTGACCTGGCCCACTTTGTGGCCGTCGGTTTCAACCCAAAAAATATCTTTTTTGATCAGTTCCTGCACCTTTTCTTCATAGAGACTGGCTCGATACCTCTTCTTATCTATTGCCCTCTGCACATGCTTACTTTTGATGTGTTTGGATTTATCCACACCAGCGTAATAATCAGCCTCTTTGAGCAGATCACTGATGTCGGCGAGTTTCAGGGTAAGTTTCTCCCGATCGCCGGTGACCTCCATGCTATACTCGAGAACCCGAGCGACACCATCATTCGTCACATGCCGTAGCCCTTGATCAGCACAAAACTTGGACATCACGCAGGCACCCTGTTTGAGGTTGTCCTCTGTGTTGTCTACCTCGGTGTCCAGGTGAGCCTTGACCTTGAACATCTTGGGGAAACGATCGTCGTAAACGTAAAGCAACTGATAGAGGTAAGGATCACCGGTGAGAACCAGTTTAACGTTGAGGGGTATGGGCGTTGGTTTCAGGGTGCGGGTGCTGAAGATGCCATAGAGTTCGCCGAGATCTTCTATCTTGATCTCCCGATCTTTGATTGCCCGTTTTAAGGCCTCCCATGATATCCAGTATTTCAACAAATCCAGGGCCTTCAATACCAGGTAACCCCCATTGGCCTTATGCAGGGCTCCCGGCTTGATCATGGTGAAATCGGTAAAAAGGGCGCCAAAATAGGCCTGACGCTCAATGCTGCCAAATAGATTCGGATAACTGGGATTTGATTCGATGATAACTGGTGCCCCTTCAGTCTTCGAATGATCTATGAGAACGTTGATGTCGTATTTACGAAACGTCACTTCCTTTGGCGGCATAGGCATAGGAGCAGCCTGCTGTTGGGGTTCGGGCTTGGTCTTGAAGTCGTCGATGTTGTCCAGTATGTCTTCTTGTACTTCTTTGAAATACTCCAGTGCCTCTTTCTCGTCTTTGAATTGCTCTTCCAGGGTTTCCATAAGGTGGCCGACCACGTACATGGCTATTTCGGCATCCAGCTTACTGTGCTTCTCCCTGAAAGCTGCTTCAGCCTTGCGGATTTCCTTGATGGCATCATTCATCTCTTTCTGCAACTGGTCACTTTTCTCCCTGAGGGCCTTCTTTTCGTCTTCAGGAAGCTGGCTGAGCTCCTCCTGCGACATGGGCTGGCCCTCTTCGGTACCGGGAACAATCACCATCCCTACTTGGGAGAATTGGAGAATGAACCCCTCCTCTTTCGCTCTTTGCGAGAGGGCGTCAATAATATCACGCCTCTTGCTTTCAAATGCTTGATGGACTTCGGCCTCTTTAGCACTGTAGTCCTCGCTGTCAAAAACCTCGGGTATTTTTTCCTGGAGCGTTTGGACGAACTGCTCCATACTTTTTTTCAAATCTTTCCCGCGCCCGGCCGACAGACTGATACATTTTGGGCTATCAGGCTCTTTGAAATTGTAGACATAACACGAATCAGGAGGGGTCGGTTCCTCTTTGGCTGTCTTTTCAAGAAAGGTCCTGGCAATATACGTCAGTCCCGTCTTGGGCTGTCCCGCCACGAAAATATTGTAATCGAAATCTTGCATGCCCATGCCGAATTTGAGCGCTTCTATAGCCCGCTCCTGAGCCACCACTCCTTCCTCGGGGGCGCAGAGGCTTTCGGTGGTATCAAAACCGAGAGACTTAGGTTCAATGCGGGCGTAGAGTTGATCAACCGGCACTTCTTTGAACTTCTTGGCCATTACTACCCTCCTTGATATATCAGTAAGTGCGAACGCGATCTACCTATCATAGCTCCTTTGGTCTTTGCAAGATGGCAATTGCCAAGCTTCATCGTCGAGCGCGCTCAGTATACATTGTACTACCACACATAGGAATACCACAGTTCGGTTATCTATGATGCCCGCTCCAAGTCTTGATAATGAAGATAGGGAAGAAAAAATCCAAAGCCCGAGGGCCGTCGATCAGGGGACAATTAGAGTTAACCCATAACCTCAAGTACCACCCGCTTCTTTTGACTGGCACCGGCAGCATTGAGTATGGTGCGAATGGCGTTGATGGTGCGTCCCTCTTTGCCGATAACTTTCCCAATGTCTTCCTTGGCAACCGCCAGCTCAATAATGGTGGTGTTGCGGCCAGTTCTCTCGGCTATCATGATTTGATCAGGATCGTCAACCAGGGCTTTGACAATGTATTCCACCAGCGTCTTCATCGAACTTCCCTCTAGTGCTTCCACGGCTTGCCCTTTCGGATTCTCACTGGTTTGTTGCCTCATTGAAGCTTCCTGCAGTCCCGCTAAAGCGGGACAGGGAATCTTCGAACTGTAAGGAATTAATCCATTTTATTGTAGTTCGCTCGCTAACCCCGCAGCAAGACTTGTCGACGAGACCTGTCGACGAGCTCAGGTCGAGTCGCTCAAGTCGTGTCGCTACGGGGAATGCGCTCGCCCTGTTGAATTTCCCGAAGGGAACCCTATTCAATAGGGCGAGCTGAAGCATTTTCAACCGCAAATCTAAGGTGGATCTTGAAAACTTTGTCCGTCAGCCAATTCTTATAAGCACGTCTCTCCTATTTTCTGAGTTACCAAGTCGTTCTTCATGCCGGTCTGTGTGCGATTTAAGATTGCAGATTGGTGATTGCAGATTGAGACTTCACGCATTCCTTACCAGAAGGCTCTGAGCTCTTAAATCTAAAATCTGCATTCTTCAATCTAAAATCGCTCGGGGCTCTCCTCCTGCCAAGGCCAAAGCTTCTCCAGGTTTTCCAGGCTCGCCCAAAGCGTCGCCTCTTCATGGGGCTCGAGAGTAACCACTGGTCTCTTTTCTTGACCGTTCAAGTACTGAAAGAGCTCCTTAAATGGTGCTGTGCCGCTGCCGATGGGACCGTGGCTGTCGTTATGGCCGTTGTTGTCATGAAGGTGAACCTCTTTGAGATGGGGACCCAAAGCGTCGAGCCATTCCGATAAGGAAACTTCCCCGAAAACGTTCATATGACCCATATCTAGGCAGAAACCGAGATTTTCTGAGTCCATCTCTTCTATGAGGGCAAGGATCATCTCCGGTGTTTGCTCATAAACGTTTTCAAGGTGGATCACCACCCCCATCTCTTCGGCCTGCTGAATGAGAGGTTCCCAGGTAGCCAAGCTTCCGGACAACCACTCTGCACGGTGTGCGTGATAACGACGTTCATCATAGCCCGCATGAAACACGATGCTGAGCGGACGGAAAAGGGGAACCAGTTCCATGGTCCGTTGCAGCCGCCGGGCGGTTACCGCCCGGATTTGTTCATCGATACCCCCGGGAGCAAGGTCCATAAAGGGGCCGTGGAACGTAGTGGTTCTACCGCAATCTGCAATCAGGCGGGCCACTTTTGCCATGCCCTCCTCGCTGAAGGTTTCCAGGGCATGAGCATCAAAGCCTATCTCCGGGTTTATGCCATAGTGAAGAAATAATTCCAGGTATCGGTCTACCAGTTGCCGGTAAGGTGCGTTCACCTGCACTTGATGCAACAATTTGCCATAACGCCTCTTTGGGTCAAGGATTTGATCTCCCACTATCTTTTAACTT
Source organism: Deltaproteobacteria bacterium (assembly GCA_022340745.1). Taxonomy (GTDB): domain Bacteria; phylum Desulfobacterota; class Syntrophobacteria; order BM002; family BM002; genus BM002. Next base: position 7,641 of record JAJDNL010000074.1, read on the forward strand.
CCCCTACACATGGCGTCAGGCATTCTTCCGTTTCCGGCACTCCACCAATGCACCGCTAGTATTAGTTGGATTATGGTGTGACTATTAACGCAGAGCTGCCACGCAAAATTCGGCGACTCGATCATCCCTGAAGCAGAACTTGTGATCGCCTACGAAGACTTGTTTCTGCATAGTATATTCTTCTTGGCATTCTAGCGAAAGGTTTCCCGGAAATCCAGCAAAAACGATTTTACATTCGGGTAGAGGCGGGTTATGGTGCCGGGATGGATGTTTGGTTGTCGACCTTCCGCTTTGACATGTTAAGACAAGTGGAAGAACGATTAGTTACTTTGCTCCACATTATGCCGGCTTGAAGAGGCCTGGTTGAAAATTCACCACAGAGGCACAGAGAACACAGAGGTGGATGATTTTTCCCTGGCCGGGAGACGACGGCCAGAGAAAAGAGCCTTCGCCTCCGGCGAAAGCTCTTTAGCCTGCCGCCAACCGTTGGCATGAAACCAACGGTCTACTAGATCGTGCCCGAAGGGCTGCGATCTTTTCTCCGCGCTTCGCTTGGAGTCCCGCCCTTCGGGCGGGTTCCCGGTTTGCCCGATCGCCGTCTCCCGATCGGGCAAAAAAGATGCTCTCTGTGCTCTCCGTGTCTCTGTGGTTAGTAAATAAAAGTGGATATCAAAATCTAGTATCGACAGTATGCAGAGCTAAGGGAATAGGCGTTATTGGAAATATTGAGCTGAAGCTATGAAACAATACGTGATCGACCAATTGAGAGAAGGAGATTTTCTAGAGTTGGAAGATTATTTCAACCACAATTCAGAGGCCGGCGATCTCCCAGGGATTTACTGGGTCCCCGTGCCTGAATCGCTTTATGGAAAGCTGCAGTTAGAACACACAGACTGTCAGCCTTATTACTTCGCCGCCAATCTGGACCACCAGTCCGTGAGCTTCGAATTGTTAATTCGCACCCGATCTCGCCTCCGCTGTGGGTGCATTCAGTATGCTGACAAAAACCAGCGCGACTATATTCTGGAGTACGCAGACGGGCTCTTCGAAAAATTGAAACTAAAAGCTTAGTAAGTGGTAAGCCGTAAGCGGCAGGACAAAACAATTATAAACTGCTCACTGCTTACTGCTCACCGCTTACCTTATTGCTTTCTGTTGTAACAGCATATCTGCCAGAACCAACCGCACCATGGCGGTGCAAACAGGCACGATACGGGGAATGGCCGAGACGTCGTGTCTTCCCTTGACCGAGAGGGTTATGGGCTCACCCTCCTCGGTGATGGTC
>JAJDNL010000078.1 GCA_022340745.1 Deltaproteobacteria bacterium
GCTTCCTACTGACACCTGAAACCTGACACCTGAAACCTCAATTCTGTCTCCTGACTCCTGGATTCTTTGTCTTTCACCGCTCACCCTTCATCGCCTACCGTTCACCGTTTACCATTTACGAGTTCACGGCTTCCAGTTTTCCGTTTCCCGCTTACCTCAGGTTTCACTCGGTTCCTCCTCAACAACAATCTCATTAACCACCTGTTCCGGGTTGCAAAGGAAAGCCAGGAGAAAAAAGCCGACGATGCACAGATAAGTGAACACCACGGCCCAGTCTTCTGACAAGACCCAGAAAAGCCCACCACCAACAATTGCGGCTATACCGAAAATGATAGTCACTCCGATTTTTCTCCACACGTCCATTTGATCACCTCCCTTTTGATTCTCTGATATATAATAGCACGGTTGGGTTTCGGATTTAAGTGAGCATGGGGCGTGGGGCATGGAGCATAGAGTAGATCGAAGATTTTAGATTGCAGATTGCAGATTTAAAAGCGTGATGCTGGATACTGGATACTCAATACTCGATAAAGATTTACCGCTTCCTACTGACACCTGACACCCACCTACTGGCTCCTGACTCCTGGATTCTTTGTTTTTTACTGTTTACCGTTTACCATTTACGACTTCAACGGTTTCAACGACTTTTACGGCTTTTAGGTGGAGTGTAATTTAGTCTTTTCGATGGCATTTACTGCAGAGCTGTCTCTGGCTTTTCCCGAACTCCGAAATCATGTCTCTGCCATAGTAGCTGTGCAGCACATCTGAACCACTCGCCCCCCCATCCCCTGCCTTAGGGTGGGAGTCAGCCATAAACGTGGCTTTAAAATCCCACCTTCCCACGTTCGGAAATGCTGAGGCATGAGCCCGGTGACACGTCAGACACATTACATTGGCATTGCCAGCAGCGCCAGTGCCCGACGAGCTGGAAGGATCGAGAAGGGACGTGCTGGTGGCGTCAACCTCGAAAGGGACCAGGGCCAGATAAGCGCTCGCTTGGCCGCCCCCGACATGCCCTGTACCTTCATAAGAGTTGTAGTTATTGGAAATTTCTGCAGGTATTTTCGCACCGTTCCCGGCCGGGTGCTTTGCGGCTGCTCCTCCCATTCTGCTACTCAGGAAGCCACCGTGACAGTTTGCACACCACTCCGACATGCCAGAGCCGTATGCGGTGTGGTTGGAATCGGTTTCGGCCCAACCGAATGGACTGGCCTCGGCGATCGGTGCCGGGGATCTAAACGTTACCCCGGACCGTAATTGACCACCGGCATATCCTACCCCACCAAGGAGCCGAAAGGTACCGGGGGGTGTTCCTGTGGATGGTTCTTCCCCATAGGAACTGGGCACCGACGTCGTGACCGGATTTCCAACATTTCCATTGGTCTTGGCATGTGGGTCATGGCAGCTCGTGCAGCCCAGGGCCGCGGAGGGGTAACTGCCCCCTGGAGCTTGGCTCAGGCGCTCGTCCGGATTCAAACCATAATCCAAGGCCACAATATTGTGACCATGGCTGTCACCCCTGCTTAGATAGCTCAGTCCTTCCACAGTCCAACTGAATGTCTTTTGCAGCCAATAGAAGTCTCCGCCTGGAGTGAAGCGGGAGCCATCATTACTCAGCACACTGTGATCTGCACCGCTTTCGGCATGACAGCGCAGGCAGGTAGAACTCGGGTCCGAGCCCTTGAGGATCAATGTGGTAGACGGACCATCAGAGCTTTCATCTGTGCTCCAGTCTTGGTTCTCTGGAGAACCGAGTATTGTGTGGCATCCTTCGCAATAACCTTCGCCACCTTCATGGAATGCACAGGTAACCCCAGAAAGCAAAGGAGTGCTCAGCAACACAATTATTGTGACCAACAAAACTTTAAATTTATTCATCTGCAGCTCTTGATCTCAAATTCTTACGAATCCGCGCTGAGCAATAAGCACATAGCATGCCAAGTTTCAGCCAATGGTTGCCACCTGGCGCAAGACGAAAGGACAGGGGTCACAGAAGGAAAAGCAGGTGATAGGCGGACGCAAGGTGCGACCACCTCAGCCTGTTGCTGTTTGGTGAGCCGAAAGCTGAAATCCGGTTGAAATCGCCGCTTGGATATTTAATCAGGAAAGCTGAGAGATCGTGCCCCGTCTCTTTAGTCACTCTAAAACTGTTCTGGGGGAAGCGTCAAGCAAACTCACGGGGAAGGAGTCTAAAAAACAGGTCTATCTGCTGAGGATAAACAAGTAATGCATTCATTAACTTTGTTTATAAACAATGATACTTATAATGCATATAAATAACATTATTTATCAACAACTCAACCATCTCATCTATTTCTTAAGCTGCATCCATAAAATTCGTCTGTTTTCCTGATTTTTTAATCTAAATTTATTGACAATATATAAAGTACTATAGTAATTTTCTTTTGAGCCTCGCAAGTGATGCCGAACATCTATTACGAGAAAGAGCACGTTACGTTAACGACAACCCCAATTCCTTAACCCTCATTTTCCCACGCCGGCGCATATCAGGACGGAAAACAACCACCGATTTTCTGAAAATGATCCACGAGGAGAGGAGCGCATGAGTGGTCATAGCGAACTCTATGACAAGGTAAGAAACATGGTCGCCAAACTTTACGTGTTGAGAGACTCCTGCACAGGCATAATTCATGGTGACAAGGCTGGTGGGAATCTCAACTGGTTTCAAGGTGCGGAGGCTATCCTGAAAGAGGCTGTGGGCGAACTGCAAGAAGCGCTTCTTGACTTGCCGAAGGCGAACTCTAACTCGAATAACGAGATAAAAGATTTGGCCAAATTAGAGCGCCTAATCAAAAAATTAGACAATTCTACCGAGGCTGCAAGCAATTATTCCTAGAAAGTATTTCTGCCTCACCCCTTTTGGCAGAAACTAGAGGTCAGAGGACAGACAGAGGACGGAGGGCAGAAGTCAGAGAAGGTTGATTAGAGAATTAGAGAAGTAGAAAATTAGTTTAACAGATTCATTGTTTAGCATTTACCGCTTACCGCTCACCGCTTACCGGCCCTGAGCGACACGACCTGAGCTCGTCGACAGGTCTCGTCGACAGGTCCTGTCGAAGGGTCGCTCGCCATTCACTATTTGACAAATTGACGAATTTTCGAATCGACAAATGACTATTGATTACTGGGATCTGGGTCGGGGTGGATGGCGAGCCAGCTATGCGGCTTCCTGCATGGATTCGGAGTGTGTCTGTTGGTCTATAAAATTGATTCTGCCGCTGATACGGGGTTTGACGGTGCCTCCGAGATGTTCAATGTACTCGATGACGACATCTCTGAGGGACGCAGATGAATCATACCTATGCAGAGCCTTCAGTAACATCCTGTAGGCGTCACCCCCGGCAGCCAGGTATGAGTTGGTGGCGACTTTATACGTCCTGCCTGGATCAAGGGGCTCGCCATTTATCATGATGTCTTCGCACTTTTTGGTCAGAGTATTGAGGGTGATGGACACCCCTGCAGATACCTGAGGAAAAGCTCCTTGACCTCTTGATATGGAGCCGATGAAGTCAAAGAGAGATTGCACGGTAGCACCGTCCAGGGTCAGCACAACCACGGTGTTGCCAAAAGGAAGGACCTCGTGCAGTGAGCCCTGGGTGATTTGTCCCCTGGGCAGGTCAGCCCGTATACCTCCTCCGTTTTGCAGGGCAAAATCCACCCCCAGGTATTTTGTGTACCAGAGCATGGAGTCAGCCACCAGGTCACCCAGGGCCGTCTCTCTTTTTCTCACGCCATTGTAAAAGAACGTTTCTTCGGCTTGTCCTACCACTTTAGAGAGAAGGATCCTCGCCCCGTCAACGTACGGTTTCATTAGGCTCACCAGTTCCGGGTCTTCGGGGATTTGCTCACCAATGACATGATATGCCACGGCTCCATCCGCTCTTTTCTCGACCTCTTTCAAATTGATGGGAATGGCTTCGAATTTGTAATCGATTACTCGTTTTTCCTGAATAAACAGATCAACCCTACCGAGAATAAGTCCCCACTTCCACGCCTGCACTATGAGTGTCTTGTGACCGGATTCAGGGTGTGTGATCACAATCGGAGCGTCGAGCTTGGTGTGGCTGTGTCCATCCACAATGAGGTCAATGCCGCTCACCTCTGAAGCCAATCTCTTGGAGCCCAGTTCCGAGGAATTGTATATACCCAGGTGCGCCAGGGCAATTACAGCGTCCGCCTGTTTCCTCAATGCTGGAACAAGCTTTTTTGCGACCTCAACTTCGTCTTGGAAAACAAGTCCCCTTATATTATCGGGGTGGGCAAGGAATTCAGTTTCCTTGGTGGTCACACCAAAGATGGCTATTTTAAAGCCCTCAAATTCCTTTATGATGTAGGGGACGGTCAATAATTCCCCTTGTGTCGTCCTGACGTTGGCGGAAAGGAAGGGAAAGTTCGCCAGTTTCATCTGTTCCTTCAATACCTCAGGTGCATTATCGAACTCATGATTCCCTATTGCCATGGCGTCGTAGCCAATGTAGTTGAAGCCTTCGATATCGGGTCTCGCCTTGAAGAGATTGGACTCGGGTTTGCCGGTATTTATATCACCGGCATCCAGCACCAGAACGTTCTTGTTCTGTCCCCTTGTGCGTTGAACAATTGTTGCCCGGGCGGCAAGTCCGCCAACATCCGGCGCCGGGTATTTGAAGAACTTTACCGGGTGCCCATGGGTGTCGTTGGTATGGAGAATCACAAGGTGGTGGACCGCAGCGCCATTGGGAGGTTTGGCCTCTTGCATTGTGCTGCAGGCGAGCAGAAGTCCAACCAGCACCGCAGTGGTAAGATTTACAGGTCGACTGGTTCTAAAAATCATCCCCTTATCCTCATGGACGAAGTATATCGAAATAGGTCTGCAACGATAGGGTAAATGGTAAGCAGTAAAGGGGAAAGAGTAAAGGGGGTAGATTGGCGAAGGCATAGAGCATGGAGCATAGAGAAAAACAGCTGGCAGGAAGCAGCGGGCAGCAGGCAGAAAACAGAATTGAGGTTTCAGCTTTTGTGTTTTTTTCCCTGACACCTGAAACCCGACACCTGAAACCTTGAGATCTGGCTACTGGCTACTGAAAATGCTACAGCGAGCGCATGCCCCGCAGTCTGCCGGAGGCGGACGGGGTTAGCGAGCGAACTGCAATAAAATGGAATAACTTCCTTACATTTCGAAGATTCCCTGTCCCGCTGTAGCGGGACTGCAGGGAGCTTCAATTCTTTGATTGGAAATAGGAGATGTAGGAAGGGTGAGGCTATTATAATTGTGAAGATTGGTCTTTATCTGAACCTTTGCGCTCGTACTTTTTGATGAGATCCTGGAGGGCCTCCTCCAGTAATTCTTTAAACGAGCGCCCATGATCCGTAGAGAGCTTTTCCACTGTCATCAGAAGGCTGTTATCGATTCTATTGGAAGTATGAGCATCATTCTGTGCCTCGACAGCAGGAGGAGGCTGTATGCGACAAGCGCGATCAATGGCCACATGAAATACCTTCCTATCTGCTTCGGACATATCTAGGAAAAGAACGGCCAGGTCATATGAGGGAGATACGCTCCCCTCTTCACTGTCATAGACGTTCAGTCTGACTTGCTTGGCTCTGGCTGCTACTGGAAAAAGGTAATCTGGGATATCGATGGTCACATGGAAGGTTTCTTCCAGATCTGGCAGCCTTCGGCAGTTGATGAGGGCACCGCCAATGCTGATGTTCTTGACCCGCCCTTCTATCAGCCCCGCCGAAGTGAAAATGCTTGCCGGCCAGGAAACATCGACTCTAGCATACTCTCGTCTACACTTTTCCACAGCGCACCATCGAGTGGTAAGACAAGCTACTTCCTATTGAGGAGGTAGAGAATTTGTCTGAGTTTTTTATGTTTGCTGTACTTTGTTGCAAGGGAAATGCCAAAGGGCAAACATGGAGCATAGGGCATGGGGAAGATTTTAGATTGCAGATTGGAGATTGCAGAATCAAAGGTTGCAGGTGTTCCGCCGGAGGCGGATCAGGTGTCAGGGAACAAAAGCATAGCGCATAGAGCATGGAGCATAGAGTGAAAAGATGATGTGAGATCTGGGATGTGGGATGTGGGATGTGGGATGTGAGATTGAGGAATTAAGGGATTGAGGAATTAAGGGATTGAGGAATTGAGGGATTGAGGAAGGCAAATGTAAGTTGCAGATTTCGTCTTTTCAATTTCGAAATTCGCAATTCGCAATTCGAAATTATTACTTCTGTCTCCTGACTCCTGACTCCTTTGCTTTTCACCGCTCACTGCTTACTGCTCACCGCTTACCTTTTATTCCTGACTCCTGGATTCTTTGTTTATACCGCTTGCCGTTCACTGCGCGGAGCGCCCTGAGGCTCTCGAAGGGCTTATCGTTTACCAGTGAAATCAGATCCTCTCAAAAAATCGGTTGCTGGTTTGATGTACTGTCTATTGGAGACCAAAAAAACCGTGTCCCATTCCCTTAGATCATGATCACCTCGTGGAATACAAAATATATCACTATCTTGATGATAGATTCCCACAAAGACACACTCTTTAGGGAAACCAGGTTGCTCGGTGATCTCTCTGACAGTCATGCTGATGCTTTTCGCTTCCGGCGGTATCTCTACCGCATAGATTTCCGCCTTTCCACCACCCAATGGCATTATACTTTTAACGTTTGGCTGTTCTATCTCCATCATAAGTTGGTGGAGCAAAAGGTCGGTCAGACTGATGATAGTTGTTACGCCTGCAGACTTGTAGGCCGGTTCGTATTCTGGTTTTCGCAAAAGAGCAATAATGGACGGAACACCCAGACTCTTGGCCAAGACAGCGATCGCCAAGTTGTCAGAGTCTTCTCGTACAAGACACAATACAACATCCGATCTATCCATGCCCGCCTTCTTCAATATTCTGACATCAGTCGCACTGCCGTGGATGGTCATGGCTCCGGTTTCGGCATAGACCTCCTCACAGACTTCCCGGTCTACATCGATAATCACCACATCATGCTTTTTCGCCACGAGCATTTTCAAAAGCTGATACCCAGTTACGCCTGCACCTGCAACGATGATACGCATAATCTAAACTCCTTATTCGAGTAGGCCCCAACCCATAGGACCATTCTTGATTTTAGATTGCAGATTGTTGATTGCAGAATTTTTTGTACACTTTCACGCGGTCGAAGTTGGGTGAAAACGTCCGCATCTAATCTATATCAAATCTGAAATCTCAAATCCTCAATCTTAAATCCTCTTATGACCTCCAGGCTCTTGGGCTGAAAAGTAGAAGTACAGGTAAAATCTCCAGCCGACCGGCCAGCATTCCAAGTATGTAAACTACCTTGATGAGCGGGTGTAGCTGCCCCATCTCGGCAACCGGGATGTAGCAGGGGCCGACATTGCCCAAAGCACTGAACATTCCGGACAATGCTGCGTAACCGTTGTGGTGCGACAAATATTCAGTTACCCCACCTCCAAAAATAAGCAAAACGATCCACATGAAGAAAAGCCCCCCTACTCTCTGGATTTCATCAAGATCAACAAGTTCACCATCAATGATGACCGAGTTGATGGCGCGTGGCGGCACTCGCAAACGATACACTTCCCGGCGAATCAATTTCCCCATGATGGCAATCCGCAGCACCTTGATACCCCCGGCGGTGGAGCCCACACATCCTCCAATGACCATCATCACCAGAAAAAACTGCCGGGCCGCCTCTCCGAAAAAGGGCGTATTGATGTCACGCGTCCCGAATCCGGTGGTGGTAAGGATGGAGACCACCTGAAAGAGCACCAGCCGGAAGTCTTCTTCAAGTCGCCGCCAGAAATTGAGGCTGGTCGCAGAAATATGGGTAAGCGGCGCAACCCGGACAAACCTTTCGAACAGAATCAAAGCAACGAATATTCCGATGAAGCTCCACCAGTAGCGGGCCTCGATGTTGTCAAACCAGGCTTTCCAACTCCCCTTCAGCACCCGATAATGGATCACAAAACTGGTGCCGCCCATCAACATTCCCAGGATTATGACGTAGTCAAACCAGACATAATTTGGATACCCTGCCAACCGGTAGTATTCTATGCTGGCGTCATGCGGGGAGAACCCTCCTGTTGACAGGGTGGTCAAACTGTGACAAATGCTGTCAAATAAAGGCATTCCCAGAGCAAATAGTGCAAGAGCAATGAAGCAGGTGAATCCGGCGTATATGCTGAACAGCACTTTTATGGTATTTGCCAGACCGGGAACCGGACGGTCCACATTGATCTTATGCCCCTCAGCACCAAAAAGCTTGTGCGGGCTTCCACCGCGAAAGACAACGAGCATGAACATGGTGAGTATCCCCAGGCCTCCGACCCATTGTGTCAGAGCACGCCAAAAAAGGATGCTTCTGGGCATTTGGTCTAGGCCGGTGAACATGGTGATGCCCGTGGTGGTGAAGCCACTCATGGCCTCGAAAAATCCGTCCAGGTAAGTGCTGTCGATGCCGATCATAAAGGGCAAAGCCCCGATCGCGGAAAATCCGAGCCAGCCCACACTGCAAATCAAGGCAGATTGAAGCCTATTTAGGGCCTGGGCCCGCAACACTCTGTGTAGAAAAATACCCAAAAAAAGTGAGAGCGCTGCAGGCAGCAGGAACGCCTCCAGTGTCTCCGGTCCCCGGTTAAATTCACCGTACACAAGAACCACAAACAGAGGAACGGTCAAGGCACAGGCCAAGGCGATAAAAAGCGGTCCGCACGAGTATAAGACCACCTGTAAGGTTCTAGCTACACGTCTCATGGGTATTTTTCGCCAGTATCAATTCGCAAAGAGCACAGCGCATAGAGCATGGCGTAAAAATCAAGGGATTCGTGACATTTATAATTTTTCGCTTTGCGCTTTGCGCTATGCTAATGGTCTAAATCCGGGTTCTTTTGAGCCCGGATTCTTTACTAGATATATGAATACGACAGCTTACACCTGTTAGCGACCAAGATAGGAATTGTCTTCTAAATTGACGGAGGAGTCTTCTTCGAGGGGACCGTTTCCCAAATCTGAAACGTTCAACAGGGATACCGTGGAGGAGTCGGATGCTATCAGATCTTCTCGCTTGTCTGAGAAGCTCACCAGAACCATCCCGGAGAATTTCTTTTCCCGGTAGACCTCGACCCGGTAAAGCCGGCCTCCTTTATCTACCGAGAATCGTTTCGTGATGTCGTCTTTGTGGATGGTTATTCCAGACTCGTTGCCAGTACCTGGTTTCTTGAAGCCGATAACGTTGACCCGATAGCCTTTTTGCGGCACGACAAGAAAGGACTGCGCAACTTCCACCATGTTGCCGAAATCCACCTTTCTCTGGTCGCCGTCAACCTCTATGGTGATGGCTTCGATACTGGAGTCGTATTCGAAGTACTGGGGAACAAGGCGGGTAACCCGACGGTTACCGTGAAACACTCTGTAGCTCTGGCCCGATTCCACCAGGGCGACGAGTGGGCTGCCTGGTCTAAAAACAACCTTCGCAGCTTTTTTCAGAGGGATGTAGCCAAGTCGTTTTCTGGCATTGGTCATGTCTAGAAAAATCTTGTTGTCGTAGAAAGCCAGCTTTGCGCCACTGTCAATGGCACCCCTTACACCGCGGGCGGAAAGGTTGAAAGCCCGTTCATACTCGATCCCCAAGAGATCCATGTAGGCTTCCAGTACCTGAAGGTGGTAGTAAGCTCGCTTGTGGGTCGGAAAACTCTTACTCACCTCCACACCAAAGGCCGGTTTGCGGTTGCGGATGGCGTAATAGGTGAGCGTCCTTTCCATCTCGGTATCACCCTCCCCGGTCCTGGTGTTCTTTACATGGTAGGCGTGCTCTTCTGCAAAAAGGTAGTGGTTGACTTCTGCCACAATCTGGCTAGCGATCTCACCCAGGTTACCGAAACGGCTGACGGAAATGTGCCTCTGGTCGATGATTATGCTCTGACCCCAGCGGCGGGGGCTATGTGTCCGGTCTACGTAGGTTGGTCGGTAGAATCCACTGCCATCGTGGAGGTTCAGGACCAGGTCCACCTGGTCATCGAGCAAGATCGCCTTGATTCTGGAGATGGTGTTGAACTCCGGGTCGTTGTTACCAATGGTAGCAAACTTCCGATTGAGGTCACCGTACACCCCCCGGCTGCGTTTGATGATGCTGATGAAATTCAAGTTGGGTACCACCCAGACGTTGCCTTTCTTGATCCTGTAATGGGTAACAAGAAGCGAGGCGGCATTGAAACCTCCAGGCTCATCACCCTGGATGCCGCCGATCACCAATAGTGTATTACCCTGCCGGTCCCCTGCAAGCTTGTGAAGGCTGAAATCAATGGGCCTGTGAGCAAATGCCGGTCCGGCGGAAAAAAACAGGCAACCCAAGAGTATGGTAAAAAACTTTTTCATGCCTTCGGACTCACCTTGACGTGCCAGGGCTCGAAACGAACCCCCAACATATTGTCCTTGACGTAGCGAATCTTGATATATCCGAGGTCCGTGAGCTTTCTGTATACTCTGGTAGTGGTAAAGCGTTGGGTAAAGTTGTCGGCCCCCAAACCAACCTGCCCCACGTCAAAATCGCCGATGCCGTGATAAGAATAGCCCGGCGGGGCAAGGGAGCGAGAGGCCAGGGAGAGGTTTCCATCGTGCTTATACGCCTTGTTCAAAAAGAGCAAGAACTGTTTGATCACGCTGCGAATGCCGGAGGTCAGGATAACCTCCCTACCCAGGTCACGTCTGACCTTCTTGTAGGTCTCTAGTGGCAGCCCTTTGTAGAGATAGTTGCCGGTGTATGGAACCTTGACCACCTTGCGTCTTTGAATGCGAGCGGTGAGATTTTGCAGGGGCTTTTCACCCAAAAAGCCGTAGTGGGCCGCATCAGAATAGAATATCATTTCTAGAAAGACGAGCTCCTCCTTGGTAAAACGGCCGACCCTGGGATAATTACTGGATATCTTTATGGCCTCGTCGAAGCTTAACAGGTAGAAATTACCGTGGCCTACTGTTCGCTGGAGGCGCTCGAATCGGGCCACACATGATTTCAACAGGCGAAATTGTGCCTGGTCAAGGCAGACATCCTCCTGGTGATGGGCGTCGAAATTCCGAATCTTATAGAGGTAGTCTCTGATGAAGTGGTCGTAATTTCCTGGCTTGCTGGCAGGAGGAATTCTCGCGACTTGCGCCAGCACCTCAGGAGCACAACCACCCACTATGGCAACCCCGAGCGTAGCCCTCAGAAAGTCCCTTCTGTTCATAGTCATCCTAATCGAAAGGTGGTTTAGGAATGTGGCTCTTCTCAGCCTTGGCTCTTTGGCGCCGCCATCAGGCAGCAATTGGAAAGTTCGGTATTATACACCAATTAATCGGTTCGGGGTCAAGCATGAAAATATCGGAAAGGCTAAGGACTAAATGGTAAACGGTAAACAGTCGCAGAGTCAGCATATGATCGGTTTACCGTTCAGCTTTTACTGTTTACTTTACGCTTTGCGCTATGCGCTATGCGATCGGGCTTAAATCCCCCTCGGTGAATTTTTATGACTAGTATAGTACGGGATGTCAGTTATTTAGAAAAAAAATGAACTTGTGAAACTAATCATCTTGACCGGCAAGCATGGGGTCGAATAGACTGAAAGTGACCCCAAGAAGTTTCATGGAGGATTCTTTCGGAGCGTAAACTGTTAGGGGTGCCAAAGGGAAGTTAAAGAGCAACCCGGAGGCTGAGAGTCGCGCAGGCGGCAACCCTCTGAACCTGGCTTGGTCAATGCCAGCGTAGGGAAACAGGAAGACGCAAAGAGAGAGTCGGAAAATGAAGACTACTTGGGGTCACTTATTTTCGCTAAGCGCATGGCGCAGAGCGTTACTGTACCTATCCCCATACCCCATCAACCATTACCGAGTACCTACCAAGATCACCATTTCTTACGCACGACATTAATGATTCGGCCAAAAAATGCGGTGAATATTACCAGTACAGCAAGAAACCCTATAGGTAGGACAACGAGCACACTCAATTTCAAAACGAATATTAGCAAGGGTATTAGAATGAATAGGATTATGCCGATCAAGACAAGGGCAAGGCATCCTGTGAGAAAGTCTCGGCTGAAGGTATGTTCGGCGGGTCTTTGATCTTGCTCCATGACCAGTATTCTCAAGTCGGTTAATGGTTCAAGGCGGAACCATACAACAATTCTGTTGTGAAAGCAAACTTGTGCTCTTTGGGCTCGTAAAAGATAAGCCCTCCACCCCATGGTTTTTCGCTCTGCGCTTTGCGCTCTGCGTCAATCAATCTTAAATCTGCAATCTACAATCTTCAATACTTCCCTTGGCATGTGATGTGCAAATAACCTGATGCTCATAAAATATCCGGGCTAGGTTGAATGAAAGGATCACAATGAATTGCCCAACCTGCAAGGCAAGTGAGCTGAGACCCGTTCTGACCAAAAAGGGAGTGGAGGTCGACCACTGCGACAGCTGCGGCGGCATTTGGTTGGATAAAGGAGAGATTTTTCATTTCAGCAAACGACGGAAAGAGTTGGCAAATGCTCTCAAAAGCGGTTTGCAGCAAGCCCGGCCAACCTCCCGCCAATGCCCCAAGACCGGCGAAACCCTTGTAGAATTTCCGCTGCTTGATGGCGCCTTGATCATCGACTACTGCCCGACGAATGGGGGGATGTGGTTCGACAAGGGCGAGCTTAAAAAGATGCTCACCGTGGATCCGAAGAAACTTGCCATTACAATAGAGCCGGTGATGGGGGAGGATGTTGAAAGGGGCTTTGACACTGAAGAATCGATACAGTCAAGAAAACCGGTCTCCCTTGCTTCTCTGCCCAATTTAGGGCTTCGCGCCACCATGACGATTATTTCCCTCTATGGACTCCTTACCCTAGTTCTCATCCTCTGTGTCGAGCTTGCCAAGCTATCTCCTTCCTGGGCCCTGATAATAGGGGTGTCTATTGCTGTTCTCCAGTTCCTCCTGGGACCATGGTTGATGGACTTGTCACTGAACTGGTTTTACAAAATGGATTGGGTACCACTCTACCAGCTCTCACCACATCTGGAGAGATTTGTACGTGGGACCTGCAGTGCGAAGGGTATGAAGACCCCCAGGTTTGGTATTATCGACGACGGCGGGCCCAATGCTTTTACCTACGGTCATACCCCTAACAATGCCCGCATCGTGATTACCAGGGGGCTCCTTGATCTCCTCAATGAATCGGAAGTGGAAGGTGTTGTTGCCCACGAAATCGGCCATGCGAAGAATTGGGACATGTTTCTCATGACTGTGGTCCAGCTGGTGCCCCTCATCCTCTATTACATATACCGCACACTCATTCAGGTTAAGTCTGGATCGAGCAACAATAACAAGGGTTCAGGATACGTCGCTCTTGTTGCTATTGTCAGCTACGTTCTTTACATCGTCTGTGAATATATAGTTCTCTGGTTTTCCCGCACTCGCGAGTACTATGCCGATAGATTTGCCGGGGAGGTAACAAAGTCGCCCAACAGCCTCGCCTCAGCACTGGTCAAAATTGCTTACGGCCTGGCTGGTCAGGAAGGTGGAAAAGAAGAAAAAGCATCACAACGTTCATCCACGCTGGATGCGGTGGGTGCCATGGGCATATTCGACTCGGGCGCAGCACGTTCTTTCGCCCTCTCAGCATATGCTGCAGAGAGCTCTTCAACCACGGTAACAGACCTGGGCCGACGATCAAACATATTGGGGGCCATGAAGTGGGATTTATGGAACCCCTGGGCCAAATATTTTGAACTTCATTCCACCCACCCGCTGGTGGCAAACAGAATGAATCACCTTGGCAACCAGGCCCAGGCGATGGGACAAGAACCTTTTATCCGATTCTCTCTTCGCAGGCCGGAAAGCTACTGGGATGAATTTTTGGTGGACATCATAATCATGTTCCTGCCCTTCGTGGCCGGTGCCGGGTTGATAGGGGCTGCAATTTTCGCTCACATTGATTGGCTGTACGGGGTGGCCTTTGCGGTAACAGGCTTTTTGATGCTCTTCAAACTTGGCTTTTCTTATCCATCAGACGTCTTTCCTGAGATGTCGGTATCGAGCCTGTTGAAGAAGGTGAAAGTGTCAGGGGTGCGTGGAATTCCTTGCAAACTAAAAGGAAAAGTGGTTGGGAAAGGAGTTGCCGGCCTTATCTGGTCCGAGGACTTCGTGCTGCAAGATGAGACCGGGATTATATTTCTAGATTACAGACAACCTCTCCGTATCTGGGAGTTCTTTTTCGGTTTGATGCGCGCCGAGGAATTACAGGACGCTGAGGTGGAAATAAAGGGCTGGTACAGGCGCTCGCCAGTGCCCTACATCGAATTAAAAACACTCCGAACCGACCAGAAGTCAAGGGAGTGCTACGTTTATATCATCAAGACCCTCACGGCTTACCTCATGCTTTTCGGCGGCGCCGCCGCAACAATCCTGCTGTTTTTTAAATGATTTTTTCAAATTAGCCACAGACCCACACGGACAATGGATAAACATGAGGACACCAAAGCTTGCCAGATGTGAGATATGAGATGTGAGATGCCAAGAAAGTTCTCTATCGCACATCCCACATCCCACATCGGCTACCTATTCACCTTCATAATGAACTGCAGTTCTCCAAACTCCGTGGTCTTCTGCATGGATCTGCGGCAAATCTAGCCCTTTACTGAGATCCGGTGGACAAAATTCTTTCTGCCTGACTTCTGGCCGATTCGAAAGGATCCAGTTTCACCTTTTGTTCTACCGCCCCACCAAGATCCCTGCAAAAAACAAAATAGAGAGATTGGACCAGAAAGAACATCCACACCGCCAAACCCCAGGTCACTGCGGAGTGAGGGGTGAAGAATGCTACCAGGGCCCCACCACCGAGGCAAAGTGTAAACTCGGCGCCAAGTGTCTTGAGCAACCCTCCTTGGAAGCAGATGCCGCTCCGCACCCAACTGAGCACTCCCAGTGTCAGGAATAGAAAGGCGGCATTGGTATCTCCCCAGAACACCAGAAGAAGAAGCAGAAGAAGCGGGAAGACAATAGAGAGCAAGCTTGCCCTGCCCCACTTGGTCAGGATAACCAGGTATCCGGCGAGAGACAGCCAGATAGCCAACCTAAAAGCGGTGGACCAATAAAGAAAGGAGCTCATTACCATGACTGTGGGGACAAAGGATATCCCACACAAAAGCCCGTACAAAATGGTTGTGAGCATCGGTCGTTTGGTGATTATCATTTCTCAGCACCTCCTTTGGCAGCTTCCTTACGTTTGAGCAACTCGAGTTCTACCTCCTCCTCAGTCGGTTCTCTAGACGCAGTGGCCGGTACGGTGGCTGATATGGTTTTTTCCCACAGCTCTCGCTCCGCCTGATGGGAATACTCTTTAGCCCTGAGCTGAAGTTGTTCATACTGAAGCCTTTGCTCCTCCAGCTGTTGGTTAAATTCCCTAATCTCCCGGCCGAGGTTTTGAATGTGACGACTGAGCTCCTCGCGGTGATAAGCTAACGGCTTCATTTTCTTGATCAACAAGCGAGCTATATCATCTTTGTCCTTCTCAATTGCTGCCTCGATATCCTGGTCCAACTTTTCGCACTCCTCTGCGTACCTCTCAGAGTCCTGCTGTGACTTGTCCCTGGACACCACCATCTGCCTCAGGGTCGCCTCCTTCCGGCCCAACTCTTCCTCCATATCCCGCATGTATTGCTTGAGAAGGAGGTCCTTGTCTTCCAATTGGTCCATAACACCGTGGATATCCGCCTTACACAGCCTCATGAATCTCGTCATGATTCCCATTGTTCTTCTCCTTATTAAAGCCTTCAGCGATCAGCCAGAGCCCTTCACGCTGCAAGCTGACCGCTGAAAGCTGATCGCTTACTTGTTGTTGCGTCTTCCACTGTAACCTTCGTACTGAAGGGCCTTGGAGTTTTTCTTTTGTTTGACCTGCACCTCCTGCGGCGCCCCTTGGAAGGTTTCCTCCACCATATCCCGGAGCCCCCCGAGGTCTTTATCCAGACTGGTCGCCACTTTAGGAGAAGCAACCACAGCATTCACAGAGCGCTGTGCTCGGTAGTATTCGTCGATGCGTCTCAGGGCTTCTTGCTTGCTCCCCTTCTTGATATCGCTGGCGACTTCCTCTCTGAGCCTGTTGATGTCTTCTTGTACTACCTTTTCCTCCCACTCGCTCTTGTCAATAGAGCTGAAGACTTCCCGGCGGTCCTTGACGCAGGCGATCTGAAAGGCGTCATCCAGGTTCACCGTGTAGGAGCTGTCCTTGTACCGATAGTGGGCCTTGATTCCCTTGATTGCAAATGTCTGCTCACTGTGGGTAGGTACCCTCAGAGTGAGAAAGATTTTCTTGCTCTGACCGGAGAGTAAGGTGCCCGGATGAACGATTGCCTGATTGTCTTTTACCTGGATAGGATAGCCTGACCCATTTACAACTGAGAGGCCATTGGTCAGCGGTATGCGCACCTCCACCGAGGTTGCCACTGCTGCTCTGGTGTTGTTGAACTCCTTTTGAAACACCTCAGCAAAAAGGTTTGGATTTTCCAAATAGTAATAGGTGCCGGCACCGCGGTCGGCGATCCAAGTCATCAAGTGCTCATTGAAATCGGAGCCTACCCCTACCGTGCTTACAGCAAACGCCTTCTCCAAAGAGATGGCGGCCATATTTCCCAGTGAAGTCGGGTCGGTTATTCCCCTGTTCGCCAGCCCATCGGAAATGAGAATAACCTTGCGAGTGTTGCCATTGATTCGTGATGAGAGCAGAACGTCGATTCCTTCCTGGAGGCCAGAGCCAAGATTGGTTCCTCCGCCTGAGGATATATTCCTTATAATTGTCTCCAGTCGCCTGCGGTTGGCAGGTGTAATTTTGACCAGGCCCGAGCATCTCTGGACACCATCAGAGTAGGTTACCAGCCCGAACCGGTCAGCTGCTGATAAACTGGAGAGAAGACTCAGAGCCGCCCGTTTGGCATCATCGATCTTCTTTCCGTTCATGGAACCACTGCGATCCAAAACGATCACCATATCAACATGGTTCGCATCTCCTCGATCCAGGTCAAGCACTTCGTCAGCGCTCAGGGTGAGCGCCAGGGCCGCCATACCATCGGATCCAAAAAGAACCTTGTCCTGAGTGAGATTGCCGGAAAGTGTAACCACGCCGTTCTTCCCGGAAATAACGGGTGGCGACCATAGCCCGAAAGGATCACTTTTGCTGGCATAGACAATCGCGGCGCAGGTGATGGTCAACAAACATCCTACGAGTAGTAACGGTTTCAGTCTGGTTTTCTTCATGGTTTTCTTCATGGTTTTACTCCCTTCTGTTTCGGTCATGGTTTACATCCTTGCTTTATTCCCATGGTAGCGAAAAGAAATTGAAACACAATTCAAAGAAGTGCAAATAATCACTAGGTTTTTTTTACATAAGTTTTACTTGCAATCTGGAACAGTTCTTGTATTCAATGAGCATAGGGCATAGAGCATGGGGCATGGGGCATAGGGTTGAGTGCGGATATGAGATGTGCGATGTGGGATTGGGGAGAGGCGCAAGGCGCAGGGCACAAGGTACAGGGTGTTTGGTGTCATATCTTCGCCTTCGCTGCGCTGTGATTGGTTGTAAGAGATAGAGGAAAATCTTAGATTGCTGTTTACCGCTTACTGCTCACTGCTTACCGCTTACCAGTGGATGAGGGAAACAGAATTAAATGAAGAGACCCAGGGCAAACATACTTGTGGTTGAAGACGATGTAGCCATTCTGCAAGGCTTACTTGACGTTTTCGTGTTCAACGGTTACGAGGCCACAGGTGTGGAAGATGGAGGCGAAGGACTTCAGGAAGCTTTGGAAGGAAGATACGACCTGGTCATCCTGGATGTGATGCTTCCCACCACCGATGGTTTTGCCATTTGCCGAGAAATCCGGAAAACAAAGCCCACACAGGCAGTAGTCATGCTCACGGCCAAAGGCTCTGAAAATGATATCGTGACTGGTTTCAAGGCCGGAGCGGACGACTACGTCAGCAAGCCATTCTCACTGAGAGAATTGATGGTCAGAGTTGAAGCGGTATTACGGAGGGCCGGGAAAAACTTGGGAGACGAACAAATACACTCACACTCCATTTTCTTCGACGCCAAGACACTCATGGCTTCGCATAGTGACCGCACCGTGGAGCTCACCAGGCGAGAGATGGACATCATTCTTTACCTTCATCGCCACAAGGACCAGATAGTTTCCAAAAAGGAGCTCCTCGGCGAGGTATGGAATTATGCAGACACAGATATTGAGACCCGAACCGTTGATATCCACATCCTCAAACTCAGGAAGAAGATCACCTCCCTGATTGGAGACACTCCTTTCATAATAACCGTCAGGGGTGAAGGATATCGCCTGGAGTTGGAAGAGTGAAAAGGCTGAAAATACTCATCCTCATCTTTTGTCTGGCGTTGTCAATTCCACTGGCCTATTTCGTCTTTCGCACCTACCGAAGCCTGGAGCAGGAGGAAGTGGCTCAGCTGCGTTATTTTGCTGTGACCATTTTCGATCACATGGAAGAGGAACTCGCCTCTCTGGTAATCAAGGAGGAGGACCGGCCCATAGATCAGTATAAATACAATTACCTTGCTCCGGCTCAAGTCCCTGGTTCAGGAAGATTGACTCGATCTCCCCTGTCTCAGCCTCCCAAAGATCGCTATATTCTCGGCTACCTGCAAAACAATCCTGACGGCTCCTTCAACACTCCGCTGGTTGAAAGTGATGAGAAGGTCCCCCCAGGATCTCGTTCGGTGGTTGAGCAGCTGAAAGAGGTGAACAAAACCTTCAACCTGAAGCGGTCCACCGTTCCCGAGGGTATTGAGGTCAAGCCTGCAGAGATGATTGCCAAAAGGGAAAGAGAAGAGATTTCAACTTTTGCCGATAAATATCTGGATTCTTCCCGTTCCAAGAAACAA
>JAJDNL010000098.1 GCA_022340745.1 Deltaproteobacteria bacterium
GTTAGCAACTTTGACTGTCGTTATCTTTTGGGTCTATCGTCCAGCAACCAACGGCGAGACCGGCTTTCTCGGCTGATCTACTACTATGTGGGTGATATACTTCATCAAATTGACTCTCGTAAAGCCACGGAAATTAGGGCCATTTTCCGGGTCGACGTAGTGGTTCGGGAGACGGACTTTCACTATCCTTATGAGAGCGATGATGATTATTCCTCAATGATGGCGGCCTTAGGCAAGGATCCAGCGCGTAATCAACTCATTGTGGATGACGTCGCCAGTGAGCTCAGTCAGTCCAATGGTGGTCCGGTGCTGGTGCTGACAGAAGATGAATAGCAAGATAACGCTTTGAGGGATATGTTGGACAATAAGAAGATTTCAAGCATTTCGCTTGACCCTGATCTTGTGGCGAAGGGAGAGAAGGCTTTTTCGAAGCAGCTGAAAAGCAAGAAAATTCGGGTTGTTTTGATCAACCGCCAATTTTATCAAAAACTAGTCCCTGAAATCAGGTTTGAAGCCATATTTCTCACCACTCCACTCAATTTCCGCGGCAAGATAATTCGATGGTTCCAAAATGTGTTGAGGCGTGATAATGGCCAGCCGCCGATGAAAGTTTACGATTACGTAGACAGCAAGATTAGCATCCTTGATAATTTCTTCCGCATGCGCAGCTATGCTTATGGACTGCGGTTACCAAAGCTCACTCCCCCGAAGTAGATCTCGACATTCCGCATTTCACATTTATTATTTCCAGATATCTCAATTAGTGTTATCCATTGCTATGCAATGAGAAACGTGAGATGCCAGATGTGAAATGATACTTGTGGCCAAGAGCTAGGAGCAGCTGTGAAGCGGCAACGAGTTGCCATAGGTGAACAGCTAAAAACATGTTCCCGGATAATTACCCTGGGCCTGAGGCCACAAATGGCCGACTACACGGAACAGGAGCGCAGGTTGTTGCGAACTGCCCACATGATTTTCTACCCAACAGACAGATATGTGGATTTTTTTGCCACCCTGGGCAAGGAGACCTTCCCCAGTGTCAATTGTTATAGATTGCGCGGGAACAGGCTGAAACACACCGCCTTGCTGCGCTTGCTGAATGTTCCTCATCCCCGCACGCGTGTCTATTATGGACACAAGCAGAAAAGAGAAATTCTCAAAGAATTTGTTTTTCCATTGGTGGCGAAAAAGGCCCGAGACACAGCCGATGGGAAGCAGACTTTTCTGATTAACAACCGGAAACAATTAGACTGGTACAACCAGCATTTCAATCCAGCTCTTATCCAGGAGTATGTAGCCCCAGAAAAGGAGTTGAGGGTGATTGTTCTCAACTGCCACGCATTGTTCGGATATCAGCGCAATGTTCTCAGGGGCGATTCTACGGAGAGTTTGAGCCGCAAGCGGACGTGGAAAACGGATGATGTGAATCCTGAAGGGGTTGAATTGGCGAGGTTCATTGCCAGGGGTGCTAACCTATCCGACGTGGCGGTAGATATGGTTTTCGACGGTAGCCGCTATTGGGTCCTTGAACTCAATTTTCTCTGGAACGAGACGGATTCTCACCAAACGGATTTCGACCGAACCAACTTGATCATAGAAATGATTGAAAAAGGAGAACTGTAGGCGCAAACCATATTTCGGATTGCGGATTGGGAAGGCATAGGGCATAGAGAAAAATACTGTTAGCTTCAGTTTTTAACCTCATGCTCTATGCTCTTTGCTCTATGCTAAATAACATTGACACCGCAAACCATGCGTCGCTATAATCGTCTCGTTTAAATGCCGGAGTGGTGAAACTGGTAGACGCGCTGGACTCAAAATCCAGTGGGATTTATTCCCGTGCGAGTTCGACTCTCGCCTCCGGCACCAAGCAAATAGGGCGCCCGGAGGGATCTGGGCGCCTTTTTTACTGGCCCGGATGTTTCACGCATTACCTGATACGACCAACGTGCTCCGTTGATTTTTTTTCACAGAGGACCGATAATGATGGAAAATGTTGAACTTTTCTACAACACTCTTTTATCATTGGGATATGTTGAACCGTTCAAACATACTTATGAGTTCAACATGTGGTGAGTATACCCTAATGTTGTATACCTACATCGGTAAAAACCGCTGTGCTCGCGCTATAGCCCGCCATCTGCGGCCGTGCTCACCTCGGACAGTACGTCACGTACGGTCAAGTACGCCTCGAACTGTCCGAACCTGTGCGCAGCCACATCTGAAGCACTCTAGCGCGTTTTTCCTCGTAATAGGTATGCAACATTAGGGTAAAGGAAACCGTTGGCCGCTCACTTGACAACAAAACAATAGCTCATATTCGACTGCAAAAAGCATATCAAAGTCAAGAAAGGAAGAAGAGACACATGGAAAAAGGAACGTTTGAAATTAAGCTTGGACTTTCCGAGATGTTAAAGGGCGGCGTCATTATGGATGTTGTCAATGCTGAGCATGCTCAGATAGCAGAGGAAGCTGGTGCAGTTGCGGTTATGGCATTGGAACGTATCCCAGCAGATATTCGCAAGGCCGGAGGGGTTTCCCGCATGTCAGATCCGGCCTTGATCCAGGAGATACAGGAAGCTGTTTCGATCCCTGTGATGGCCAAATGTCGTATTGGCCATTTTGTTGAAGCGCAAATTCTGGAGGAGATGAAAGTGGATTTTATTGATGAAAGTGAGGTATTGACCCCTGCGGATGAGGTCAACCATATCGATAAACTTCAATTTAAAATTCCGTTTGTCTGTGGTTGTCGGGATTTAGCGGAAGCATTACGAAGAATTGGTGAAGGGGCTGCGTTGATTCGCACAAAAGGTGAAGCAGGGTCAGGCAATATTGTTGAAGCCGTGCGTCATCTGCGAACAGTAATGGGCGAAATCCAAAGATTGACAGCACTGCGCGATGATGAGTTGATGGCAGTCTCAAAAACAATGGGAGCCCCCTACGAACTGGTCAAGAAAACAGCGGAACTCGGCAAATTGTCGGTTCCTAATTTTGCTGCAGGCGGTGTTGCGACACCTGCGGACGCTGCCTTAATGATGCAGTTGGGTGCTGAATCGGTATTCGTCGGTTCGGGCATTTTTAAATCGAATGATCCGAAAGCCCGGGCACGCGCAATTGTTCAGGCGGTGACTCACTTCAATGATCCGCAGGTGCTGCTCGAGGTATCCACCGGTTTGGGTGAAGCCATGAAAGGCATTGAGATGAAAGATTTGCCTGAAGAGCAGCAATTACAGCACCGGGGTTGGTAAATAATGCCTCAGAGAATAGGTGTCCTCGCACTGCAAGGAGATTTCGCAAAGCATCAGGCGATGCTGCGGTTGCTGAGAATTGAAACTGTTTTGGTGAAAAAGCCCAAAGATTTACCCGGCTGTGAGGGTTTGATCATTCCTGGCGGTGAATCGACAACCCTAACAAAATTAATTCAGAAATGTAACATGTATGATCCAATTCGTGAGTTTACTGAAAAACATCCAATCATGGGGACATGTGCTGGGGCGATTATGGTTGCCTCTCGGGTTGACGATCAACGGATAGAGCCTTTGCAACTCATTGACATTTCGGTTACTCGAAATGCTTATGGCAGACAAATCGACTCGTTTGTAACCCATGTGGATGTGCCATTTTTGAAAGGATCTGAAAGGTTCAAGGCGGTGTTCATTAGAGCCCCTGAGATCAGAAATGTCGGTTCACAGGTTGTAGTTTTGATGGAGTTAAACGGAAACCCAATAATGGTGCAGGAAAGGAATGTTCTTGCCCTGACATTCCATCCTGAGTTAACGAGTGATCCACGTATCCACGAATATTTTATAGAACATTTCTTTACCGCTCAGGCTCTTCTCTAACCTGGCAGAGCGACTACGCCGGGACGCACTTTTGGCCCTCTTCTTGCACGGGCCTGGAAGAACACAAGAGAGGTGATCATTGCAGTTATTTGGCAAGCGAAAGGAAGAAATTGCTCTCATGAAAGTCATAACAAGAATAGGACTGTCGGTTCTCATGCTAGTATTTTTGTCGATTGGTCTCTGCTATGCTCAAAATGTTGCAGGGCAAAATACCGCGAAAGGTGTAGACTATGCTGCTCAAGGTAAATTCAAAGAGGCCAACGAGAAATTCGCAGAAGCCTTGAGGATTGAGCCGTCATTTGGACCTGCACAAAGAGCCTCGAAAATCATAAAAGATGTATTTGACCAAAAGATAGAAAGTCAGACAGCTGTTCATTATTTCAGGGGTATCTCTTTCGCCATCAAAGGCCAATATGACCAGGCTATTTCTGAGTACAACAAAGCCGTATCACTCAATCCTGCGTTCGCCAGTGCTTACACTAGTCGGGGGGTTGCCTATGCTCAAAGTGGAGGCCAATACGACCAGGCTATCTCTGATTTTAGCAAGGCCATAGAGATCAGCCCTCAGTTTGCCAAAGCTTACAAAGACCGGGGGTTTGCCTATTACAAAAAGGGCCAGTATGACCAGGCGATCTCCGATTACGGTAAGGCCATAGAGATTCATCCCAAATTTGCAGACGCCTACTTCAATCGGGCGGTAGCATATTACTCGAAGGGAGAATATGAAAAAGCCTGGGGCGATGTCCACACGGTACAAAGTTTCGGTCTCCAGGTTAGCCCGAGATTTATCGACGCTCTCCGTGCAGTCTCCGGAAGACAAGGATAAACGAGGTGAATCCAATCTCTACGCTCGGCTGCACGAAAAAGTAAGCGGTAAGAACGAGGCGTTCCTGTCAAAATAGTCCGACTTTACCTCAGTGATGACAATCTACCATTGCCCACTCTTTTTGATCTACCCGACCCATGCCCAGTGTGCTAGTATTTGGACTGCCAGTCCATGAAAGATTGATAGTGCCTAACTCATTGAATTCGTAATTCTAAATGCTAAATCGACTCATTGCCCTCTTTTTTATCGCCTTTGTCGCTGCAACCTCCGCGTTATTCTTTTGCGTTGCTCTTGTCATATGGGTGCTTACTGTGTTGTTTGATAAGCGCTTGGTGCTGCTCCACCTGTTTTCCTCATTCTGGGCCTCGGTTTACCTATGGGCCATGCCAGCCTGGTCGGTTCGTGTTGAAGGAAGAAGCACCATACGGATGCGGGATAACTATGTCATTGTCTCCAACCACCAATCCCAACTGGATATCCTGATGGCCTTCAACCTCTTTTTCCCATTCAAGTGGGTGTCAAAGGCAGAGGTGTTTAGGATTCCCTTTATCGGCTGGAACATGTATCTGAACCGATACATTAAGCTCAAGAGGGGAGACAAAAGGGGCATTGCCAAAATGTTTAAGGATTGTGAAAAGGCACTTGCCGGAGGCAACTCTCTTTTTGTCTTTCCAGAAGGGACGAGGTCAGAGACCGGAAGTTTGAAACCGTTCAAGTCAGGAGCCTTCATCTTGGCAAAAAAGATGAAGATTCCCATTCTTCCCGTCGTTATCAGGGGCACAAAGGGCGCTTTGCCCAAGCACAGCATGAATTTTCACGGTCACCAGAAGATGAGCATAAAGGTGCTCGAATCTGTGGACTACGAACGATATGCCCAGCTTTCAGCCCAAGAGACAGGCGAGATGATAAGAGAAATAATTGCCGCTGAGCTCTAGCCCGGATATTTCATGAATGACTTGCTACGACCACGGATATGTCCGTCCTTCCTGGCGTCCTCGGGTGTCGGCCCCTGCGACGTACCGTTCAGGTACGCCTCGGGACCAGCACCCTGCGGTTGCCAGGTTGCCCGTCCATCTTCGTGGTCTCGCGACAGCAATTCATGAAATATCCGGGCCAGTGCTAGCAGAACTGCACAACAAGCGTCAGGAGACACGGGAGTGCAACTGCGAAGAATTCATGACATCAGCCTGAAATGGAAGCTTCTCATTCCCTTTTTGTTACTCTCCTTCATAGGGACTACTGCCCTTATCCTCTTAGGCCTCACCGCCCAGAGAAAAATAATCGAGAACCAAGAAAAGAAAAAACTATCTGACTACTATCAAGCTTTCTCGGACCAGGTGGAGGATCGTGCACACTCGGCATTGAGCCTGGCCTACCAGGTCGCCAGGTCGCCGATGGTGCAAGAGGCATTTGCTCGCAAAGATAAACGAGCACTCATTGATTTATTGCTTCCGGCTTACGAGGTTCTAAACGACAAGTTTGCCGTAAAACAATTTCACTTCCACACGAAACCAGCCACGTCCTTTCTGCGACTTCATCGGATCTATCAATCCGGCGAAGCCATGGCCTCCTTTCGTCAGACAATTACTAAGGTCGAGGAGACAGGCGAAGGGGTTGCAGGATTGGAACGAGGTACCACCGGATTCGGGGTTAGAGGAGTGGTGCCCGTCCTTTATCAAAGTGAGATTATTGGTACCTTTGAGATCGGGTACTCGGTAGAGCGTCCTTTTCTCGATTCTCTCAAGCGCCGCTACGACATGGATCTTGCTCTCCTCATTCCCATCCACGGGACCGATGGTTTCTATACCCTAGCGGCTTCCTCGGATAGCTTGCAAATATCGAGTGACGAGATCTGCGGCAAGGTATTTCGAACTCAGATCCCAGAAATATTGATTAGCCCGCCCACTGCCACTGGCCTGGCTCTTTTCCTGGGGCCATTGAAGGATTCTTTCGGGAAAAGTATCGGGGTAGTGGAAATCAGCGTTGACCGGTCTGCCACTCTTGCCGAGTTGGCCGAAAACAGAATCGAGATGTTTGCTGTTATGGTGGCAGCCTTGCTGCTCTCGTCAATTGTTATTGTTTGGGTGGTGACGGTCTTTCTTCGCCCTGTACATGACATCGTTGCGGCGGCGCGAGAGATAGCTGCGGGTGAACGGGTTATGGAAATTTCTGTGCCGGTAGGGGATGAGATTGGCACCCTGGCCAGTTCTCTCAATGACATGCTCGCATCTCTCAACAGGGCAAGGCAAGAAATTCAGGAATACTGCACCACCTTGGAAGAGCGAGTAGAGGCGAGAACACAAGAACTCGTGCAAGAGAAAGAGAAATATGAGACTCTGGTAGAACATGCCCCTCTGGTTGTCTATCGTATCGAACCCGATGGAACTACCGTTTATGTTAATAGAGTTGTTGAGGAAATCCTTGGATACACGCCCGCAGAGGTAATAGCAAATAGGCAATTTTGGACCGGAATCGCCCATCCGGAGGATCAGCAGACGGTTGCTAAAGAACTGAGGGCATGTCTTGCAGAGGGCAAGGAGTTTCTCCTCGAATACCGAAGCCATCGCCGAGACGGCCGGGAAGTATTTCTGCTTAACCATGCGATACCCTTAACTGACGGGGAGGGCAGAGTGCAGGCGGTGGAGGGTATCGTGGTAGACGTGAGTGAGAGGAAGCGACTACAAGAACAAATTATTCAAACCGAAGAGCTCAAGACGCTGAGCAATGTCTCTGCCAGGCTGGCACATGAGATCCGAAACCCTCTCACCTCGGCTGGTGGTTTTGCCAGAAGGTTGCTCAAGGAGATGGATCAGAAAGATGCCCACCGGAGTAAGGTTGAGATTATCGTGAAAGAGATGGGCCGGTTGGAGCACATTCTCAAGATGATTCTCTCTTATATACACCCAATCACTCTTGAGTTCTCAGACGTTGACTTGAATAAGATCCTGCAAGAGGCCATCAGCGGTTCCACGGATAAGCTTGGCAGTCGAGAAATCAAGCTTGATCTGCAACTGGACGAGGAACTTCCTTTTATTCGCGCCGACCGCAGCCATTTGCGTAACGCCCTGGAAACCATACTCAAAAACGCTTGCAGTCATATGCCCGAGCAATCCTGCCTGCGGCTCAGAACCACATACAATGGAGCAGCAGTTATTCAACTCTCTTATCCTGCGCTTCATGTGGCGGACGACGACATGGAGCACTTCTTCTATCCCTTCGTTAGCGATAAACTCGGGGAGGCTGATTTGCAGTTACCGTTGACTAAAGTGGTAATTCAAAAACATGGAGGTGTTATCACGATGGGCCGGGACGAACAGAACCAGGTCGTGATTACCATCACCTTTTCGTCTATGGGGCGGAGGCTCGATGTTTAGCCTGGATATTTCATGAATCGCCTGCTGCGACCACGGATATGGCCGTCCTTCCTGGCGTCCTCGGATGTCGGCCCCTGCGACGTACCGTTTAGGTATGCCTCGGGACCAACATCCTGCGGTTGCCCGGTGGCCCATCCATCTTCATGCTCTCGCGACAGCGATTCATGAAATATCCAGGCTAGCACCTTGTCACTTGACACTATGTGCTTGAGGCCGAGATGATTGCAACTCATTAGACGGTAAACTCAGTGGGGGCTAGAGTGCCACGCTCAAATGAGAAGGGCAGTTTTAACCAGAAGCAAGGGGAGCTAACCACGCTACAAAAGACTGGGATCAAAAAGAAGCTTTCCAACAATCCTGTCGTCGCATTTGTGGGTATCAAACTCGTGGAGGTGGTCCCTGGGCGTTCTCATCTCATCTTGCCTCATCGGCAGGAGTTGAAAAATTCCATGGGGGTGTTACAAGGGGGTATCCTGGGGGTGCTGGCTGATGTGGCTGGCGGTGTTTCTCTCTATTCCGTCCTACCTGATCCACTCAAGGTAGTTATTCCGACCATAGAGTTTAAGCTGAATTTTCTCCGACCCGCTGGAGGACACGATGTAATAGCGTGTGGCAGAGTGGCGCACCATGGGCGGAGGATTGCAGTTTGTCAAGTTGACCTTAGTACAGAAGCAGACAATCTGCTGGCTACCGGGCTTTTTACGTATATGATAAAAGAGATAGAGGCAGAATAGTGTGGATTGCGGATTGAAAAGTAAGGAGTCAGGAGCCAGGAGTCGGAATCCAGGAGAATTCTGGTACAAGGTGCAAGGTACAAGGTACAGGGAAGAGTGCTAAACCGGTGTGACCTGAGGCATTGTACCTTATACCCTGTACCTTGTACCCTGTACCTCAACTACTTGCTACTAGTTCCTTTGATCGCGAATTGAAGACATTCGATTCTCGATAAGCATTTACCTTTTACCATTTACCATACGAAGTCATTTCACAACACAGGTCCTCAGGGGGACTGAATTCATGAAACAAATCATCCTGGGTACGGCTGGACATATAGATCACGGAAAAACCACATTGATCAAGGCTCTCACCGGCATTGACACCGACCGTCTCAAGGAGGAAAAGGAGCGAGGCATCACCATTGAGCTTGGTTTTGCTCACCTCGAGCTTCCCAATGGACAAGAGCTAGGGATCGTTGATGTGCCGGGACACGAGAAGTTTGTGCGGCACATGGTGGCAGGGGCAACAGGGGTTGATCTGGTAGCGCTGGTCGTATCCGCTGATGAAGGAGTGATGCCTCAGACACGAGAGCACCTCGAAATCTGTGAACTTCTCAAGGTCAGACAGGGGATTGTGATCCTTACCAAGACAGATCTGGTAGAAGATGCGGACTGGTTGGAACTGGTGAGAGAAGACATTCAAGACTTTTTGCAGGGAACGTTTCTTGCCTCTGCGCCAATAGTCTTGGTTTCGGCAGTGACTGGCGAGGGTTTAGACTCGTTGCGAAACCATTTGCAGAGTCTCTGTGATTCGGTGGAGGCCCGATCGAGCAGTGGAGATTTTCGTTTGGCTGTAGATCGAGTGTTCACCATGAAAGGGTTCGGAACGGTGGTTACCGGGACCGCAATTTCCGGGAAGATCAAGACAGGGGACACCCTATTTGTCTATCCTCAGCTGCTCAAAGCAAAGGTGCGTGGCATTCAAGTCCATAATCGTGAAGTGAGCGAGGCCGTCAGTGGGCAGCGCACGGCCATTAATCTTCAA
Organism: Deltaproteobacteria bacterium; assembly: GCA_022340745.1. Taxonomy (GTDB): domain Bacteria; phylum Desulfobacterota; class Syntrophobacteria; order BM002; family BM002; genus BM002. The sequence goes on from JAJDNL010000098.1 coordinate 9,804, forward strand.
GGCCTAGAGAAAGCAGCCCTTGAGCGGGGCAATGTGTTGGCGACTCCGGAAAGCCTTATTGCCTCATTCATGGTGGATGTGCGCTTGCAACATCTGGAGACGGCGCCACGGGTTTTGAAAAACCGGGCAAAGGTCCGTCTCCACACCGGCACCAATGAGGAATTGGGCACCCTGATACTCTTGGACACTGATGAACTCAAGCCCGGCGCTAGCGGTTATGCCCAGGTGCGTATGGATAAGCCGGTGGTGGTTCGCTATGGTGACCGTTTTGTTCTGCGAAGCTATTCGCCAATGCGCACAATCGGTGGTGGTCAGATACTACATCCAGCCCCGAAAAAAAGAAAACGGATGGTTGCTGACACCCTGGAGTCTCTGGCCATCTTGCAAAAGGGTGAACCCGGTGAAATGACGGAACTCTACCTTAAAGAAGGAGGATTTTCAGGTATCGGGGAAAGAAAGCTGAGCATACTTGCCAATGTCACAGAAAAGCAACTCCGTCGTTTACTCCAAGAGCTGATGAGCCGCGGTGAGGTGATCCAGTTCGATCGGGAGACTCCTCGATTTGTGCATGGGGATGTGTTCAGCACACTCACCGAGTTACTATTGGGCCAGCTTGATGAGTTCCATCGGCGGGAACCTTTGCGGTCAGGCATTAATAAGGAAGAGCTTTTTGGCCGGCTGCCCCGCGGAGTGGATGGCAAACTTTTCAACGAACTCATTCAGCGACTAGTTCGCCAGGGTGACCTAGTTCAAGAAAAAGATCTCGTGCGGCTCTCTACTCACCAAGTGGCTCTTGCAGGAAAGCAAGAAGAGGTAAGAGGAAAGCTTGAGGCGGTCTACCGGCGGGCAGGGCTGCAACCTCCTTTCTTCCGGGATGTGGCACAGTCGCTTGGGGTCTCTGATGGCGAAGCGCGGCAGATTCTCAGTTGGATGCTACAGCAGGGATTGTTGGTCAAAGTCAAGGAGGATATGTACTTCCACCACGCAGTTCTGGAAGATCTCAAGAGGCGATTACTGGATCTTTTTCAACAGCAGGAAGAGATCACAACTCCTCAGTTCAAAGAGCTTACCCAGACCAGCCGCAAATACACCATCCCTTTGCTGGAATTCTTGGACGGTGTGCGCTTTACCATCAGAGTAGGAGACGTACGCCGTTTAAGGCAGAAAAAGCAGCCGGCTTAGGGGGCTGCCGCTAGACCACGAAGTACTACGCACTAAGCACTAGGCACTGCAGGACGACGCGGGGATGGGGGGAGACGGAGAGACGGAGAGACGGAGGGCGAAAAGCTACTAGGAACTAAAAACTGATTTCATATTGAGTTAATACACTAGAAAAAATAGGTAAATTACTCCTTACCTAGAATTTACTTCAAATTTATATTTGAGAATTTGATACCCAAATTTCATCCTTAGACTACGAGCTAAATCTTGTTAAGTAGCCCTTATCAACTAGTGAACCTCTGTGTTCTGTCGTATGGCTTCAGATCTCTAATCCCCGTCTCACCGCTTCTCCCCGTCCCCGTTTCATCACGCTGTGCCTAGTAATTCTCAAGGAACCTCCAGGGTGCCAATTATCTCATTGATATCTTCAAGGTTCCGTTGGCGAAGGTAATCTTCTAGGCCGTCGATGATCTCCAAGGTGACACCTGGATTAATGAAGTTGGCTGTGCCTACCTGGATAGCCTTGGCTCCTACTATCAAGAATTCAAGGGCGTCTTCCACAGAGACAATTCCTCCCAAACCGATCACTGGCACCGTGCTCACTTGTACCACCTGCCACACCATTCTCAGGGCAATGGGCTTGATGGCCGGTCCAGACAACCCACCGACCACGTTTGCCAGCCGGGGCTGGCGGGTCTGGGCATCGACCGCCATCCCTGCAACAGTATTTATCAGTGACAGAATGTCGGTGCCGGCATCCTGGGCTGCCCTTGCGGTAACAGTGATATCGGTAACGTTGGGGGTGAGTTTGGTGATGACTGGGAGGTTGGTTCTCGACCTAACTGCCGAGACTACCTGGAACACCATCTTCGGGTCTGAGCCAAAGATCATCCCCCCTGCCTTCACATTCGGACAGGAAATATTAATCTCCAGTCCGGCGATGCCCTCCTGACCGTCCAGCGCTGCAGCCAGTTTTCCATATTCTTCCACCGTATTGCCAAAAAGATTTACAATCACGGGAACGGGCAAAGGGTTGAGCCAAGGGAGCTTCTCCTCTACAAAAGCGCGAAGGCCAACATTCTGCAAACCGATAGCATTGAGCATGCCACCGCAGGTCTCCCAGATACGGGGAGGAGGATTGCCGGAGCGGGGTTCCAGGGAAATTCCTTTTACCACCATCGCACCCAAGCGCTCGGGAGGAACCAGTTCAGCATACTCTTGCCCATAGCCGAAGGTACCCGAGGCTACCATTACTGGATTTTTCAACCTCAGCGGTCCAAGCTCTACTGTTAAGCTAATTGGGCTATCATTGGCCATCAGATCAAACCCGCACTGGGAAAATTATAAGCTGCCGGGATAAACGTGAAAGAATGAAAGAGAAAAAAAATAATAAATACAATAGGTTGTCCAGATAAACTCATGTTTATTGCTTTTGTAGTCTTCGATGCTTTTATAGTCTTTCTGGCGCTCAAGTACCCTATTGCCATAGTAGATATCTCCCAATCCTCAGCTCAAATGGCTGTAGGCTGCCACCTGTCAGCTGGAGGATTCATCCCAGACTATTTCCTCTCCGTCAAATACCGGTCCATCCTGGCACACATTTGCATAGTGGGGTTCCTGAGTACCTTCTGGCGGACGGCACCTGAGGGAACAGCTCAAGCAGGCGCCAACACCGCATCCCATGAGAGCCTCCATGGAGAGTTGAGAGGAAATTCCCAGTCGAGCAGCCATCTCTGCCACCGACCGTTGCATGGGGTAAGGGCCGCAGGAATATATAACTCCGGGTAATTCATTCTGTTGGGTCAGCCACTGTTCAAGGTGTCCAGTGACGAGACCTTTTCTCCCTTCGCTGCCGTCCTCGGTGACCAATTGCACCGTAAAGCCAAGGTCGTTGAAATGTTGGACACAGACTAAATCGGCAGAATTTTTGCCGCCAAACCATAGGACGGAAGGACCCTTGCAACCAGATGCGGCAATGGTTTCTGCCAGGTAAGGTAGGGGGGCAATGCCTATTCCTCCAGCAACCATTAACACAGATCCCTTCTCCTCCGGGAGGCGGAAGCCTCGACCCAAAGGACCGAGGAGATTCACGGAGTCACCCGCGAGCATATTGCTGAGAAGCTGAGTGCCCCTGCCTACTACTTTATAGAGCATCTCAAAAGAGCCAGGAGGATCGTTGGGATATAATCGATGTACGGCAAAAGGACGTCTAAGTAAGGGGTCTAAACGGTCTTGGATCCTGACCATAAGGAACTGTCCCGGCTGGATGGTGGCTGCGATGTCAGGGCACACTAATGCCATGTGGTAGAGCTCAAGGCTCACGGGATTGTTAAAAAGTATCTTTGCATTACGTAACAGCATAGAATAATTATTTAAAATGTTATAAAATTATTACAGTCTATTAACTGATCTACTCGCAAAGTCGGCAGAAAGATCCAGGCAATTACCAGCAAAAATACCAAGATCACAAAGAGAAGAGACTGCAATTGTATCCTGTCACCGGTCGTGAACTCTCCTATTTTATCCTTCTTTATGATCTCAGTGGAATGCGTTCTACGAGCGCAAAGAGTTCTTGATACCTATGAGCACCGCAAAGCGTCCGGTTTCGCCTTCACCGCGGTAGGAGTAGAAAACCTCGGGATGACACTTGGTGCAAAGCCCGGAAATTTCGATATGCGTTTTGAGTAAACCGGCTTCCATGAGTTGATACTGGCTGATGGCCCAGAAATCGAAGTAATTTTCCTTTATTTGAAACCGAGAAAAATGAGGCGGAAGTTCCTGCCGCCAGTTACGAAACTCACCACAGCAGGGGCCCAGCGAGGGTCCGATTCCGGCAAAAATGTTTTGGGGCTCGCAGCGATACTGAGCCTGCATCAGATGGACGGCATTTTCGGCAATGTTTTTGACACTGCCGCGCCAGCCTGCGTGAATGATAGCAACCACTTTTTTCTCAGGATCGTAAAGCAAGATTGCCTG
>JAJDNL010000099.1 GCA_022340745.1 Deltaproteobacteria bacterium
TTTCTTTTCAGCTGTTTTGATACTCGTTACGAAAATCTTAATTAATTCTTCTGTTTCCTGAAGAATATCATTAAGCAGAGTAGGTTTATTGATCAGTGACACACGCTGAATCAGTTTCTTCCTATTCAAAATTCGATGTTGGACGTTGGATGTTCGATGTTCATTTTTTCTCATCCCTTTAAGGCAAAAGCAACTTAGTATTTATTGATTGCGTCCCGGAGGGGACTACGACCCCATAAGAGTCAAGCTATCTTCTCATCATTAACAAAGTATCTATTCTTTATGGAGTTGGTTTTGAATAGGAGCTATCTGAGTACATTCCGGCAGTAATGCATGAAATATCCAGGTTAGCTGTTGAGAACTCAGAAGGCAAAAAAATGACCGCCTGGGTGGGGCCACATCCAGACGGTCAAGAGAAAGGAGAAAAAGAGTTGAAGAGTCAAGAAGGCAGGGTACTCATTTTCGTGTTGTCCTTACCATCCTTACTCGTTTTACTAAACATAGCAAATTTCTTGCCACTTCTACGTATCAGCAAAAAGTTTTTATCACCTTGAAATAACAAAGATTTTTTGAATTATTATTTTTAAGGCCTTCGGCGAAAAAAACAAATCGGGACATAATCCGGACATAATCCGGACATAATCCGGACATAATCCGGATTATTTGAGCACATATCGAGTACTCCTTCCTTTGCCAACACGCACAACAATATCCAAATCCACCATTTGCCGGAGATCTCGACGGGCATGACGATCAGAGATATGGTTGATTTGGATGTAGTAATCGTTGGTTATATAGCCGTTTTTCTTGATGAAATTTATTGCCTTGACCTGCCGTTGGTTAAGTCCTAAATAGGGCAGCAACTCACCATCTCCTGCCAAGTCTGAGGTAGTCTGGCTTTGACCCCTCGTTTCTTTGCTGATGTCCGGCAGTCGCTGTTGAAACAGCTCTTCGGGTAAATCCTGGGGACGAACATCATCACCGTCGCAAAGTATTACCGCGCGTTCAATGACATTTTCCAGCTCTCGCACGTTTCCTATCCAGTCATACTGGTACAGGTACTTTAGTGCTTCATGGCTTACGCTCTTGACGGGAATCGCATTGGCTTTGGCGGCCTTTTCTAAAAAGTGGTGAACCAGAAGTGGTATATCATCTCGTCGTTCTCTCAGTGACGGCACCTTAATGTGGACAACTTTCAGCCGATAATAAAGGTCCTCCCTGAAACGTCCCAACTCCACCTCCCGCTCGAGCTCACGGTTGGAGGCGGTAACCAGGCGGGCATCCACCTGCAAAGTCGTGGTGCCGCCCACCCGTTCAAATTTCATCTCTTGCAAGACCCGAAGCAATTTCACTTGCAGAGCAGGAGACATGTCCCCCACTTCATCGAGAAAAAGAGTTCCGCCGTGTGCTAACTCGAACCGTCCTTTCCGTTGCGTGACAGCACCGGTAAATGCTCCCCGCTCATGACCGAAAAGCTCGCTCTCCAGCAACGTTTCCGTCAAAGCCGAACAGTTCACCGAGATAAACGGCTTATCGCGCCTGGGACTGTTGAAGTGAATTGCTCTGGCAATGAGTTCTTTGCCAGTACCTGATTCTCCAGTTATCAAGACCGAGGCTCGAGTTTGGGCCACCTTTTCTATAATCTCATAGACCTGACGCATAATTTTGCTCTTACCTACAATGTTACCAAACTGGTAGCGCTCTTGCAGATCCAGGCTGAGCAACCGATTCTCCTGCTTGAGTCGGTGCATCTCTATGGCTTTTCGAATGGTAAGGATGAGCTCTTCGTTCTTAAAAGGCTTGGTGATGTAATCGAAAGCGCCCCGCTTCATTGCCTCCACAGCCTTTTCCACGGTGGCGTATGCCGTCATCATAATTACCGGCGGACCGGGCTGCCGACTCCGTAATTGGGCGAGAAACTCCATCCCATCCTGACCAGGCATTCTCATGTCAGTTATTACCAGATCCAAGTCATGGCTCATGGTAATTTCCAGCGCCTCTATGGTGTTGTCAGAAGTAATAACTTCGTAGCCGGCATCCACCAGGAGAGCTTCTAAGACTAAAAGGTAGTTCTTCTCATCATCTACGATAAGAATGGTTTCCATGATTCTCTTCTGCTGTGCCAATCAATTGAAATGTGCGGATATTGAGTCGGTGCGCAGAACCCATTCGTTATTCGTTAATCGTTATTCGGCCGTTTAGTTAGATAGGTGTTTTTTCCTAATAACTAATAACCTATAACCTTTAACGAATCTTTCTGCCCGCTTGTTCTGAGCCTGTCGAAGGGCTGCTTGCTGCCGACTAGATAATGCGCTTAGCTCACAACCGGGTTCACGGGCAGAGAAATAATAATAGCTGTTCCCCTGTCTTGCATCTGCGCTTGTTCTTTTCGTGGTGGACTTTCAATGTGAACTGTACCACCATGGCCTTCAATTATGTTCCTGACTATGGGAAGTCCAAGCCCTGTACCCGTTTCGCGAGTGGTGTAAAAAGGATCAAAGATCTTTGCTATTGTTTCCTGAGAAATTCCAGCACCTGTATCGGAGATGACCACCTCGAGCCTATCCTCCTTGGAATCTTTGTAACGCGTGACTACTGTAATTGCCCCCCCATCATCCAAAGCTTCCATAGCATTGACGAAAATGTTTAAGAAAGCGCGATAGAGCAAGGCGCCATCTGCATAGATTGGTGTGCCATTTTCGGCATAACGCTTTTCAACGGTAATATCTCGCCTCTTGAGTTCAACCTCCAGGAATTCAAGATTTTTCTCCAAAATTTCATGCACCTGACACTCAGACAAATGTGGCGTGGTTGGGCGAGCAAAATCTAAAAATTCCGTGACAATTGAGTTCAGACGGCTCGTCTCCTCCATGATAATTTTGCCGAGCTGTTTGTTGTAGTCACCTTCCTCAATTTTCTGATGCAAAAGCTGGGCGGTGGAGCCGATGATCCCGAGTGGATTCCTGATTTCATGGCTGACACCGGCAACCATCTCTCCCAAGGCAGCCAATCTCTCAGCCTGATGAAGTTGTTCTTCCAGGCGCCTGCGCTCTTCACTTCTTTTGGCGATAATTCCCTCTGCCCTCTTCACAATGAAACGTAATACGAAAAAGAGAAGGCTCATCACCACCAGCTGGCTCAAAATAATGTTATTCTGAAAGCTGGTAATGGCCGCATAATCCTCTGAAATATCCTGGGTAATCTCGAACACCCCAAGGATACGGTCCTGCTCTCGTAATAAATGTCGTTCCATCCGGAGGGGGATATAGGTTTTGAGCTGTCTCTGCTTTGCCACCCCGCCAAGCTCAAAACCGAGAAAGCCCCCCCGTGAAACGAGCCGAGAGGAAGATTTCCCCTCACGTGCCAAGTTGAAATCTCTGCCGCCAAGCCCGGAAAGCCCTACCAGGGAACTGTCTGTGCTATAGTTGATTACCCCTTCGAGATTATAGACGTCAACCCTGTCCACCTTGAATCCGTGGATGGTGTTGCGTACTACCTTGTCCATGCGCTCGTATTGTTGAGGATTGCCGAGCGTAATCCGACCATATTTCAGCACCGTAGGTAGGACGAACTGGCTGAAGACCTGATGGTTCAAATTGATGGCCACCAAGAGGGCATACTGTTCACTTTGTCTAAAGAGTTCGTTCTTGGCCCGCTGTGAAATGAATATGGCCAGTACCAGGGTGGGAATGAGAATCACCAGAAGGCTGGTCAGAGTAAAATACTTCACCAACCGAAAGGGTTTAATGCTTTCTCTTGCCTCAGCCCTCATCTGCATGAAATATGACCCTTGCTGTTTTCCACATTATACAACATTTCACAGAACACAACCCGGGCCCTAGCCTGAATATTTCATGAATTGGTGTCGCGAGACCACGAAACTGGGAACCCGCTTGCGGGACTAAGCGGAGCGGAGCGAGCGCGAAGAGGACGGGCTTGCCAACTGGCAACTCGTCCCGCGGTACCGCGGGATTGGTTCCGAGGCGTACCTAAACGGTACGTCGCAGGAACCGACACCCGAGGACGCCAGGCTTCCGGCTCGGAGAGCCTACAGCTCGGAGAGAAGGACGGCCATATCCGTGGTCGCAGCAAGTGATTCATGAAATATCCGGGCTAAAAACTCAAGCGCACCGAAAGTGCCATCCGATCTTTTCCGGGCTCTAACCCGAGAGAAAGCCGATACTTTTGCTTGAGCTCCCTGCGGTATTTCCTTTCCTGCTTTTCATTCTCCTGGCGTGCCGCTTGAACCGCACTGCGGATACCCCCCTGATACCACCCCAACTCGAAAAAAACGAGAATTCCGCCGAGAACTGGACTGTCGTTTTGAAAAGCTACTACTGCTCCGGCGATGAAAAGAGCATTGAGCAGGAATGATGAAGCAGCCTGTCCTGGCCTACCGGCGTAGAGATGCCCTGAACCTGGGAGAACCGCCGACAACGTTCCTGCCACGGCAGGGGACTTCTTACCTGTTTCAGGTCTCTGCTCCAACGCCTGGCGCAGTGATCTTGCCCGAGGATACTGGGTGCTCTCTGACTGGAGCAGCCCAAGGGTGGTAATTGCTTCCTCATATTTGCCGCTGTCGATCTGAAGCCACGCCAAGCGGACGTATACGGCATCAATTTCTGCATAGTCGGGGTACTGTTGGATAAATTGTTTCGCCCAGTAGATGGCCTCCGGGTAACGTCCCTGCTCCTCTCGAATCGCTACCATCTCCAACAAAGCTTCGCGCCCAGCAGGTTCCTCGGCCCGGCGATTGTGGAGCCTGATTAAGTGACGAAAAGCCTTCTGGAACTTTCCATCTTGCCGATAGCAACGGCCGATTTGGAGTTCAGCTTCCGGGACTCGAGAGTCAGTGGGAAACAAAAAGAGAAAACGTTGGTACTCACTCAGGGCCCTGTAGAAGTCTTGCTCCTGATAAAGGTGGCCGGCAAAATCCCACAAAAGGTCCGCCCGTTCTGCCGCCGCAACTGGCTGAGCCATACCCGCAAGATAGAGCAACAAAATCCAGCACCAGCTGAACCGGCCTAGTTGTTTGGTGCCAACCATTTTTGCATCCGCTTCAGTTCTTTGGAGGATTCTTCATCTTCAGCTGCCTGTTCTAGGGCCGACTGCAACTTTTTCTGCGTATTTTCACTATTATCCCTCCTGTTCACATACTCTTGATCCAAGTCGCGGGCCTTGAAGTAGGCCTTGGCTGCGTCCACATACCGTTTTTGGTGGAAAAGGGCCACGGCCAAGTTGTATTGAGCTTTAGTGTACTGTGGGTTTAGCCTGACGGCCTGGAGAAATTCTTTTTCTGCCAGTTCCGGGCGGTCCTGCTTAAGATAAACCACGCCAAGGTTGTTATGGGGGGTCGGGTAGGAATTTTCAATTTCGATAGCCCTTAGAAAGTGAAGCTCCGCCTCCTGCAAATTCCCTGATTTGAGGTAATAGTAGCCCAGCGCATTCCAGTTGGTAGCTTTGTGGGGATTCAGTTTCACCAGCTTCTTGTAACGATCGATACCTTTTTCTGAAGATACTTCAGCATCCTTCGCCAGCAAAGGACCAGCACTTATGAACATAAGAAAAATCAATATGCCAAGAAGGCCGCAGAGCGCATGAGGCAGAGCGCATATCCAGGCACTATTGCTCAATTGACATCTTTCCTGTATCATTTTTCAACTCATGAGGACCGTTTGCGGTTCTTACCCCTGAGTTGTACTCAGAAACTCGCAAAGCGTCCAAGCTGTACCGGCTGCCTACCTATCCTTACGCTCTGCACTCTGCCCTTTGCGCTCGGCTGCTTTTACCCGTTGGCGCCAGTAATTCAAACGCTCCCCCACGGTTGCCTCAAACCCCCGATCAGTTGGCTCGTAAAACCGCAGGTCCTGTAAATCATCAGGCAGGTAACTCATTGGAACGTGGGCCTCGGAATAATCATGTGGATAACGGTGACCACGACCGTAACCCAATTGTCGCATTAGTTCAGTCGGCGCATTGCGAAGTGGCAGTGGAACTGGCAGACTCCCCTTGTCTGCGGCCTCCTGCTTCGCCTTGCCGTACGCCTTATAGAGGGAGTTGCTTTTGGGTGCCGTTGCCAAATAGACTGCTGCTTCGGCCAGGGCTAAATCTCCTTCAGGCCGCCCCAGAAAATGAAAAGCCTGTTGGGCTGCAACCGTTACCATGAGCGCTCGGGGATCGGCCAAACCAACATCTTCTGAAGCAAAGCGCACCATTCTGCGAGCTATATAGAGAGGGTCCTCTCCGGCCTCAAGCATCCTGGCAAGCCAATAGAGAGCCGCATCAGGATCGCTTCCCCGTAAACTTTTGTGGAGTGCAGAGATCAGGTTGTAGTGCTGCTCACCATCCTTGTCATACATGAAAGCTTTCTTTTGGACCGCATCAATCATTGTCTGAAGGTTCACGTGGCGCCGTCCGTTCGGATTCGGTGCTGTAGTCAGTACAGCCACATCCAAGCCATTGAGGGCCACACGTGCATCTCCTCTGGCCGCTCGGATCAGATACGCCAGCCCATCTTCATCTACTTCCGCGTTCAGTCCGCCAAGTCCTCTTTCCTTATCCTCGAGAGCGCTCTTGAGAATCACCTCCAAGTCATCCTCACTCAACGGTTCCAAAACCACCACTGGCGCCCGTGAAAGCAAGGGCGCAATGACTTCGAAGGAGGGATTCTCTGTGGTTGCGCCGATGAAGATGATCGTACCGCTTTCCACGTGAGGAAGGAGCAAGTCCTGCTGGGCCTTGTTGAAGCGATGAATCTCATCCACGAACAATATGGTCCGCTTTCGGCGCATGCTTTGCTGCTGCCTTGCTTCGTCAACAGCAGCCCGCACATCCTTGACACCCGCGGTCACCGCCGAAAGGTTGATGAGGTGTGCCTCTGTATCTCGAGCAATCAACCGTGCCAGGGTGGTTTTGCCGCATCCTGGAGGACCCCAGAGAATAAGCGATTGCAGTTGTCCGTGCCTGAGCAGCCTCTCTATCAGCTTTTCAGGAGCCATCAGCTGCTGCTGGCCTACAAACTCAGCAATAGAGGTGGGACGCATCCGCTCTGCCAGTGGCGCTTCAGAGTCCCTGGTAGTCGATGCAAAAAAATCCTTCTGTCTCAAGGCCCCTCCGCTCTGATGAAGAAGCTATCGCCATTTGGCCATCACCAAAGTGATCTAGTCTCATCTGACCGCTGTCAGTCCCGCCGCGGCGGGACTGACAGCTCGATTATCACTAGTGATTTCAAGGGATTTGAGCGAAACCTTACCCCATGCAATCTGGTTTGTCAATGCAGGTGAGCTCCCCTCATTTCCCATCTCCATCACCTGGTTGGTAGCCGTCTGGAAACCCAAACTTCCTTACCTCCATGGGGATAAAGGTGGGGTGAAAGAATGGAGCGTGATATGGAGCCTGACATGGAGAGAAGCGTTGATTTTCCTTCGGGAGGAGAGTTGAACAGGTGTCTTCTGATTATGGAGAGCCGTCATGTGTTGATATGAAAAATGACTCACAATCCCAAATAGGCCTTCTTTACCTTTTCATCGGCAAGGAGTTTCTCCGCAGAATCCGCAAGCGTTATTCGGCCGGTTTCCATTACATAACCCCTGTGGGCCACTTTGAGGGCCAGGTTAGCGTTCTGCTCCACAAGGAAAATGGTGGTGTTGTTTTCAGTGTTTACCTTCTTTATGATTTCGAAAATCTGCTTGACTATAAGGGGTGCCAGGCCCAGGGAGGGTTCATCCATCAGCAGGAGCACCGGCCTGGCCATCAGCGCCCGAGAAATAGCGAGCATCTGCTGTTCACCCCCACTGAGGGTGCCGCCGGCCTGATGGCGCCTTTCGGCAAGAATCGGAAAAAGCTCGAAGATGTACTCCATATCCTGCTTTATTCCGTCTTTGTCAGCTCGCAAAAAGGCTCCCATATCCAGGTTTTCCATCACGGTTAAGTAGGGAAAAATTCGTCTTCCTTCAGGAACCTGGGAGATCCCCAGGGAGACAATTTCATTGGGACTTAAATCATGAATCGGCCTACCCATGAATAGGATATCGCCGGATCTCGGTGGCACGATTCCACAAATGGACATCAACGTGGTGGTTTTCCCTGCCCCGTTCGCACCGATCAGGGTAATTATCTCTCCCTCTGAGACCTCCATACTGACATCCCTCAAGGCCTGAATGCCGCCGTAGAAAGTTCGTAGATTCTTGAGCTCAAGCATCAATCTCTTCCCCGAGATACGCTTTTATTACAGCGGGGTTGTTTTTTATCTCTTCAGGTGTGCCCTGGGCGATTTTCCTGCCGTAATCCACCACAAAGATGCGGTCGGACAGGCTCATAACCAGCTTCATGTCATGTTCGATCAGCAGGATGGAAATCTTTTCATTGTCACGGATCCATATGATCAGGTCGTCAAGCTCCTTGGTCTCCTGGAGGTTCATACCAGCAGCCGGTTCATCAAGCAGGAGGAGGAACGGCTCAGTCGCCATGGCCCTGGCGATTTCGAGGCGCCGCTGGGCCCCGTAAGGAAGATTCATGGCGAACTCATTGACAAAGTCGGTAAGGCCGATCTTTTCGAGGATAACGTAGCTGTCCCGCACCACTCTCTTTTCTTCTCTGATCGTCGATGGACCCCGGAAAATTGCCCCCGCTATGCCTGCTGACATCCGGCAGTGACGACCGATCATCACATTTTCCAGGACCGTCATATTGGGAAACAAGCGGATATTCTGAAAGGTCCGAGCCAGGCCCCGTTTGGTTACCTGGTTGGGCTTCAACCCGTTTAAACTCTTTTGCTTGGTGCCGGGGGGGAAAATCAGCATGTTCCCTTCGGTGGGAGGATAAATCCCTGTTATACAGTTGAAAAAGGTGGTTTTTCCGGCGCCATTGGGGCCGATAAGGGCGACTATTTCTCCTTCCTCGACATCCAGATCCAGCTGATCCAACGCCCGCAGACCACCAAAGTCCATGCTCAGACCTTTTACTTCCAGTATTGGTGCCATTTCCCTAGAGATTCTCTTCTGCGTTGTTTTGTAAACCTTCAAATTTGTATATCCTCCGAACATCGCTGACGATTCCGCCGGGTCGAAAGACCATCATAAGCACCAGCAGAGCCCCGAAAATCAGCATCCGGTATTCGGAAAACACCCTGAGGTATTCCGGCAACAGGATCAGGATAAACGCTCCCAGAATAACCCCGACGATGGATCCCATCCCGCCCAGCACCACAATGCACAGAATGATAATCGATTCCCATATAGTGAAACTTGCCGGATTGATAAAGGTGGTCTTGGCTGCAAAGATGACACCTGCCATGCCTGCCCAGGTTGCTCCCAAAGCGAACGCCGTCAACTTGGTCTTTCTTCTGTCAATTCCCATGGCCTCGCAGGCAACCTCATCCTCCCGCAAGGCAATCCAGGCCCTGCCGATTCTGGAATTTTGCAACCGTTCGACCACAAAAATGGTAAAAATGACCAGAACGATCATCAGGTAGTAAATATATATGGTCGCATTTTGGAGAGAAAGTTGAATGCCGAAAAACGAGGGGCGCGGAATATTTGCTATGCCGCTGGGCCCGAAAGAAAATTCATTCCAGTTCTCCAAAATCAGCCTGATAATTTCACCAAAGCCGA
>JAJDNL010000109.1 GCA_022340745.1 Deltaproteobacteria bacterium
AACGACGCGGACTACAAACCGCCGTTCCCGCTGACGGCCAAGCTCAACAAGCTGACGATCACGGTGGACCGTCCGCAGTTGTCGCCCGAGGAGATCAAGAAACTCAAGGAGGGCATGAGGAAGGTGGCCGCGGGCCGCGAATAAGTGATTGTTTAACCCGATCGTGAAACGCAACAGCAAAATGAGCGAGTAACGTTAGAGTTCAGCGCGGGGCCAGGTGCCCCGCGCCGATTCGGACTCTTATCATGACACAAATCGACCGCATCAGGCGTAGGGTCAAGGCGGAGGTTCGGGTCGCCGTTTTGGTAGTTGCGATGATGGAGATAGACCCATGGTTCAGGATAACCTGGCAAACACGTATAACGTCTGCTTGGAGACGTCGTGGGGTATAAGACATAGCCGGGATTTCCTATATCTGCCGGCAAGCAGCTGAAAGGAAGGGTGGGCCATGAAAAACTTTGTTGAGTTCAATAAGAGCCTGAACCGCGCCTGGCTGGTATTTCTGCTGGCGGCCGTCATTATGCCGATGGCAGCGTGTAGTGGACCGGCGTTACGTACTTCTTCCACCGAGGCCCCACAGTTGATGTTTGTGCAGAGTGCCGAAGATCTCAAGGTGGACCCTGCTGCCAACACCTTGCGATTGGTGAAGGTAAATCAGCAGACGTTGTACTTTTCTGATCGGCCGCAGCGGATCGCCGGGCATGTAAAGATGGCGGACTATCTCAAGGAATGGACAGCGAAAGCCGGCAAGGACAATTTTGGCGAGGACCCGCCGAACGCTACGCTATCCGTCTATGAGCCGGGACAATCTGACAATACGGTTGTCGTGGTCGAGATCACCAACCCGGTTATAGACGGCGCGGACCTCATCTATAGCTACAGAATTATCAACGGCACGATGCCAGCCAATGGCGGCCCGACCGCGCTGTTCATCGATTGGATCCGCTATGGCGGCGTCGTCGGGCGCGGCTTCCACGGTGTCGGTTATCGTGGTCGCGGTGTATACTAGCTTAGCTGTCTGGGGTGTTGTCATGTTCTTAAATGGTCGCCATGCTCAAGTTCGGCTGGTCCACAGCAATGTTGGCCACCGCGCCCCTGAAGCTCCGGATCGTTGATACTTAACAATCCAGCCCAGTGAGATAAGAAGTAGTTTTATATGCACGATAGATGAAGAGAGAGCAACGATTTACAGCTAAAGGAAGGGAAAGGAGTTCAAAATGATGAAGGATATTCTTGAAAGCAAAAAGAGAATTGGACTTAGGGGGTAGTCGGCTTAGCGTTCGTTTTCCTCACATTGCTGTCCTTGATGGCATGCTTCGCATTCATTCCTCCGATAGTGAATGCCTACAAAACCAGACATTCCTATGTTGCGACAGTCTCGTTAAAGGTCAAAGCCGAGGAAGTGTATAGTGAACTCGTCAGTGTGGTGAACATAAGGCAAGTGAAAGAAAAATTAAGATAACCAACAAGGCTCCTGAAATTCTCTTTCTGGAAGTCGAGGATGGTGTGCAGACAGCTGGCATCAAGGTGAACAAGGCCGGTGAGGGGAGGAGCAATATGGTTATTACGGCAACTATACCGGATACAAAAGGAGTGTCGATGGAACTGGATAAAAATCGAGAGAAAGAACTCGCTGTCAGAATAGCGACAAGTGTATGTCAGGCATTTAATCAGGATTGCCAATTAAGCGAACAATGAGGAGGGCGTGACATGTTTAGGAAAGTTTTTTTTGCCCTAGTATTGACTGCATTACTGGGTGGTTGTCAAAAGCCACCGATGTTTGAACAAGAAGATCCAGGATCAAAAGGTCATCCTCCGGAGCTCCTCGGCTACTACGCATCCAAGGAGATTGACCCGGGCGAAACCTGGAACGTCTATCTCAAGGCGAAGGATGTAGATGGCGACATGAAATACATCGTTGCTGTCATATTTATGGAAGGTGAAGGTGACTATACGCCATCCGAAATCTGGCTCAAGGGAGAAAAGCGCTCTGAGTTTGACGGCTACATCTTCCTGAACACTCCACCGGATGATATCCTGTCAGACGACATGGATAGCTTGACCTTGAGTATTTTTATCCGCGATTGGGCCGGAAATAAAAGTCAAACTGTTAAGCTACCACTGTCCTTTGAGCCAGGGAGGGTACCGGAGAAGGTTCCGGCACAGTGGCAGCAGGCAGCCAAGAATCAAATAGGCTACATTAACAACACTATCCTGAGCACACAGGAAGAGGAGTACAGGTAATAATTCTTATAAGCTCTGTCCGGGTTTGCAAAACAGCACATCAGACGAGAGGAGGGCGTGACATGTTTAGGAAAGTTTTTTTTGCCATAGTATTGATTACAGTAGTGGTGGGTTGTCAAAAGCCACCGCCATTCGTAGAAGAACATCCAGGAGCAAAAGGCCAGCCCCCGGAGCTCCTCGGCTACTATGCAGCCAAGGAGATTAACCCGGGTCGAACCTGGAACGTCTATCTCAAGGCGAAGGATGTAGATGGCGACATGAAATACATCGTTGTTGTCATATTCATGGCAGGTGAAGGTGATTATACTCCCTCTGAAATCTGGCTCAAGGGAGAAAATCGCTCTGAGTTTGACGGCTACATTTTCTTGAACATTCCTCCAGATGACAGCCTGGCAACAAACATGGATAGCTTGACCGCGAGTATTTTTATCCGCGATTGGGAGGGAAATAAAAGTCAAACTATCAAGCTTCCACTGTCCTTTGAGCCAAAGAGAGTAACGCAGGTGGTTCCGGCACAGTGGCAGCAGGCAGCAAAGAATCAATTAGGCTACATCAACAACACTATCATAAGCCCACAGGAAGAGGAATACCAGACAATAATCAGACCCTAATATATAGGAACGAGAGACTGCTCGATAATTCAGTCTTTGAAGGTCTTGAAGCCATGACCTGCCTCAATCCCCGGCCTAGTCTAGCCTGCAGCTTGTCGGAGCGAAGCGGGGATCCAGACTAATCGGGAATGCGGTGGGGACGATGGGCGAAAGCCGACTGTCATCATTCCCACGGAAGCGTGAATCTAGAGGATAAACAGACTCTTACCGAGAACTTCTTGGGGGTAACTATTCCCAAGATGGTGGTATAAGTATTTCAAATGCAAAGAAGGCTGTGAAGCTTCAGCAGATTTGGAACCGGGAGCTGCTCAATGCGTAGACCAATGTGAGAAGACACATTTTTCCTGCAATGAGAAATGCCCCAACTAGGACAGGAGGGTGGTAAATGGGCGGGAGAGGATACAACTGGATGATTGTGTTTTACCTGGTGGGAGTGTTTCTGACAGGACCTCTTTCCATCAATGCGCTAGCAGATGGTTTTTCCGATAAGCAGGTGCAAATTGACGGCATGAATTCCCAGGGAAAACTGGATAAGCAGGATAATCTGGAATTCGTAGGGATAGGAATGTGGAACGGGCCGCTCATCCTTACATTCAGTCCATCGGTACGGACACGCTACAGCTTGGGAGCTGCCGTGAGAACAGAGACCGGTGAAATAATGGGTAAGTATGCGGTAACGTTTCATCTTACCCCAAAGAATAAAGACGTTAATAACCAGAATCTGAAGATAACCGTGATGGACCGTCGGGGGAATGAAGTGCAGAGTGAGGTCATGACGACTTCCGAGGGGCCAGGAGTAGCCATACAGGCTGCTGCGACAAAGAAGCCTGTTGAATTTCTTATCTCCTATTCGCCCAAAAACCGAAGTAAAAAACCGAAGTAATCAAAAAGACGCAGGAGGGAAACCTTTCAATGATCAAAATACAAAAAACTGTCATGGTGGCCATGGCGGTCCACCTCCTGTTCTTCTCAGCTTCTTGTGCCCCCACCACGAAATTGACGCGGGTCTGGAAGGATGACACCTACAAAGGAGGCTTCCTGCGCAGCATCATGGTTGTGGATCTCTCAAAAAACACTCTGCGCGGAAAGATGCTTGAGGATGCGTTCGTCAAGCAATTTAAAAGAAAGGGAGTAAGGGCAACTGCGAGTGGTGCTCAGGTCTCTTCAAATACGGCATTAGATGTAGACACGATACGAGCCGAGGCTCAGCGGTTGAAGATGGAAGCAATATTTGTTACCCATTTTATCAGCGTAAAGGATAAATCCGTTTTCCTTCACCCATCGATCCCACCTCCACCAGGAGAGAAGAGTTTTGCAAGTTACTACAGTAGTGCCCAATATTCTGGGCGTGATGTGGAAGAGACGGACGTAGGGATGAAGAGCAATCTCTATGAAACTTCAACGGAGAAGCTGATCTGGTCGGTGTCTTCCGAATCTATCGATGCAAACACCGTCGACGAACTCGTTGAATCCCTAGCCAAAGTCGTTCTAAAAAATCTGCGGCAAGACAAGTTGATTCAGTGAAAACGAAAGTAACTCTACATCCTTGCAAGCGCCTCGAACTGGAGGTTTGAGGAGAGAAAGTATGGATGGTCTCAGCAGAATTCAGCGGATAATTTCCTTGGTGGTTTTCTCCAGTTTGCTGTTGGTGGCGCCGACGAGTTCTATGAGCCAAGAGCTGGATATCGGGGCGGAAATTCAACTGCCGTTTGAAGATCGCACCTTTCTCGAGCAAATCCTCGGCAAAAACGTTGTGGGCGATCCAGTGGTAGGCACCCCAATCTCTGATCCCCTCACGTTCTTTCCCTTGGAAGAGGGCACGTGGGTTTACCGGGTTACAAGCGGCAAGAATAAAGGAAAATCCGTGCCACATGTGCTCGCCCGCCTAAAGCGAGATTTGTCTGGAGGGAGTTGGCGGGAAGCGTGGGGTCAGAATCTTGTCCTTTTCCTTTTGAAGACCAAAGATGGGAGTGTCGAAATTGTGAGCAGTCAAGATCTGCAGCAGGGCGTAATCTCCCGCTACTCTCCTCGTGAACCCATTCTGCTTTCCAACATGAATCCGGGTGATACCAAACACCTGAAGACGTCAGTGAAGGTTTACGACCTGAGCCACCCCGACCATCTCACCCACAAGGGGTTTATGAACATAACCTACAGTTATGTGGGCGCCTACAAAGTGAAGGTGCCGGCAGGCACCTTCAAAGCGTCTCTTTTCAAGTGGCAGTATGAAGGCAAGGTCGGCCCTGCCAAGGTCCAAGACATCCAATACCGCTTCTTTGCAAAAGATGTGGGGACGGTGGCCATGATTGAAAGGACGGAGATCACGGCGCTCCTTTTCTATCAGCAGCACACAAAGATCGGGAAGGTGCTCGTTCAGAAGAAATAAAAAATCCGGACCCAAAGGACCCGGCTTTGCACTGCCCCCTGAGGGGGCTGCCATAATCTTTCCCCCTAGCGGCAGTCTGCTGGAGTGATGGAGTGGTGGAGTAATGGAGTAATGTGAAAAAATCCAAGCTAAATTCGGGCTTTCGTTTTTGCCAACACTCCAATATTCCAAAACTCCAGTACTCCAACACGGTTCGCACCTGCACCGGCAAAGCCATTGAACTCTGACCTGGTCCTAAGGACCAGGTTTTCAATGTTGAATAAATGGAAGGGATGTGGAATGCGCTGGAAATGGGCCCTAGGGATTATTGCCCTTTCCCTGGTCACCCTGGTGGTGACGGCTTACCTTATTCTGGTCAGCTACGACTACAACAAACTCAAACCGCGGATTGCTCAGGCAGTCAGGGATGCCACTGGCCGAGAACTGACGCTGGGGGGTGCTGTAGAACTGGCTGTCGGCCTTTCGCCGTCGCTGGTGGTGGCGAATGTGATGTTCGCCAACGCCCCTTGGGCCACCCAGCCGCAGATGATGAAGGCTGAACGGCTTGAGGTGCAGGTGCGACTTTTGCCCTTGCTGTTCGGGGATGCGGCGCTGGAGGGCATCGCCCTTATAGGCATGGAAGTGTTGCTTGAAACTGATGCGCAAGGAAAGGGCAATTGGGAGTTTAAGACAGGCGAAAAATCGACAGAGAGCTTCTGGACGCTGAAAGAGTTGCAAATAGAAAATGTGAAAATAGTGAAACTGAATCTCACCTTCCACGATGGCCAAAGCGGCTCGACGAGCCGATTCACTCTGGATAGTCTGGATGCGTCCCGGAAACCATCTTCCGATGAAATCACAATCGACCTTAAAGGTACCGCGAATAAACAACCGTTTGCCCTGTCGGGCAAGACTGGACTGATTGACGATCTTTTGGCTCACAAACCGTTAGAGGTTGACCTGTTGGGACAGGTTTCGGGAGCGAACATCACGGTCGCTGGCGTCATCGGAGACGTCCTTGAACTCGACGGCATAGATCTAAAAATTCATGCTTCTGGGACTGACCTCGCAGGACTTGGACGTGTTGCTGGCACAGAGCTCCTAGAGACGGACGCGTTCAAGATGGGAGGGGAGGTGAAAGGCTCCGCCAAGGCCTTGGCGCTCCAGGACTTTAAAGGGAATGCGTCCCGTGGCAGCATTGAGTGCACTATCAACGGTAAGGTAGACGATCTCATTTCAGTAACCGGTGTCGACCTGGAGGTAAAAGGGTCGGGCAAAGACCTGGCCGACGTCAGTCCAATTGTGGACAAGAAGCTGCCCACGACCGGACCCTTTACTGTTACAGGGCGGCTTACCGGCTCCAGCAAGGCTCTCTCCCTGCAAGCTGTTGAGGGGAGTGTCAGCCGGGATAGCCTGAGACTTACCGTAAATGGCAAGATCGAGGACCTTCTTGCCCTCAGCGGCATAGCCTTTAACGTCAAAGGCTCAGGCAAAGAGTTGGCCGAAATCGGGCCGTTGCTTGAGAAGAAGCTGCCGAAGTTTGGAAGTTTCGATGTGGGCGGGAACCTCACCGGTTCCACCAAGGTCCTAGCGTTGGACGGCTTGTCAGTAATCGTCGGTAAAAGCGACTTCATCGGCTCAGCAAAGGTAGAGTTTCATCAACGGCCAAAGATCACCCTGGCGCTGGAATCGGGCCTCATCGATTTCACTCCTCTCATTGGAGAAGCAAAAAAGGAGGACAAAAGGGTCGGCAAGAAAGGGGAGTATGACAAGCGTTTATTCCCCGATGACCCCCTGCCGTTCGAGGTCCTCAAAAAGGTGGATGCCGATATCGTGCTCAGGGCCAAGAATATGAAAGCAAGAGAGGCCCAGTTCGATCTCGGGCACCTGACGCTGACATTAAAGGACAACGATCTCAGCATCGATAAGCTGGAAGCGATCTATAAAGGCACAAAGCTTTCAGGATACGTTCACCTTTATCCCGGATCACCTCCCCAGGTTGTCACCAAATTTCTGGTTCAGGGTTTTGATCTTGGCCGCTATCTCAGAGAGATTGGTGCAAGCGATAAGGCTGAGGGGTACATCGATATAGCCGCTGACCTCAAAAGCAAGGGCTACTCCGCCCATACGCTCGTGGCCAATCTCGACGGCGCAATCGGCTTGGTAATGGGGAGAGGCTACCTGAGCCACTGGCTCAACCTGTTTGCCATCAATCTCTCCAAAGAGGTGATACCTTTCTGGGGCAGACACAAAGAGGCGCAAAATATCATCTGTGCGGCAGTCGACTTTGATATTAAGAGCGGCATTGCTACGAGTCGGACTTCTGTTTTCGATACTGAGATTGCCGTCTTGAACGCCGAGGGCGATATTAATCTGGAAACGGAACAAGTTGATTTCTTGCTTTCGCCGAAACCTAAGAGCGCTGGCCTCACACTCCTCAACACCAAGTTGCGAGTAACGGGTTCGATTCAGGACCCCAAGGTGCGGCCGGACTATACTTCTGTTGTCCTGACGGGGAGTCGGGCTCTCAGCGCCCTTGTGGTCGGTCCGCTTGGGCTCCTTGCACCCTTTGTCAGCCTGGGGGCACATGAAAAGCACCCCTGTGATGTAAAAAAGTTGGGGAATAATCATCACTGATGCTGTGATATCTACTCCAAAGCACGGAGGTTGCCATGCTTTATCGCATGCCCTTGTTCTTATTTCAGCAATTTATGGTGACATCTCGAAGATCAAAAAAACTGACGACTTCGAAAAAGCTTTTACCGTTTATAGTCGCGGTGGTATTAGTAGGCTGTGCGGCTTCCCCAGCTCAAACGGGCAAAGCTTCATCGCCCCAGCAGAAGGATTGTTTGTTACAATGCCAAAATGAATACTCTTCCTGTAGTTTCAAGTGTGAGGAGACTCACCGGGAGGGATCGGGCTTGGATTTCTGCATGCAGCAATGTAACGAACAGTTGGCTGAATGCGAGGGACAGTGCTCCTAGTGTCGATATACGCTTATACAGAGCTCACAAGAGGCCTGATTATGGCTTTGAAACGGCATTGCTGGTGTTAAAAATGGCGCTTCAATTGGGCAAAAGACTGTGAAAAAGTGACCTCCCCAACTGTGGAATTGTGCTCCTGATGCGACTTCTAGTAGTGGAAGACGAAAAGAAGGTTGCAAGTTTCATCAAGAAGGGTCTTGAAGAGGAGGGCTATGCGGTTGACCTGGTTTCCGATGGGAAAACAGGGTTGACCATGGGCCTTGATGGGGTCCATGACCTTATAATCCTGGATCTCAATCTGCCGAGGATAGATGGTCTTAGCGTTCTCCAGAAGCTTCGCAAAAGGAAGGTTGCAACCCCCGTTCTTCTCCTCACGGTCAGGGCGGCGATCGAGGACAAGGTTATAGGTCTGGATACCGGCGCCGACGACTATTTGACCAAGCCCTTTGCTTTTCAAGAACTCCTGGCCAGGGTCAGGGCCCTGCTTAGACGACGGGCTGAAGCAGAGTCACCGCTTCTGCAGGTGGCCGACCTCACATTGGACCCGGCGACCCGTCTTGTCTCTCGGGGTGATGAAAAGATAGAACTCACGACCAAGGAGTTTGCCCTGCTCGCCTACTTCATGCGTAATCCCGGACGCGTACTCACCAGGACCATGATAGCCGAACATGTCTGGGACTATGACTTCGATCCCATGACCAACGTCATAGACGTTTACGTAAACTACCTGAGAAAGAAGATTGACGCCGGTGGTGAAGCGAAGTTGATCCACACAGTTCGGGGGGTGGGCTATGTGATGAAAGTGGAGTAGATCATGCGCATCCGATCCATTGGAGCACGACTTACCATTTGGTACACCAGCCTGCTAACCTTGACCTTCCTTCTTTTGGGGGGCATTGCCTTTGGACTTTTGGTGTACAGCCTCTCCCGTGACATGGATACAGCGCTGAATGGCGTTGCTGACGTTTTGGCACAACGAGCCCGGGTGGAAGGCAGTGCAGTCGTTCCCTCCGACGTTGATGAACTCTTCCGACGCTTTTTTGGTTTCTCGCCGCTGGATCGGCACATCGAGATGTTCGATCCACGTGGCCGGCGTTATCCACGCCAGCCTCCATCCCACTCGAGTCAGCTACCCCTCAGTCCCGAAGCCCTGAAGAATGCCTCACAAGGGTTGCCCACGTTCGAGACTGTTGAGTCCACTGGCTCCTATCCGGCAAGGATTCTAACCATGCCTGTAATTCGGGCAGGCCGTGTGACTAACCTGGTTCAGGTGGGGATGTCGTTGGAAAACATGTACAAAACGCGCCGCCGCTTTATCCTGATCATGGCAGCCGTGCTTCCTTTTGCTCTGCTGCTGGCAGGTGGGGGTGGATGGTTGTTGGCCCGCCGGGCGCTCAAGCCGGTGGATAGAATGACACAGGCAGCGCGGCGGATCAGTGGGGAGCACTTAGACGAGCGTCTGCAGGAGACGGCAAGTGGCGATGAACTGGACAGGTTGGCGAAGACACTGAACGAGATGCTCAGCCGGCTGGATGATGCCTTTCATCAAATGCGCCAGTTCAGTGCCGATGCCTCCCACGAACTTCAAACACCACTCACTATCCTGAAAGGCGAGATGGAAGTAGCTCTCCGCTCACCGAGGAGCCCGGAAGAGTATCAAGGTGTCCTTGAGAGTGGGCTCGAGGAGATCGATAGGATCAGTCATTTGGTAGAGGGCCTTCTTCTGCTCGCTCGCGCCGACGCCGGAGTGCTGCGGCTGGACCTGCGGTCGGTGGAGTTGAAAGAGCTTTTGCAGGAGATCTATGAACAGATGAAGGTGGTGGCAAATGACCATTCTGTGAGCCTGCAAACGGCTTCGATGGAGGCTGTCTCTATCCAGGGAGATCGAGAGCACCTCAGGAGGCTTCTGTTAAATGTCGTGGACAACGCAATCAAATACACGCCAGCGGGTGGCAGCGTCACTTTATCCCTTCAACACGACGGGGAATGGGCGTTGCTGAAGATCTCTGATACGGGGATTGGTCTTTCCCAGGAGGAGCAAGAGCGGATTTTCAGCCGGTTTCACCGGGCTACCGAAGCGCGCTCCAGAGATGAAAAGGGCGTCGGTCTGGGGCTCAGCATCGCCCGGTCCGTCGCCGAGGCCCACGGGGGAAGAATCCAGGTTGAAAGTACCCCCGGCCAGGGCAGCACGTTTACGGTTCTTCTTCCACAAACGCAAACCTAAAATCCCACGTCCGCATTTTGGAATACCTTGTTCTTAATGCCTAAACTCCTAAATCCCAAATCCCAAGCACCAATCCGGGGCCCCGCCCAGAGGGTGGGGACTCCGAAGGAGAAATTACAAATAAATCTCAAATTCCAATATGCAATGACCCAAACGTATTTGGGTTTTTCTTTTTGTAAGACGATATGGAGGTTTGGAATTTTGAATTTCGGTCATTGTTATTTGTTTGTCATTTGGGTTTTGTGATTTGTAATTTCCCTATTCCAATCTGCAATCTCAAATCTACAATCTAAAATGTCCCTCACTCATTTCATGAGAAACTTCTAATCTTCAGTTAATCCGCTTTTAATGTTCAGCGCTTATCCTAATGGAAACGGACAATCGCTCTACTATGGAAAGACTGGTCAGAGGAGTTCAGGTCATAAGGAACGGAGGAGTGAAAATGAGTGAAAGGTTGATGGATTGCTCAACGGCGACAGAATGCACTCCGGCCATACGAGTCGCGATAGTTGCGGTGGGAGACGAAGTGAGGGGGATACGGGCACTCTATGCATGTCTGCAGCGATCGCGCCTGGAACGGGTGATCCTGGGAGTTCAACCCGTTAGAAAAGGAGAAATGACGATGAGTGAGATGTTGATGGATTGCTCAACAATGACAGATCACACTCTGGCCAAGCGACCCACGATACTCTTGGTGGAGGACGAAGAGAGGGTGAGACGAGCACTGCATGCATTACTGCAGCGACCGGGCTATGAGGTCATTGGCGTCGGAACGGTGGAGGAGGCTGAGCAGTGCATAGCGGCAAGGGGTAGCGAGAATATTGCTGTGATCCTCTGCGACATTCATTTGCACCCCGACCCAAAAGAACTCGAGGCATATGAATTTTATCAGCGCTGGACAGCCGAGTATCCAGAACTCCCCTTCATTCTGATGAGCGGGGATCATAGCAGTTGGGACCTACCAGCTGTTCGCTCGGGGGCTGTGCACTTTTTGGCAAAGCCTTTTAATGTCTATGATCTGCTGGCTGTTATGCAGTCAGTCCTGGAAGAGTGAACTCCAACCGGGTTGGTCACGAGCAAGCACGACCCAATAAAACCTTGCACATCAGCACAGGAGGAACTGAGATGATTGCGAAACTCAAGGAAAATCTTAACAATAAACGCTATGGGGTGAAGGGATTAATAGCAGTCGGGCTTCCCTTTCTGGTGGCCGGGCTGTTGATGGCTTCAGGCCTCAACTGGACAAAACCCTCAGTGGCTGAGGACCTCATGAGTGGACCTCATGTGTCTACTACGTCACCACCGGCGATGCCGAGTTCCTTTGCCGAGTTGGCAGACAAACTGAGTCCGACGGTGGTTAATGTTAAGGTGACCAAGATCGAAAAGGCTGACTTTCATGGACCTCAATTTCCTGAGGGAAATTTCGGGGAATTTTTCGAGCGATTTTTCAAAGAGATGCCTCGTATGCCTGAGAACCACCGGACCCAGGGGGCGGGTTCAGGAGTCATCATCAGTGAAGACGGCTACATCCTCACCAACAACCATGTGGTTGAAGGCGCCAAAGAGGTAACCGTCACCCTGGCCGATAAGAAGGAGTACGGAGCCCAAGTGGTGGGACGCGATCCCAAAACGGATCTTGCGGTTCTGAAGATCGAGGCAAAGAAACCTCTTCCAGCGGCCGCCATGGGGGACTCCGAGCACCTGAGGGTCGGTGATTGGGTAGTGGCCATCGGCAATCCTTTTGGCCTGAGCCACACCGTAACCTCCGGGATTGTTAGCGCCAAAGGACGTGTCATCGGTGCCGGACCCTACGATGACTTCATCCAGACCGATGCCTCTATCAATCCCGGGAATTCTGGTGGTCCCCTCTTCAACATGAGCGGTGAGGTGGTAGGGATCAACACCGCCATCATTCCCTATGGCCAGGGAATCGGCTTTGCCATTCCGGTAAACACTGCCAAACCCTTGATTCCCCAGTTGGTGACCAAGGGTGAGGTAACCAGAGGCTACCTCGGGGTGAGCATCCAAACCATTACCCCTGATCTCGCCAAGGCACTGAAGGTCAAGGATCATGAAGGCGCCCTGGTGGCTGATGTTATCTCGGGCAGTCCAGCCGAAAAGGGTGGAATCGAGCGCGGCGATATCATCATTGCTTATGACGGCAAGGCCGTAAAGGACAGTCACGACTTGCCCCCCATGGTTGCTGCAACTCCCGTGGATGAGGAAGTGACGGTGACCGTTCTTCGCGATGGCAAAGAGCATAAGCTTCCCATGAAGGTGGGCAAGCTGCCATCCGAGGAAGCCAAGATTGAGAAGTCTGTGCAGCCGGCCAAAGGCAAGTGGGGACTTCAGCTCCATGATCTCAATCCCCAGATAGCCCACCAGCTTGGCCTCAAAGATGAGCAGGGCGTCGTAGTTGTCGGGGTGGAGCCAGGGAGTCCGGCAGATGAAGCTGGTATCCAGCAAGGTGACGTTATCGTTGAGATGGACCGTCATTCGGTACATTCGGTCAACGACATCAAAGAGAACATTGACAAGTCCAAGGACAAAGACCATGTGTTGCTGCTGGTGCAAAGGGATAATGGAACGTTTTATATACCTTTAGAGCAGCAAGGATAAAACTCCTCATTAAAGGGGCGGTTGCTTGTGCAGCCGCCCCCTTATCCGGTTAGAGATGAACAGTGGCTAAGCACTCACCCACCATCAGAAGTCAGGGTGACGGAGCCACCAGAACGTAAGAAATCGTCTAACCTTCCTGAAATACATCACACACTGTCCTCTCACCTAATGACTTCAGTATCTTGAGTATAGGTATCCCACCAAGAGAACAATCTTGAGTTTCTTGGTCTAACCCTCTAATATGAAGTCTTCAAGCTCCAGTTCAACTCCTCCTGACAAATCTCGCCGCAGTGGCGGGGGTGGGGTAAATGCCATGGGAAAATTTCTGCTTTTAATTGCCATTGTGTTACTCTTCGGTTGTGCTGCTTGTAGTGGACCGGCGCTGGAAGGTCCACCTTCCTCCCAGGAAGAATGCGTGGACGGATGCCTCGATACTTACTCTCCCTGCATCCTCGAGTGTGACAAAACTGAAGCCATAGGTCCCAAACTGGATCTTTGTTATCAGCAATGCAAGGAGCACTGGGCCGAGTGCAAGGAGGGATGTTCAGAGGTTGGTAATCTCCAGTGATCCAAGTCCGAGGACAGTTCCGTCTCTTAGATCAACGGTCGGACCACTTGCCCCTAGCCCGCACGGGCCTTTTCACTCAAAAATTAATACCAGGCCAGGTTGAGATGGGATCGGTTGAGCGGACAATGTGCATACCGGCGGCGGCAAATTTCTCAAAAGCCGCAGTGGCCTGCTCGGTGTAATCTATGACTCCGGGAATAACAACTGGAGAAGAGCAGTCTTCCAGAAGGTAGACTTTCTCAGCAAGATTCTTGTCTGAAACCTGAATCTCTTCCAACAGATCGTCGATTGTCCAGGCGAGACAGTGACTCTTGGCCTGCCCGGCAATAACAACTGCATCAAAGTTTAAAAGCTTCTCAATGAATCCCACATTCTTTTCAGCGATCTGCTCTCCCACCGCGTCCTCTAACACCTCTGGTTTGAGAACCGAGTAGTTTTCGGTGAAGGGATTGCCTCCTTTGACTTGAAAATCCGGCTGGCTGTATCGAGCGATACTATGAAAAAAAATGGCTTCCTCAACCGCTGAAACCAGGGCATGGCCAATGCCGCCTAACATGGCATGATACGGCCAGATGGTGAGATCATACTTGCCGCCTTCCTTCAACTGCCGAGTGTAGTGGCGCACATATTCCTGACCGTACGTTTCGTCGATATTCAGGCTGGAGGAAAGTTCGGGGTTGAATCGCCAAAAACCTTGCTCCATGTCTTCCGAAGTAATGAGTGTATACGGTTCTGGATGTTCTCCCTTGTCGTTTACCAGGAAAATGGAGTGAAAAATCTGCATGGCCTGATGGGTGTCCATGGTTGGGCAGATTTCAGTAATCGCACCTATATTGCCATAGATGAATTGGCACAGTCTGCGATTGTCATCAACAGCTCCTGTTCCTGTGGCACCGCCGACAAAAAGCTCAAAATCTGGAATGCAGAAGGTGTTCTGCACGTCAACCAAGAGCAGGGAAATCCGGAATTCGTCTAGAGAAGAGGGTTTTAGCTGGTGTTCTTTTGTCCATTTTTTAGCATCCTGCGCCCGTTCCTGATAAGGAACTTTCCACACTTCACCCACTTTTCCTGGATCGAAGTGCGGGGGGATAGGAAGTTTTTGCCTAGCCATGGGTGCTCCTCTTCCCCTTTTTGCCTAATCATAATGTATCATAGCATAGATTACTGGTCATAAATCATGTAGCGGCGCACCTCTTTCGTTGCTGCACCACCCAACAAGCATTCCATTAACAGGAACACCACCTCTAGAGATGACCCGGGCCCGTCGCAGGAGATTATCCGATCATCCATAACCACGTGTCTGTCGTTCACCACTTGAGCTCCAGCCTCCCGAAGTCGGCCAAGGTTGTCATGATAGCGGCTGTGAGGGTAGGTGGTGGCCTCTTTACCTGTGAGCAGACCTGCGTCTGCAATGGGCAGGACTCCGACGCACATGGTGGCGATGTAGCCCCCGTTTTGATGGATTTTGGCTGCGAGCTCGTGGATTCTTGCATCGTAGGCTTGATCAAAACCGTGGCTGTGGAAGCCTCCTGGTAGAACGAGTGCTTGATAATTCTTAGGATTAATCTCAGGGTAGAGGAGGTCGGGGGTGATGCTTATACCAAATCTACTTTTGATGACCTTGTGAAAACCTGCTGTGGTGACTGACACCCTGGGTAGATGCTCTCGATATTGAGTCCAGCCAAAAACATCAAGGGTTGCCACCGCCTCGAGGTCTTCGAAACCTTGGGTCAGAAAAAGCAAAATCTTGGTGGTCTTACTAGACATAAGGTAAAATCCGTAAAAATCTCTTCTCCCCTTGGAAACTATCTTACAATTCACCGAAGCCGTCATTCCGGACGAGCGCCGCTTTGCGGGGCGAGATCCGGAATCCAGTGTAAAGTTTAATATAATCAAATTTTTTCTGGATCCCGGCTCGCGTCCGCCTTCGGCGGAGTTGGCCGGGATGACGAATTGCGACACAGTCTATTAGGGGGAGAGGGGACATGTAGTTATCCTGCGGAGCTAAGTTAATAGGCGTTACCCGCAATCTACAATCATCAATCTACAATCATCAATCTAAAATCTGCAATCTACCCCTAGTCCCATTTCCTCAGATCCAGGATACGCTTTTCGGACTCTCGGAGGTCACCAGCTTGGACAAAGGTCACATCCGCTCTCAGCTTGAGCACAGTGCGAATTTTCTCCTGGAGAGAAGGGGCCAATCCTTCTTGAGATGACGGCTCGGCTAGAACCGCACAAAAGGTGAGTTTGTCGCGGTCCTGTTCGCGCTCCACAACCGCCTGTGCCGCTTGAATTTCTGGGAAGGCAGCTACCACCTCTTCCACCTGGGAGGGATGGATGAACATGCCACGTACTTTGGTAACCTGGTCAACCCGACCTACGAGTTTCATGAGACGAGGTGAGGTGCGACCGCAGGGACAGGGTTCGTCCTCGTAATAGGAAAGATCTCCAGTGCCAAAGCGGATCAAGGGATAGACGGGGTTTTCAAGTAAAGTCACCACTACCTCACCAACTTGCCCTGCTCCCAGTTGCTTGCCGGTTTCAGGGTCTACCACCTCTGTGATTCGATAGTCAGCGAAGTGCATCCCATTCTTCTCGCCGCACTCATAGGCAATGGCGCCCACATCCGCTGTGGCGAGGAACTGGCGCACGAGAATACCATAGTCTTCTTCCAGCCGTCGGCGGCTTACATCGGTTAGCATCTCACCCGCGGTGACTGCTATTTCCAGACTACAATCCCGGCGGAAATCCTTGCCCTCCTGTTCTGCTCGTTCAATGATGGCCTGGAGAAAACTGGGGACTCCCACATAACCGGTAAGCTTGAGCTCCTCCATAAGCTGGACTTGAGTTTCAGTGTTGCCTATGCCTCCCGGGACCACGCTGCAGCCTATACCGCTCAAACCCTCATCACACATGAGACCCCCGGGGGTGAGGTGGTAAGAGAAGGTATTGAGCACTCTGTCCGCGGGGCGGAAGCCGGTATTAAAAAAAACTCCCTGCAACCTCCAGTAGTCAGCTTGATGTCCCTCGGGATCAAAAATAGCTCCTGGAGAAGTGTAAATCCGGCGGAGTTTGTCCATATCTACCCCTAAGAAGCCACCAAAAGGGGGAGAGGCTTGCTGTAGTTGGCGCATCTGGGCTTTCGGAGTGATGGCCAGTGACTGGAGATCTTCAAGGGAGCGGATGTCGGTGGGTCCCATTCCTGCTTCGTTGAATTTTTCTCGCATAGCGGGGGCTTCTTCAAAGGCGATCAGCACCGCCCGCTGCAGTTGATTTTCCAAAAGCTGTTTTTTCTCTTCCCAGGGAAGTGTTTCGAGCTGTTCATCGTGGTAGCCGCGCAAGCGCTCCTCTTTTTTCATGGTCTCTTTCCTCGGTATGTTGGACGTAAGAGCGGAGAGATGGGGTAATGCTGAAAAGGCTCAGACGAAATACTCCAAGCGTGGATCAACCTAGCCCAGTTCTTTTTTACTAATTTCTTTACGGACTTGATCCTGAAGTGCTTGAAGCCGTGGAGTTATCTCCACTGGATAGTTTGGGTTTCCTTCCAGGTCCTTGTACGTTTCCGGGAGCAGAGCAAATTCCTTACGAAAAAGTTCCTGAATCTTAGGCAAGGGCTCTGCTGGAAACAGCCTCTTGCCATCTTTCATCACCGGTACGAGCAGTGATTCAGAGTCGGCAATGTCCTCGCCAAGCAAGCCGATCAAATCCCGCTTGCAAAAACCGTCTTTCGTCCGTTGACGAAACACCTGCTTCGGGCCCGCCAAGGAAATCTTGCCGCTACTCAATTTCAATACTGGTCTGCCGTTATACATGACCATCTTGTATGCCATGTTAAGGTAGGGAGCATCAGCAGATACCCCCATTCTTGTGCCAACACCGAAGGCATCGATATTGGCGCCAGCGGCCAGTATTTTCTGGATTTTGAATTCGTCGAAACCACCGCTGGCAAAGATTCTAACCTCTGGAAAGCCTGCCTCATCGAAGATTTCCCGCACCTGTTGGCTGAGCTGAACCATGTCGCCGCTATCCAAGCGAACAGCTCTCAGACTCTTGCCGGCCTGTTGCATCTCGCGGGCCACGGTCACCGCTTTTCGTGCCCCGGCCAGGGTGTCATAGGTGTCTATAAGGAGGACGGTATTATCCGGAAATGACTTGGCAAATGCCCGAAATG
>JAJDNL010000114.1 GCA_022340745.1 Deltaproteobacteria bacterium
GGTGGCCGTTATTGAGGCACGGGTTGAGCGGATGTGATTAATGCCAACGAAATAGAGGCCAAAAGGGATGGCGGTACCCATGAATGCGATGTAGAGGAGCCCGAGCCATTGCGGCAGGTTGAATCCAGCCCACAGGTAGTGAAAGGGAGGATAGAAGATGTACCAAGGGATTGCGGAGAACAGGAGGGCATAGAATAGTACGGTCCAGGGAGAATATCGGTGCATGGCTCGTTCTCCCAGCAATGCATATCCAGCATAGCAAACTGCTGATGCCAGTCCCCACAGTATTCCCGCCCGGTTCAGTTGCAAAAGCTGGAGGTTGTATGCTCCCACCACCAAGTAACATCCAGCAAAGGATAGCAGCAGAGAGAGTAGCTTAAATACGGTAAGCCGCTCCCTCCAGAAACAGATGGAATAGAAAGCTACCAGGATCGGGGCCAGATATTGAAGAAGTATGGCCGCCGCCACTTGGATTTTGCTGATGGCAGTGAAGTAGGTTAGTTGAACCAGGGCCATGACGACGCAGCCCAGGAATATGAAAAACCCTAGGTCTTTGGGGCGAATTCGAAAAAGATGTCTGGAACGGATACCAAAGCAGACGGCAAGCAGCAGCGATCCAAAGGTGGCCCTAACCTGGACCACGTCCAAAGGAGTAATTCCACCGGCAAAAAGCCCCTTACCAATTGTCCCCGATGCAGCCCACAAGATGGCTGCGGCCATTACACAAAGGTAGCCTTTTGTGGAACCAGCGACAGGAACGCTCCTTGAAGTAAATCTGGGCGTTGTTATAGAAGCTTCGTCAGGGTTTCGCTTCATAAGATCATTTCGGTGTTTCAAAATCCACCCTGGTGTCAGGGGGTGTTCACTCGTAGGTTCGCCGGATTCGTTTCAACAGTGGTTTCATATCGTACATAAAGGATTGTTGCCCTAATCTTTCCAGTTTGTCCAGCCACTTTTGACGATAAGCCATCTGCCCCTTTCTGAATACTTCTGATGTCTGCTGCCAGCTGAAATGCTCCGTCTGTGTTTTTATGGCGTCCAACTCAAAGAGAATGGGAATTAATCCCCGGAGCCTCACCTTGCTGTTCTCACTGGTGTCCACATCATCGAGGTAATTTAGGGCGCCTGTGGCCCAGAATTTCGCGTGGGCGGCCTCGTGCTGAACGACATTTTGAAAGTCGGCGTAATTGTAGGCGGGGTGAAACATCTTCGGCCCAAAGGTCATACGGGAAGGGTAGCCCCGGCCTATGGCAAGAGCGTGACTTGTAGGTCGATAGTCTCCGTTCTTCGTTCTTACCAGCGGGTTGGAAACAGCAAGCATTTTCACTTCCTCGGAGTAGAGAAGGTGCAATACATGTTCTGGAAGTCCCTCCTTCTGTACGTAGGATCTGACGAAGTGAGTTCGCAGGGTTGAATCCGTTTGGGCCTGCAAAAAGATCACTTCCGTATCTTCTGTTTGACCCTGAGCAATCCCCATGAAAGCTGGTCCGAGAATAATAGACACGGCTGCCACGAGAAGTGTAAAGAAGGTGATGGTCAAATGGTTACTTTGCATCCTGCGGACCTCATGACTGTCGAGAGACGTTGGGGAAAGTTTCTAGAATACAGATAATTTCTCCTGCAATTTTCGTTCTAGTCCGAAAGCACATTCATGCTTGCAATGGCAGAAGGCAATTCAGGAAGTAACCGGACATTGGGCCACTCAGGCTGTCTCTAAAACTAAGTCATGTTCCGTTCACTTGCAAGGACGTGTGTAGAGCATGGAGCATAGAGCAGAGGGAAGATTGCGGATTGCGGATTTCAAAAAAACAGAAAACAGAGATTCTCCTATGGGAGCGGCTTTCAGCCGCGATCCAGCAACTTGAAAGGTTGGAACGACTTCAACGGTTTCAACGATTTACCGCTGTCTACTGTCTACTGGATTCTCTGTTTCTTCTTCCTGACATCTGACACCTGAAACCCTGAGATTTGTCTCTCGGGATTGGGTATTTGGATTTGAACGACTTCAACGGTTTCAAGAATTTACCGCTTACTGCTCGCCGCTTACCGTTTACCAATTACGATTTGACCATTTGACGATAGAAGGAATTGACTCTACCTAAGGAGAGGCAAACTGCAGTTGGTGTAGGCGGTAATAGTAGTTGCGACGGGAGAGGAGATCATCTTGAGTTCCATGCTCCACAATCCGGCCATGATGCATGACCAAGACGCGGTCAGCCTTTTGTATGGTTGAGAGCCGGTGGGCGATAACCAGAGTGGTTCTTCCTTGAAAAAGTCGTTCCAGGGCCTGCTGGATCAGGTGCTCTGTCTCACTGTCAATGTTTGCCGTAGCCTCATCGAGGATCAGTACTTTTGGGTCATAGGCCATGGCGCGGGCGATGGCTAGGAGCTGGCGCTGCCCAGTGGAAAAGGTAACACCTCCCTCTTGCACCTCAGCATCCAGTTGATCTGGTAGCCGGCAAACCAGATCTTCAAGATAAGCCATGCGGGTAATCTCCTGTATTTCTTTAGGAGATAGGTTGCGATCAAGGGCTATATTATCCCTGAGCTTGCCACGAAATAAAAATACATCCTGCATGATCAACCCCACCTGTGATCTTAACCAGGCTAGATCCAGATCGCGAATATCACGGCCATCAAGCAGTATCTTTCCCTGCTGGGGTTGGTGAAATCTCTCCAAGAGATGCATCAGGGTGGTTTTCCCAGCTCCAGTGACACCAACAATCGCTAGGGTCTCGCCGGCTCTGACCCTGAAGGAGATGTCTTTCAGCACCGGTTCATCCGGTCGATAACCGAACGACACCTGCCGAAACTCAATTTCACCCTGAACCGCAGGAGGTTCAGCTCCAGTGGAGGTATATTTCTCTTGCCCGGTATCGTCTAGCAGAAGAAAGATACGTTCGGCTGAAGCCATGGCAGACTGCATGATGCTGTATTTTTGCGACACGTCCCGGATGGGTCCGAAAAACATCCGTAGATAGGAGATGAAGACCACCAGAACCCCGAGGCTGATTCTGCCTACCAGAACCTGCCGGCCTCCGTACCAGAGGAGCAGGGCAATGGTGGTGGTGGCTAGTAATTCGATGCAGGGGAAGAAAACAGCCTGGAGCATTATCTGCTTCACTGTGGCCCGATAGTACTCGTGGTTCAAGTTCTCAAAGCGGTGCAGAGTCTCTTTTTCTTGCCGAAAAAGCTGAATTACCCGGATGCCTGACAGGTACTCGTTCAAAGTGCTATTGATCCGCGCCAGTTTAGCTCTGATCTCTCGGAAGGCACCGCGGACCTGCACTCCAAAGACCCGGAAGAGTACAATAATGAGAGGCATAACAGACAGGGTCACTAGAGTCAGCTCCCATTCAAGGCTAAAAAGGATCACCAGGATACCGCCAAGTAGTACCGTGTCTTTCAATAGAGTCATTATTACCGAACCAAACATCTCGTCCAGATTCTGGATGTCATTAGTAAGGCGAGTGACCAATCGCCCCACTGGATTGCGGTCGAAGAAGGAAAGGGACATTTCTTGGAGATGGCCGAATAACTTCATGCGCAGGTCGTGCATCATGTGTTGGCCGGCGTAGACCATCAACAAGTTCTGGCCAAAGGTGCATACTGCACTTAACAGGAGCAGCGATACAAAGAGAAGGCCTAGACGATACAGACCTGAAATGTCGTGTCGGCGTAAGCTCAAAATTTCTTCACCGGACAACTTGGCAAGGTCCGAATAGTCTATGAAAGCCATGTCGTCAGTGGTGTGAAAGAGGTTGGGGTGATCAAGCACCACTTTTTCCTGGGCAGAAGTTTGAATCTGGGTGAAATAGAATCGTTTGGGAGCGATGAACCCCTGCGCCTCAAGTTTTCTTAGCAGGCGAGGGTCGAGACGGCGCAGAGTATCCCCAGCCACGAAGAACTGTCCTGCTCCAGAGCCCTGGTACAATTGACTGCCAACTTTGTCGAGAAAGAGTTTGAGTTCGGGTGGTGGGTCCTCCGGCACCCTCACCGGGCGGGCGGACAGAACAATGTAGCTGTCTATTCCAACTTTGAGCAGGTAGGGCAGGGCGAGGTCAAAGACAGTCAATAACAAAATGAGCGCTCCACTCAAGCCAATTACCCTGAGATATGGTCGGCCAAAGCGGGCCAAACGACTCCACAGAGGCCAATCGTAGGGCTTTCCCAGCTTTCCTTCTTCAAAATAGCCGTAGTTACCGTGCATCGTAGTCTTTCCGAGTATTAAGCTCCAAGTTTGATGAACTTCACGTCATTTGCCTTCGGCGTCATTAGGTCATTACGCTATGCTGTCATTTGTTGTAAGGTGAAATTGTCCGTCGGACTCCAACCCTTCGGGCGGGTTCCCAGTTTTGCAATTCGCAATAAAAGAATCCAGTAGTCATCAGCCACAAGTAGAGAGGAATTCGATTTTTCGTTCTTTTCTCCTGAATTCTGGATTCTGGCTCCTGACTTCTTGTTATTAAACTCGCAATTGTCCTACGGACTCCCACCCTTCGGGCGGGTTCCCAGTTTCGCATTTCGCAATTCGAAATTGTTTCTCCATGCCCCATGCTCCATGTTCTCTGCCTGCTTACCGCTTACTGCTTACCGCTTCCTGCTTCCTCATATAATTCAGCCTCCAGTTTCTGACGGCGGTAGAGGGCAGCGTACAATCCTTTCTGCGCCAGCAATTGGTCGTGGCTTCCCTGCTCGCGCAGACGGCCACCATCGAGCACATATATTACATCGGCAGCCCGCATTGCCTCCAGCCGGTGCGAAGCTATCAATGTGGTTCTATCTTTCAGATAGCGTCGGAGATTGGTCAGAATTGCCAGCTCTGTTACAAGATCCACCGAAGAGAAACAGTCGTCTAGAACCAGCAGGGGTGTGGATAGCAACAGGGCTCTAGCCAGGGTGAGCCTCTGCTTTTGGCCGCCTGAGAGGGTTACGCCACGCTCTCCCAGAAGGGTTTCGAACTGCTGGGGCATGGCGAGAATCTCATCGAGAAAATACGCTGCCTCCGCAGCCTTGGCGATTTCATCATCACCCGCATGTGGATTTCCAAAACAGATGTTGGCCCGGACCGTATCCGCAAAGATGAATGGATCCTGGGGCACCACGGCAATGGCTCGGCGCAATTCTTCCAGGGACCAGCGATGAATCTCCTCTTCATCAAGATAGAGCTGTCCCGGAGGCACGTCATATAGACGGGGGAATAGCCGGCAAAGCGTAGTTTTTCCAGATCCGGTGCGGCCAACAATCCCCACCAACTGGCCAGGCTTGATGTTTAGATCAAGATCCTCCAGGGCCGGGAAGTTGGAACCTGGATAACTAAAGGTAAGCCCCCGACTTTCAATAGTCCCCTGGGTTAGATGTTTCCCAATAACTTCTGGCATGTCAGCGACTTCAGGAGCAGTGTTTAGAATTGCTTGAATTCGGCCCAAGGAAGCCGAGCCCCGTTGAAACAAATTAATCATCCAGCCCAGGGCCATCATAGGCCAAGTTAGCAGGAGTAAATAGCTGTTGAAGGCAACGAAATCGCCAATGGAAATGGTGTTAAGAATAGTGAGCTTGCCACCGAAGACAAGGACCAGAGCCATGCTCAAGTTGGTAAGCAGGAGACTCATGGGAGAGAATAAACCGCCGATTTTCACCATCCGAAGGTTTTCAGCAATATACTCCCGCCCGGTTTGATCAAAGCGATTGGTTTCAGCGGTTTCCTGGGTGTAGGCCTTAATAGCCCTAATCCCGGCAAGATTCTCCCTGGCTCGCTCGGTTAGTTGAGAGAAAGAGGCCTGAACCCTCTGGAAGCGTTCGTAGAAAATCTTACTAATGCTACGAGCAAAGAGGGCGATGAAAGGCATAGGTAATATGGCAATTAGAGTCAGGGTGGGATTGATGTAGAGCATGAAGCCGATGGCGGCAGTTCCCAAGACGATGGTGTCGGTGAGGGCCACTAACCCCATCCCGGTGGCCAGTTGCACCGCCTGGACATCATTGGTGGCATGAGCCATGAGGTCTCCGGTGTTGGCCTGGTCGAAATAGGAATAAGAGAGAGTCTGCAGATGGGCAAAGAGACGATTACGTAGAGCCTCTTCAACCTGGCGGGAATGTCCAAAAAGGCATCTTCTCCAGACAAATCGAAAGGCTACGATGCCAAGGGCCAAGGCCAGAACCATTCCACCATATTTTAGTAGTTGAGTGCTGGTCGCTTGATAACTGGTGAGTTCATCAACCGCCAGTTTTATGACGCGGGGAATAAAAAGCTGTAAGAAATCCACCAGCAGCAGGGAACTGATCCCGAGGGCAAGGATGCCCAGATTGCGGCGGAAGTAGGGAAGAAGAATGCGATAGGGGTTCATGTTGGGATATTATCACAAAAAATAGGCTGGGGGTTTGAGGTGCGCTCATGGCGCCATATGTAAGAACTGCTTTACAGCATGCTCTTTTCACTCTCTTCAATGGCCAGGTCGACTCTTGCCTGAAGTTCAGGGGGTAAGCCCTCAATTTGGACATTCAGAAAGCCCCTGACAATAGTGGCTGTGGCTTCCTCCTCGGTAAGACCACGGGCCATTAGGTATTCGATTTCCTCTTCGGCGATTTTACCCACTGCCGCTTCGTGAGACATCTCCACCCCAGCTTTGTGGCCTTCCAATTCAGGAATGGCGTGAATGATGCCTTGATCAGAGAGGATGAGCCCGTGACATTCCAAGTGAGCCTTGACATCCTTTTCCAGTCCCCTGAGGTGCCCCCTTGCCTTGATTACTCCTCCGGTTGTAAGAGTCCGTGAGATTATTTCCGCCCGGGTATGGGGGGCTTCCAACACCACTCGGGCGCCGGTGTCCAGTTCACAACCAGGTGGAGCCACTAGAATCGAGTGGAAACGTGCAACGGCTCCAGGCCCGGTGAGGCGGGTAGTGGGGTACATTTGCAGTGAGCGCACCGGCTTGAGACTGACGTAATTGGAGAGAAACAAACCGTCCTCTTCCACCACAATGCCGGATCTGGGTCGAACCACTACGTCCTTGGCCCAATCATGGATCATGGCAAAGGTGAGCTTGGCACCACGCCTGACGTAGAATTCGGAAATACCTATATGAAGCCCCGATTGCAAGCTGGGAGCGGTGGCGCAGCCGGTTATTATATTCAGTTCCGAACCTTCTTCGGCAATTATGATGTTATGGACGTTCTGAGCCGTACTCTCATGCTTCATGTAAAGACAGGCTTGAACTGGAGTGGCAACCTGCTGCCCCTCGAGTGCCCGGATAAAGTAACCGTTTTGAAAATGAAGTTCAGCCTGTGCCGTGTATTTATCGGCGTCCACCGGTACGGCTTGCCAGTAGAGTTCTTCCAGCCAGGGATGCTCCTCCAGAGCCTGAGCCATGGGAAGTACTTCCAGCCCCGGCTGCTTAGCCGCACAATGGACAATGCGGTGGTCGGTTTGCAGAAAAGTCCCCGCCCGATTATTCTCCTCCAAGTCGACGCCTGACTGGATAATTTTCTCGCGGTCTTCTGTGGTCAAGTTGTCGAGATCCAATGCCTTGGTCTGATCTTCGGCGAGAATTTGGTATTGCAGCAGATCGACATCCGCGCCAAAAGTCGCTTTCTTGTCTCTGGCCAGTTCTGCGCGGTTCCTCCTTACCTCTGACATTTGACACACTCCTGGTAGCCGTGTCGCTGGATTCCCTTGAACAGTTCGCGCGGGTTGCCGCGGCAGTGGATGCGACCGTCCATGAGCACGTAGCCGGCGTCTGCTTCGATATAGTTGAGAATAAAGCCTAGATGGGAAATGACCAGGCCGGATTTAGCCCGTGTGCGCCAAAGATATTTTTGCAGGAGCTTGTTGATGGCTTTGCCGAGTATCTTAAGATTCTCCAGGTCGACACCAGATTCAGGCTCGTCCAACATGACCAGTTCAGGGTCTTGCAGCAGCAACTGCAGAAGCTCGGATTTCTTCATCTCTCCACCTGAAAAGCCTACGTTGAGTTCTCGCTCCAGAAGTTCCGAGAATTCAAACTTATCTGCCAGGTCTTCACACGAGACCGAGTTGCTATTGCAAATGTCGAAAACATCGCGGGTCTTGACCCCCTTGATACTGGGTGGCCTTTGGAAGGCCAAACCAATTCCCATCTTTGCCCTCTCGTCAATGGGCATTTGGGTGATATCCTCCCCCTTAAAAGAAATCCGGCCTTGTCGAACCTTATACCTGCGAAAACCCATGATAGTCATGAGCAGGGAAGATTTGCCTGAGCCGTTCTTGCCAAAAAGGACGTGGGTTTCTCCACGAGGGATAGTCAGATCGACGCCTTTTAGTACTTGGTCGCCGTTGATGTCTACCCATAGGTCATTTATTTCCAACATTGGATAGCCTCCCTGATCTTCTTTACGTCGACATTCAAATTCATCTGGACCGCGACCGCTGGGCCAAAAACTGCGCGCTTACCATACCCGATAGTCCAACAAAATGCAATGAAGCGTAGAGCGCTAAGCGCTTTGCGCTACGCGCTAGCATGGAGCATAGGGCATGGAGCACGGAGTATAAGAATCAGACAAATTTGTCCCATATTTTGCTCATCAGCCAGTGCTTAGTGCCTAGTGTCAAGTGCTTAGTAATCTCTTGCTCTACCATATGAAAAGTGGTACGTTAACGACCTTCACCGGTATTGACTAAGCCAAATTACAGCCCACAAGTGTAATTTTAGGAGATGCAAAAAAGAGATGGATGCGGGCTCTATTTTTCTAATGCGCATGGGTTTGTCCATTCTCTTTGCTTACATGATAGTTAAGATCTTCCACCTAGGCGGTGGTGTTGTGACTGTGGGTGGCTTTGCTGTGTTTTTCGTAGGGTTAGCGTATCTGCTGGCACATTTACGAGAAAGAAGGCAACGTGAGGAGCGATCGCGGTAGATTGGAAAAGATGAAGCTTCAGGGATAGCAAAGAGCAACTGCCGGTTGCAGAATTGACAAGTGATATCTATTATTATAAGGCGTACGCCTTACGAAACAAGGATGAGCAAACAGGGTGGAGGATTTTAGATCCCGTGCTGGCTTTGGCTACCAATAACGTCGATATCTGGGAAATACATACACTGAAGGAAGAGGTGATTCAATGAGTCCAATGGACTGGAAGGGACCACCGACCCGTGGTCCTGGCGGCATAAAGGATTTCGAGGAAGTATTGAACAAGATCCGGGAACAATTCCGAGGAAAGTTGCGCCCGGGCGGCTCCATGTGGCTTCTCCTTCTGGCGGTGCTCATTGTTGCGGGCGGCTATGCCAGCGTCTATACCGTAGCTCCGGAAGAGACCGGAGTGATACAGCGTTTCGGTCGCTATGTGCGGGTAACCGGTCCGGGCTTGCATTTCAAGCTGCCTTTCGGCATTGAAAGGGTGAGCAAAGTCAAGACAGGTCGAAATTTTCAGATGGAGTTCGGTTACAGGACGGTAGAAGCGGGTGTGCGCTCACGCTTTACGGAGCGTGGCTTCAAAGAGGAGTCACTCATGCTGAGTGGTGACCTCAACGTGGTCGATCTTCAGTGGACCGTGCAGTACAAGATCGGGGACCCAAAGGATTTTCTTTTTCAGGTGAAAGATGTGGATAGTGCCATTCGGGATATGTCCGAATCGGTCATGCGGAGGGTGGTTGGCAACCGGCTTTTCGACTTTGTCCTTACAGTAGGACGTGCCGAGATCGCCGACAGGGTTAAAGTGGAAATGCAAAAAGTTCTGGACTCCTATCGCACTGGTATCCAGGTGGTGAATGTCAAAATGCAGAATGTGACTCCGCCTGGGCCGGTCGAGGCTGCCTTCAATGAAGTGAACGAGGCCGAACAGGAAAGAGAGTCAAAAATCAACCAGGCGCAGGCCGCCTATAATCGGGAGATCCCTAAGGCCAAAGGCAGTGCCTTACAGACCATATCGAAGGCTGAAGGCTACGCCTTGGAACGGGTGAACCAGGCTAAAGGTGATGCTAATCGGTTTCTCGACGTGCTTAAAGAATATCGCCAGGCCAAGGATGTCACCAAGAGGCGTCTTTACTTGGAGAGCATGGACCAGCTACTTAACAGGGTAGGTGAAATATACGTGATTGACGCAGACCAGAAGGGACTAGTACCCCTGCTTGATCTCCAGAAAGCGAGAGGAAAGTAAAATGAAAAGTAAAGCATTGCTGATATTGCTTGCCTTGATAGTAGTGGCAGCCATGGTTTCGGCCAGCGCCTTTTATGTGGTAAATGAAGGCGAACAGGTGGTAATCACCCAGTTCGGCAAGCCTGTGGGCGCTGCCGTCAAGGATGCCGGTCTTAACTTCAAGATACCTTTTATTCAGGCGGTGAATCGGTTTGAGAAGCGACTTCTTAATTGGGATGGTAGCCCCAACCAGATCCCTACCAAGGACAAGAAGCTCATCTGGGTGGACACCACTGCTCGCTGGCGCATCAGTGATCCACTCCTTTATTTGACCCGGGTGACCACCAAGACCACCGCACTTTCGCGGCTGGATGGTATTATCGATTCTGTGGTCCGGGACGCTGTATCAGAGAACGATTTAGTTGAACTTGTACGCAGTGAGGGTTGGGCGGGTTCGGTGGGCGAGAAGGTAAGCGATGCTGGCTACGCTGAGAAGGAAGTGCAGGAAGTGAGTCGTCCTCTAGAAGTGGGACGTGAAAAGATCACCAGGGCAATGCTGCAGTCTGCTTCGAAAC
This sequence comes from Deltaproteobacteria bacterium, assembly GCA_022340745.1. Taxonomy (GTDB): domain Bacteria; phylum Desulfobacterota; class Syntrophobacteria; order BM002; family BM002; genus BM002. The sequence goes on from JAJDNL010000114.1 coordinate 10,687, forward strand.
TCACTCCCGAGTTCGGTATTGAGTTGGTAGATGTGCGGATCAAGCGGATTAATTACGTGGATAGCGTTTTGAAGAAGGTTTTTGAAAGGATGATCTCAGAACGCAAGCGTATTGCAGCCCAGTATCGCTCAGAGGGTGAAGGCGAGGCGGCGAGAATCAACGGTGAGATGCAAAAAGAGCTGAAACGAATCTCCTCGGAAGCCTTTCGTACAGCGCAAGAGGTACGAGGAAAAGCTGATGCCAAGGCCACAAAAATATATGGCGACGCTTATAACCGGGATCCGGAATTCTACTCATTCTCTAGAACTCTTGAAATCATGCGGAAGCAGGACAAGGAAAACACTCGCATGATTCTGACCACCGACAGCGATTTCTACAAATACCTTAAGGGAATACCTCGTTAATTGATCAAAGAGGAAAAAAATGAAAAAATACGAATTTTTCGTATTGCGGTTGAGCGGAATTTGTGTATAGTAGGGAAAGGTCTGCGCGGTTCGTACCGTGTTGCCCCTAACGGTGTTTGGTAAAAGCATCGCTGGGGGCTTTTTTTTTGGGGGTAGCCCGGATATTTCATAAATGGCCTACTGCGATCGCGGATATGGTCGTCCTTCCTGGCGTCCTCGGGTCACGCCCCCTGCGACGTACTGTTAAGTACGTCTCGGGTTCGAGTCCCTGCGGTTGCCAGGTTGCACGTGCATCTTCACGATCTCGTGACGGCCATTCATAAAATATCCGGGCTACAACAACTCTGAATATAGATCTTCAATACCTTCGATTTCTGTTTGCAGATAGGTTTTGATTTTTTTGGTAATTCTCACTTGTATCTGCCGTACTCGCTCACGGCTAATCCCGTAAACATCCCCGATCTCTTGCAAGGTCATAGGGTCCTCAGCCATGAGTCTGTGGTCGAAGATAAACCGCTCCTTCTCCGGCAAAGTGGTCCTGAAAGAGGCCAGTTTTTCCTTGAGGAGTTCTCTCCTTTCGAAATCTGCAAGCTGATCGTCAGCCCCGATTTCGTCGGACGGAATGAAGGATTGATGGTCGCTGTCTGAGTCTTCCTTGATAGGGGCATCCAGAGACACCTCCCAGCTGCCCAGCCGTTGATCCATTTCGATGACTTCAGATTCTTTTACATCCAACCGCTCTGCCAGCAACTTAGGCCTCGGCTCAAATCCCATGGCCAACAAGCGTTCTTTTTCTTTACGAAGATTAAAAAAAAGCTTGCGCTGGGCCTGGGTGGTACCGATCTTGACGAGTTTCCAATTGTCCATAATGAATTTGATGATGTACGCTTTTATCCAGAACGAGGCATAGTAGGAGAGCTTAAAACCTCGGTATGGGTCGAATTTCTTCACTGCCTGCATCAAGCCAATATTACCTTCCTGAATCAGGTCCATTAGATTACGCATCCAGTGGCGCTGAAAGCTCAGGGCAATCTTAACAACCAATCTCAGGTTTGAGGTAATGAGCCGATAAGCAGCTTCCATATCGCCCTTTTCTCTATAACGAGTAGCCAGTCGCTGTTCTTCCTCGCGGCTCAAAAGGGGATAGCGTTTGATTTCCATGAGGTAGTGCTTGAGCGGGTCATAGGGAACGAGAGAATCGGAAGAGTAGCTTTTCAGCGGCGCCAATTCCGTTTCATCGAAGTCGAAGTCTGCAGCTGGCTCTAGAGCATTATTTTCTTCTTGTTTCTTTTTTGCCTTCCTCGCCATACCTGTAATTTATCCTTTTATCTAGACACCTTGAAGAGAGAGGATTATTGAACCATTCGAATATTATAGGCTACTTCAGGTCTGCATTCATGTCAAGCCAGCCTGGAGGAGAGAATTCATGAATTCGTGAAAATGATCCAGCGAGCGCATTCCCCGTAGCGACACGACTTGAGCGACACGACTTGAGTTCGTCGACAAGTCTCGTCGACAGGTCTTGCTGCAGGGAGCTTCAATTTCTAGTCCGAATAATCATCCATTTTTGTTTCTTGTCTCGTTGCATGTCTCTAGTCTCCGCCCAATCTCTATAGTTCTCACTAGATATAATACTGTATGTAATGGTGGGCAGCAACAGAAGCGCATTGAGCATGGAGCATAGGGCAGAAACTCTAGGCACTAGGCACCAAAAAGAAGGAGTCAGAATCTAGAAGTCAGGTTTCAGCTTTTCTGTTTTTCTTCCCTGACACCTGACACCTGACACCTGACACCTGAAGCCCGCCCCTTACATTGACTCGATGGCCACTGCATCTTATCCTTAAAATATCCAAGCTAGAGGAAGCGCTGCAGGGTGTCACTCAACTCGCTCTCGAGCACAAGGCAAATGTGTGATAGGGGGGAGGTTTGCTGTACGGATTCCAGCGCTGGTCCCACCCAGAATTTGTCATCCAGCAGAGGCCAAATCACATCTCTGGCCAGAGGAAGGAAATCCTCGCTGATTCGCTTTTGAGCAGAACTTGGCCAGTGGTACTCAAGGGCCAGAAAGAAGAGAAAGAACCGCCGGAACAATCGGAGGTCATAATTGGAGAGGCTGATAGTATTTTGGTGGCGACTGATAAGACTCCGGCCTAGTTTCGCGAAACTCTGATAGAGTGGAACCCTAGCAGCCACTCGCAATGACTCCTCCAAAAGTGAAATCTCTGCAGAAATATAATGGTACTGGGCGACGGTATAATCATTTAAGGCCAGATTTTCTCTAAGGGCCTTGCTGAAAATGGGTTTACTCCAATCCATCACCAGGAGAAATTGAGGTTCTTGGCGCCACTCGCGAAGACGCTTGACAGGGATTTTCGTCTGTTTAGAAATCCAGCCCAGGGAGGCTTGGCCGAAATAACCTTGCATCAAGGCAGCCCCATATTGAGTTGGGGATAGCGCCACTTTTCGACCGCGCAGACGAGGAGGTCGGGGCGAAGTAACATACTGGTGCAGCCGTTGATCTAGCCACCGTTGGTAGAGGAATATTGGGTCCATAATAGGTCCGTGGTCCGTTGTCAGTGGTCAGTTGTATCAACTGCTCGCTACGTTCACCAGAGAAAGCAAGGTGTAAAAGGCACAAAACATAGTGGAAAATATCTCTCTTGCCTTTGCAGTGCGCTCCAAGCTCTGTACCCCATTTTGCTTTTTAGCAACGGACTACGGACAACTGACAACGGATGTTGTCCAATGAGCTTAAAATAAGGGTAGCGGACTGTCAATGACGGTGTGGTGGGTTCAGTGAAGCGAATCCTTCACGACCTGGAAAGGGGAGGGCAATGACAAGGGAGGTGTTATTCCTGGACTTGATTGACACAGAGGAGCAAGAAGGGGCACCGCCTCGTATGCGTCTGGTGGTAAAGGCCTACCCCTCAGACGAAAAGGGGTATGCTTCGCTGACCCCTGAATGTGACACAATGGAAGGGTTCGAGCAGGCGGTGACCGAACTCAAAAAGAGGATGGACAGTGCCCTGGAGAGGGCAAGAGAGACTTTTCAGCAATACCAGGCCCAGGCCAGAGGGGACAAAGCGGTATCGAATTTCCATAACGCTGAGGAGATTTGGCAAGCCCTGGAAGAGTGCTCTTCCCTAGAGGAAATGCGAGAGCTCTTCAATGAACTGAACTTAAGCAAGCGGCAGGAAGTAGCCGATTTTGTCTTAACCCAGTTGAATATTTTCAAAGGTGCCGCCTCAACATTCTCCCAGCATTATAATGAGGTGGATTATCTGCTCGAATGAGGGGAGAAAAGCGTCAAATCGTGAACGGTGAACGGTAAATGGTAAGCGGTAAGAAATTTATATGTTTGACTAATTCTCTAATTCCCTGGTTTTCTAATTACCCAAGCTGTCGGCTGCTCGCTGTCGGCTGCCGGCTGTCCATTAGGACTGCCTTGCTCTCTGTATGCCAATGAAAATGAGAAGAATGCCGTAGAGGCTCAAGCGAAAGCTGGGCAATGTGGTCCAGATAAATTCCTGGGCTGCGGAGAGGATGAGAGCTCCCAGTAAAGGACCCCAGGTGGTTCCCGGCTTGAGGAGTAAACACATGAGCAGTGGTGCAAGTGAGTTTTCCAGGCCAAAAGCCTCCGCCGGGATCACAAAAGATATCTCTCGCGCATGCAGCCCTCCAGCCAAGGCTGCCGGAACCGCGCTGAAGATTAATGCTAGCCTTTTTACGTGTCCGCAGTTTATCCCCACTGATTCTGCCATTTCTTCACTTTCCCGTATTGAGTTGAGCTTCAGCCCCAATCTCGATCCACAGAGCAGCCGGTGCACTCCAACAACGAGAAAGCTCAAGATTAAGGAAAGAAAATAGGTCAGCATGGGGTCATGGTTGGGCGGTAGAGAAAGACCGGCAGCTCCCCCGGTCCACCATGATAGGTTCTTTGTCAACTGGCCACCCAGCACTAAAAGTCCCAGCGTAGCCAAAGCAAATACGGCTCCACGTAATCGAAAGAGGGGCAAGCTCAGAAGGGCAGCAGCGGGCAGGGTCAGACATGCCGTCAGCAGGAGGGCGAGAAGAAGCGGTTGGCTGTACTTGAGAGCCATTGCCGTGGTGTAAGCTCCCAGGCCGAAGAACAGTCCATGTCCCAAATAGAGATAGCCCAACAGGCCACCCACCACGTCATAGCTCAGTGCCATTGTTACATACAACAGGATGGTGAAAACAAAAATTCTGGCGTACTCACCCCAAATGGTAGGAATGAATAGGAGTGTCGCCACCAGACCACAAACGGGAATGAGAGTGAGGCTTAGCCGTTTTAATTGTGCCTGTTTGTTGGGAAAAAAAACCATGGCATTAGAAGGTGAGTGAGGAATATTTTCTGGTCGATAACTAATAATTTACTTTAATTTATATCTATTTATGCTAATTATGTTATATCTTTATAAGATATACATTTTAGCTGTCTCATAATGGCTGCAACCGGTTGCTTTCCAGTCTCAACCTACTTCACACTTCATGACCAACGGTGCTTGCTTTCCTGACAAACAATCCTTGAGGTCTCCAGCAAAGGAAGGCGAGCAGTAAGCCAATAGAAAGGAGATTGGCCCAATGGGCCCCAAAAGGGGTAGCGAGCATGGTTTCCAGAGTGCCGAGTGCCAGCCCACCAATGAGTGGTCGAGTGAGGGAGCCGCTTCCACTTATGACAACAATAAAAAGTGCTTTCAGTGTTAATGGCAGGCCGAGATGAGGACTGACCGTAAAGAGGGTGACGTAAAAAAGGCCTGCCAGGGCAGCGAGGCCGGTAGCCATGGCGAAGGCGACACCGGTTACACGCGTTAAGGAGATCCCTACCAAGGCTGCCCCTGTGGGGTCTTGGGACAGAGCCCGAAGACGCCGGCCACTGTCAGTGCGGCTAAGCCATACCTGTAGAGCTGCTGAGATGGCCAGCATGAGGATAAGCACAAATAATCTGCTGCCTGGCAGATAAATCTGTCCAAGTTTGATCGTGCCGAATTGGCTCATCAAGCCAGCCATTGAGCGGTCATATAACGTTAAGGTCCCTTCTTCCAGTATAAAGGCCAGGCCGAGAGTTATGAGCAATGCCGGGATCAAAAAGTCACCAGAGGAACGTTTAAGAGGGGCCTGAAGGAGGCAGCGAAAGGTGAGCCAGCCGAGAACGGCAAATACAAGTGGCACTAGGATAAAGCCTGGGAGGATGCCGGTGGGCCAGAACTCATGAATGGCCTGAAAGGTGAAGCCGGCCAGAACTAGAAACCCTCCGTGGGCCAGGTTCAGCAGACCGAGCACTCCAAAACAAAGGGCCAAGCCCACAGCAATCATGGCATAAATGCCACCGAGGAGTAAGCCGCTCAGAAGGAGCTGGGTGAACGTTACTAGATCCATTTCATTTCAATCAGAGGCGTGCGAAACCACGAAGGGCGCGAGAGTGAAATGGATATGGGATGTGTGATGTGAGATTATGCTCCGGCTCGATAGTTTGCTCAGATCTCACATCTCATATCCCACATCATGCCTTCAGTGCTGTCGGCTGACACATACCTTGCACCCTGCGCCTTGTGCCTTGCACCTTTTTATCGTTTGTCCCATGCCGGTGTGGGGTATATGTGCTTCCCTGTTGCCACTTCAGATGGCCAGATAATCTGGTACGCCCCGCTTTGGATTTGAGACGGGTAGGTGTTAATTGCACCCACGCCGTTCTCTGCGAACCAAATGGGTCCACCGATGGTTGTAATCCTCAAATTTTTCAATGTCTTCATGAGGGGTGCAGGCTCCAAAGTGCCCGCTTGACCGAGAGCCGCTTCCGCGATTTCAAAGGCCATCATGTAAGCCGGCGACCAAGGATAGTCGTCCACATCGATTTTTGCTTCCCTGAGCAGGGCCAGGAATCGCTGGGGATTGCTTTAGTTCATCCCAGGCTCCCAGTATGACTGGACCACCACGTAGTCGGCTGCATCTCCAAGGGGTTGGCGAAACACGCCGCTGTGATGTATGCAATGGAATTCCCGGGGAGTCAAATTTAGCTCCTTGGCCTGTTTCATAAAAGCCACTGCAAAAGGGATGTTCGAAGAGACGTAGACGATATCAGGGTTGAGCTTCTTGAGTTTCAGAATGACCGGTGTAAAGTCGCCGATATCCGGAGGGAGCACCTCGCCTGTCAGCACTTGGAGAGCGGCCTGTTCAGCCAGTTGTCGCGAACCTTTATAGACGCCAACGGGATGGAGAGTGTCTTCTACTACGAAGCCAACCGAGTGGGCCTTTTTTTCAGCTTTGACCATTTCCCAATAGCGATAGGTGTATCTGGATGCGGCATCGATCACGCAGACGATCCACTTGAAACCACGGTTATAGACCTTCGGAGAGTTGGCACAGATTGCTATGAATGGCACCTGGTGTTGTTCGGATGCTGTGCTTGCGGCAAAGGTGAGGGGGCTGCTGTAGGGACCGAAGAGTAAATCAACCCGATCCACGGTTACCAGTCGTTCATAGTAGCGGCGGGCGGTGGCTGCATCACTGCGGTCATCATAAATAATCAGTTTCAATGGTAGTTTTCGACCGTACTGCTTCAGGTAGATTCCGCCCTGGCGGTTTACCTCGGCAACCCAGGCCTCAAAAAGTCGTTGAAAAGGACCTATCTCAGTGGAAAATTTGCCGGATGCAGAGACGGTTGCACCCACTCTGATGGCATCGGGTGCTTTTGCAGCCGAATTTTTAGCCAGGATGAAAAAACTGAAAAGAAAAATTCCAGCGACCAAGATCAAAAGCACTCGCTTTTTCATATCTCTTGCCTCCCCTAAACTTCAAAAGCCACCCAGCACGAGTCTGGATGGCTTTCACCTAGAGCATAACTCGACAACAAAACTTCATTGAGCCGCATCCTTCATAGGCTCTATGTGTTTAACTTTTATCCGGTTCTTGGCCACCGTGTCAAGGGCAAATGAGCGGTGAGAATGGAATGATTCTGTCAGGTAAATGTGGTATACAATCCAGGGACTGTACTCTCGTTAAATGTATAATGCCACTTTCCATGGACATGAAGAATCTTCATATCACCGATCTTTTCAAGAATTTTGCCACAGTACAGCAAGAGCTGTTGAGGGACTGTCAGTCTGAAATTCGGCAACGCGTTAAGGGAAGGCTTGAGCGCTTGCTTGCCCACTGGTCGTTCCGAACGGACTCTTCACTATTGAGACAAGCCTTACTCGATCCCTACTTCCCCCTAGGCATGTTGGAACAAACGGTTTTTGCAGATGTTGACGGCATGCGCTTCTATATTAATAAACGGAGGCTCGATCTGGAGCCTGGACTCACCGATGAATTAAAGAAGTGGTCAAAGGCTTTTCTCCGAATTCGACATGACATTCAGAAGTTGTTTGATCCCGAAACAATCACCTGTATTCCCCTGGATGGTAAGAGACACGAGCTTCCCGCAGGTCAATGGTGCACACTGTGCGGGGTGTGCTGTCAGATTGGCGGTGTTCCACCTTTGCCGCCAGCAGGTGTCCGGTATCCAGACTACTGGAATACGTACTTGGCTGGAGGTGCAGTAAAAAACCAACAGTTATGTCCTTTTCTGTTCCAGTACTTCGGTGAACAGAGATTCTTCTGTGCCATCCATAACATCAAGCCCATTGCTTGTCGTCAGTTCGGCGAGGAAGAATGTCGTCGCCGTCTCGTCGAGCGAGGTTTGCACCAGTATCACGTTACTCAGGCATGAAAAGCTCCTCATTCGTTCATACTTTTGACCTGCACTCGGAGTGCGGAAAGCATAGGGCATAGAGCATGGAGCATAGAGGAAGTTACCCTGAGCCTTGTACCCTGTACCCCGTACCCGTACTCGAACCCCAACTACTAACTACTGGCTACTGACTACTGGCTCCTAGGATTTTATATGACTCAGATACTCAGCGGCATATGTCCAGAAGGAATCATGGTGGCTACAGATAGTATGGCCACCAGTTTCGATGAGGACGGTAAGGAGAATCATTTCACGGTTGATAAGTTGTTTTCCATAGGCAGCCATGCCTTTATCGTCAGCGGTGGGATGGGTATCAGTGTGGAGCTGAGCATGAGATTCAAAAAGTATGCAGAAGAGCGTAAATTGCTGGGAATCGAGAAGATTAAAAGCGGTGTTGGACCCTACCTATCCGACCAGTACCGAGAAGAGTTGCGCGCAGGCAGGAGCACAAAAGTCATGAATGAAGAACTTGATAGGATTTACTTTGTGGTGGGGGGCTACTCCTTTCGATCAAAGGAAGAGCCCTATCAACTTGCCCTCTGGGGAAGTGAAGCAGGACAGATTCCCCTGCAACGCATACAGATAGGTCCCTGCCTGGCGGTTCCCAGAACCATGTCCGGGGAGATGGGACTGTTTCAAATGTGTCAGAGAAATTGTCAGCTTTCTGAATTAGTTGAGTTCGCGGAAGAGTTTCTTCGAAAGCAGTCTGCGGTTAATTCTCAGGTCGGTCCGCCTTTTAGAGTTGGAACGATTACTGCGTCTGGATTTACCCGCCTGGAACGGGACCATGAGCCACCAGAAAACGGTACAAGGTGAGAGAGGACGGAAGCAGGTGGTTGAACCGTTTTTAGTTAGTGTCAGTGACGAAGAGGTTAAACGGGAGAGAGAAAAGGCAAGGGGCCTGCGAAAAACGCGGTGGTGGAAACAGAAGCTGGCCCGCGGCACCTGCTATTATTGTGGTCAGCGCTTCACTCCGGATGAGCTGACAATGGATCACATCATTCCCATTATCCGCGGCGGCAAAAGTACCAAGAACAACATTGCTGCAGCTTGCAAAGAGTGTAACAATAAAAAGAAACACATGCTTCCCATGGAGTGGGATGAATATCTGAGTGGTTTCTCTGCGCGGGATGAGGATGAGTTGTAGAGGAAATGAATCGAAGCAGATTCAGAAGGAAGCCGGTAAGTGAAACAGTTGTTTAATGATCATTCACCACGGAGGAAGAAAGCATGAACACGGTGCCCGAGAGCGAGGACGTTAGAAAAGCGATCAAGTGGATCTCGGACAAGAAGCAATATGAGCCTGAGGATTGTGGCCCTATTTTCGACATGATAGAGAAGGCATCCAAGAGGTTCGATCTTTCTCCCAAGGACGAAGAATTCCTCTTTCGTTTCTTTTCCAGCCCTGAGCAGAGCTGAGAAAAAGAGGAAGGCCTTCCGCAGAATTTTCGCTTGTAATGCATGGAAATGTGGGTACAATAAAAACTCCACAGAAGTAGTTCCACTCTTACTTTATAAACCACTCGGGGGTCGTCTAAGGGCAGGACAGGGGTCTTTGGCACCTCTAATCGGCGTTCGAATCGCCGCCCCCGAGCCATTTCGACACGTTCAGGGGCATACCACCCAGGTTGGGTGGTATGCCTCACTTGCTCAATGTACCGTTGGGGCATCAAATTCAGCTGACATCCGATCGTTTCTTCTATAAATTAAAACTCACTGCCCCTAGCCCCCATTGACCTTATGCGCCGGGTCGGTGAGGGCTTTTCTTTATATTGACAGACGCCTATATCTTGCTACAGTGTAATTTTTAGCGAACTGTCAATGAAGGGATGTAATATACTTCCCTAGCCCGGATATTTCATGGATCACCTGCTGCGACCACGAAACTGGGAACCCGCTTGCGGGACTGAGCGGAGCGTAGCGAGCGCGAATTATATGGCCGTCCTTCCTGGCGTCCTCGGATGTCGGTTCCTGCGACGTACCGCCCAGGTACGCCTCGGAACCAACACCCTGCGGTTGCCAGGTTGCACGCCCATCTTCGCGGTCTCGCCACAGTAATTCATGAAATATCCGGGCTAGAGCGATAAGGGCTTGGATGACTGCCGTAGTGAGTCAGCCGCCTTCAACCAAATGCATACGTGGAGGTAAATCATATGTTACTTCCGTGGCTTATAGGGATTATCGCCTTCGTGTTTGGATTCGCGATTGCGGGTGGTTTGCTTTGGAGGAATCTCAGCACCATGCGGGATGAGGCTGAGCGGCTGAAAATCGAGCTTGCGCAATCTCAGGCATCCCTCCAAGCAGAGAAGGAGAAGGCGGCATGGACCGATGAAACGAGAACGCTGCTCAGAGATGCCTTTAAGGCGCTGGCCAGTGATGAGCTCGAGGCGAAATCCAAACAGCTGAAAGTCACAGCTAAGGACGAACTCGGTGGAGTCGTCGGGCCCCTAAAGGAAGAGTTGGCAAAGCTGGACAAGCAAATCCGGGAACTTGAGGGCAAGCGAGAGGGCGCTTACTCGAAGCTCGGGACCCAACTATCGCTGTTGCACACTCTTCAAGACTCCCTGAAGCAGCAGACAACCTCGCTAGCCGAGGCACTAAGAGCTCCTACTGTTCGCGGCCGCTGGGGAGAGGTGCAGCTTCGTCGGCTCGTGGAGCTTGCAGGCATGGAAGACCACGTTGACTTTGTAGAGCAAGAGTCGGGTGAAGCAGGTCGGCCAGACATGACGGTCCGCCTCCCTCAAGGTGGGATTTTGCCCATTGACTCCAAGGTGCCACTTGGCGACTTTCTCAAGGCTATGGAGACTGAGGACGATCAGTTGAGAAAGCAGGCTCTCCTTAAACATGCACAGGCCTTGCGAAGTCGAGTGCGCGAGTTGAGCCAGAAAGCCTACTGGGATCAGTTCCCGAAAACCCCGGAAGTGGTTGTAATGTTCGTCCCTGTCGAGGCTTCTCTCGGGGCCGCCTTCCAGTACGATTCTGAGCTTTTTGAGTATGCCATTGACAACAAAGTCCTCGTAAGTTCCCCGGTCGTGTTGTTCGCTCTTCTCAAAGCCGTCGCCTTCGGTTGGCAGCAACAGCAGATCGCTGAGAACGCGAAGCAGATAGCGGATCAGGGAAAGACGCTCTATGACAGAATACTTAAGTTTGTCGACTACTTGTCAGGAATGGGGAAATCCCTGGAAAGTTGTGTCATGAGATACAATGAAGCCATCGGTTCACTCGAAGGGAGACTCCTGCCGGCAGCAAGACGATTCATAGAGATGGGTGTAACCGCCAAGAAGATCGACCCACCAAAACATGTGCAATTGCAGCCTCGGTCCCCTTCACCAGCGCAAGAAGAGGACTCAGGCACGGAGAGCTAGCCCGGTTTTTTTAAAAATCCGCAATCTGCAATCCGCAATCCGCAATTTTTTCCCCATGCTCCATGCTCCATGCTCCATGCCCTATGCCTTCCTTCAACTCTTAAATCCCTAATGAAAGCATAGGGATTTTTATTAGAGATTTCAAATTGTTATAGAATGATTTTTGTTGACAGAACTTGTCCCCAGGTGGTATAGTACAGCCAGTTTTTTAACCTTCTTATTAGATGAAAGCATTACACTAACTTACAGTACCGCAGTACAATTTCAGGGCATATCTTAGAGGGCTTGTAAGCAGGGAGAAGCAGAGGTGGTCCTGAGCCGTGAGTTACGGCTGAGGATTGAAGTGCGTCTTCACGAAGGGCGTGCTGTCAAGCGAAAGCTCTTTTGAACTCTTAACTGTTTTTCGAAAGAGAAGAATATTTTGCAGGCAATGCTCTCCATGCCATACCTTTCTACTCAGGGTTCCCAGTCTGTCTTTATTTCCCACTACAAAGCGGTTTTATGCCAGCAAAGCCTCAAGGGGTACCCCTTTCTAGTGGCCGAGAGCGCGTGCATTTGGACAATACCGTAGACACGGTGAACAGATTCCATAGCCAATGCCGTGGGACACCACATAACTTCTCAACCCGAAACACGGGATTGAAGGAGACCAGCCATGACCTTTGGCAGAAAACTCCGGAGACTACGAAAAAGAATTAGTGAGCGTAAGAGGAAACAGAACAAGGTTTTGTTCGAACCCCTCGAGCCGCGACTCCTGCTGGATGCCGTAACAATCGAATCGCAAGTGGCAAGCGCTATTACTGATGGCCTCATAGCGCTCAGAGACTTTGGTCAAAATCTTGAGGATTACGGAAATCTGGGCCGTGATATCCCGATTGTGAACCAGGCATTGGGTAGTGCGCTGGATATCAGCGCCATTATCGAGAATGAGCTCCTGGATCCTGCCACCAGTTATTTAGGCACGGGTGATCCGGACAGCAATGGGCTTGCCAACGAACTCGACAGCAGGGATAGTCTCGATGTTATAGACGGTTCCGACACCAGCACTGATCCTGACACCTTGGTATTTGACGTCCTATTGAACAAGACTTTCCTAACCAACTTCCAATTAGATCTGGGACAGCCCGGTTTGGATGCGGATCTCTTTGTGGAGAACCCGCCCACCTTGGAACTGAGTGCTGAGCTGACCTTTGATTTCCTCTTTGGCGTTGATCTGACTGACGATACTTTCTTCATTGATGTAAAGGGCTTTTCCGTCGATGGCAAGGTGAGCGAAGCGCTTGACTTCGGCCTCGACGTTGGTTTTCTTGAGGCCCAGGTTGTGGATGGCGCCCTGGAGCTTACAGCTGCGCTCAAGGTGGAATTCAACGATCCGGATGACACCGATGCGGGCATAACCAGAACTGAACTGGAGTCCACCCCGGTGGAAGAGCTAGCGTCATTGACAACGGTGTCGACATCCCTTCAGGCCTCCTTGCCGGTGGAAGCAAGCTTTCTGGGCCTCGGCGTCAGTCCTACCATCATGGTCACAGGCAGCGAGGCGTTTTTCGGCGAGGCGCCAAACCTCACCTTGCAGGACTTTGATGCCCTACAGACACTGGACGAGGCGCTGGCCCAAGGATTCGAGGCTTTGGCCGGATTCGGGGACAATCTCGACCTGAGCGCTCAACTCGGGACCGAACTGCCGTTTCTCAACACCTCTATCGGCAGCGTTGCCGACCTTGGCGGACTGTTTGCCGAAGCATTGCGGGAACCGTTAAACAACGTGCTCAACAGTGAAGGGCCGCGCAGCGCCGATACGCTGGATGGGGCCATTGCCGAGGCGCTGGCGGATCTTGGTGCTGCCGGGATCTCTGTCCAGCACACGCTGGTGGATGACGTGCTCAGCTTCGAGGTGGTTTTCGAAACTGAGCGTAGTGCCGGCGTAAGCCTTGGATTCGCTTCTGGAGATGCCGAAGCCGGAGACCAACAAGGCGATCTTGCCACCGAAATGGCCGAACTCGGTCTGGCGCTGGACGGTGAGTTTGCCCTTGACTTGGTGGTGGACGTCGGCTTTGACATGACCTTTGGGGTCGATCTCACAGAGCTGCCCGGTGTCGGCGATGCTTTCTTTCTTACCCTCGGTGAGCCTACTATTCAGGCACGGTTGGAGGGAAGCGGAGAATTAAGCGGCAATTTGGGTCTACTCGACGTCTCCGCCGAGCTCATTGAAACGAACCTCGCGGCGGGGATCACCGTGGCACTGCTGGGTCCCAATGGGGATGGGCGAACCACCCTGAATGAACTGCAGGGGGTCACAGCGGCCGAACTAGTCGACATTACCGCCAACGGCTCGGTCGAAGTTGTCTTGGGGCTATCAGCCGATCTCGCCGGTCTGAGTATTGCCGAGCCACGGGTGGTTTTTGCTGATTCTGATCTTTTTGACGAAAAATTGCC
>JAJDNL010000140.1 GCA_022340745.1 Deltaproteobacteria bacterium
CGATGCGTGCCAGCTTAGTAAGACTCTCCTCGTCATCTTTGACAGTGTGAAAGAGTTTAATCTTGCTCAGTTTTTCAATGACACCCTGCTCATCCATTTGTCATATCCCATTTCACATTATTAGTGCGGGGTATAATACCCACCTTACATCGCCACCCTCGGAGTGTTGCAGTATTGGAGGAATAGAAATTCCAAATTACAAATCACAAATATCAAACAAATCACAATGACCAAAATTGTCCGCGCTTCGCTTGGACTCCCCACCCTTTGGGCGGGGCCCCGGTTTGGTGCTTGGAGTTTGGAATTTCGTAAGTTTATTTCACTTCATTACTCCAGCCTGCTTCTGCCTTCTGCTTAGAGACTGCAAAAGATCAGGCTTGAATCAGTATCGCCCGGGAGTATGATTTGATCTCATAGTCTGGTCCGGGGTTGAACACCGGCAGATTGCCTCGCAGCTCCTTTACTGACTGGAGATTGGATACCAGCCTAGATATATCCGGGGTCTTTTGGGCCTCCCGGAGTGCTTCTCGCTTGCGCTGAAAAATGTTGCCGGTATTTTCCAATATGCCAATGAGGATGGTGCTTTCAGCCTCCATGAAATATTTGCTGAGATTGGCAAAGGTATCCCCCACGAACTGGGCCGGAAAGGCTTTGGTGACGAGCCGACTACCCTCCACATCGAGGAGGTCTTGGATGATGTGAGCGATGCCGGAAGCCGCCGTGGCATTAGCCAGGAGAATCCTATTGTATTCGCGGCTCAAGATAATTTCGTCGCAATGGACATTTTCCAAGTAGCGCTTGAATTTTGCATCAATCAGCTCCACACACGTGTATATATCCTTGGATATGGTTTTGATGGTCAGAACGCTCATTACAGTGCGCGCATCCACTTCCTGATCGGACGCCTGGGTGCTGTTGTCTGCAAGGACAAGCACCTTGGCTGCTTGCTTGATATTGGCCCGGAGCAGGACATTTTCCTCCACGTAGTCACCCCGGACAAAACGAATGTTCTGGAGACTCGGACGGGATCGTAAATTCTCCACTTGCCCCGGTTCCACCGTACTCACCATCACAATGTCCTCATCGGAAAGATTCGGGTTAACCCTAAGTATGTCCTCGAGCACCGAGACCATCTCATTTTTCCAGCCACAGACAACAAAATGCTTTTTTACTTTTTTCTGATCGACCAAGCCGCTCCCCTCCTTGATCTTCCATTCCACCAGCCAGGACGCAATCCTACCGGTGACCATGCCCAAAAGCCCAATGCCAAATAACATGACCAAAATGGCAACAAATCGTCCGCCAGTGGTCAAAGGAACCTTATCACCGTAGCCAACGGTGGCGGCGGTGACAAGGGTCCACCAGATTGCGTCCCAGAGGCTATTAAAACTCTGGTTGCCAGGGTGTTCAAAGAGCAGCACCCCCATGGAACTCAGTAAAAAAACAAGCAAAATGGCACCGAGCACCGGGAAAGTGCGACTCCTTATCAGCCGTCTCATAATAGGACCGAACCGTTTTCTCTTGTGGACGGCAGGTCTATGGAGTTTTTCTCGCATGTGCTGCTTCACCTCACGCTAGCCACAGCCAACGACACTCTACACGCGATTCCAAGGCTGATCAAGCCCAAAATGTAGTGCGATAATGGTAGGTTATAACATCTCCCCGTATCACTCCTCGGCCAGCACTTCACTATATTCAAGCTCATAGAGATAAAGAAGAATGGCAGCAACGCCAAGGATGAGGGGTCCGTAGAGTATCCCCACAATTCCAAAGAGGTTGATTCCCCCAAGAATTGCAAAGAAGAGATAGATGGACGAAATACCCCCCTCTCCTTTCATCAGAAAAGGTCGGAGAAAATTGTCGATGGAGCCTACCACTGTCATACTCCAAATGGCAAGAAATACTGCTTTTCCCCAGCTCTCAATCAGCACCAAGTAGACAACCGCCGGCAACCAAACTATGGCTGTACCCACTACCGGAATAAGAGAAGCAAAGGCCATCATGGTTCCCCAGAAGAGCGGAGAGATACCAGCAATCCACAAGCCGATGCCCCCGGCAAACCCTTGGGCCAAAGCAGTGGCGCCGTTTGCCATAACCACGGAACGGCTTAAATCACGGACTCGCTCGATCAGTCCTTCTTCCTGCTCTTTTGACAGCGGTGACAGATTTTTGAGCCTCTCCAGAATTGCCTGCCCGTCCCGAATGAAGTAAAAGACCAAAAGAATCAAAAGCAAACAATAAACCAACAGCCCAGTTACGTTCCCCAGAAAACTTTTTCCCCAGGAAAGGATTCGTTGCCCCAGTCCGGCACTGGCGTCCAGAATTATTTTGCGCACATTCAGATCCTCGAGCCCCAGCCTGACAAGTTGATGGTTGATTAGGTTGCGGAGCGGTTGGACCCACTCCCAGGATAGCAGCCTCTCGATGTTTCCCTTTTCCAGCCAGATGTTGACCTGCCCAAACGAGTCGGCTCCTTGGTTAACCAGTGCCGCGGAGAAGCCCACCAGAGGAACAACTACGATCACCACCAGCATTGCTGTGGTAAGGAAAGCCGCTAGATTCTTCTTGTCTTTGCAGCGTTGCAAAACTCGTTTGTGGAAACGGTGGCAGACCGAGGTGAGTACTATAGCGAAAACGAATGTACCCAAATATGGTTTGAAGAGGAGATAGGTTAGATAAAGAAATAAAAAAAGAAGACCTAAGAGAAATAGTCTTCTCGCTCTTGTTTTCTCTCCCGATGCATTTCTTTTCACAGCAGCCCCCTTCGCCACTTCTGTAGCTTTAGCGGTAACACTCGCGAACCCGCGATCGGAATTTTTCTACAACGCTATTTTTATGGGCCAATGCATGAAAACTTTCTTGGCAATGAAGCAGAACCATGTTACATTGTATATGGTCCCAACGAGCGGGAGCCATCACGGTTGGCCTTAGGAAAGAAATGTAATAGAGGGCCTACCGGACGGACCTAGTAACCCAGCCAGGTGGCAGAAATGCCGGCGTTCTTGGTGACGCTGGGGGGAGAACGGTGGTCTGGGAATAACCAGATGGGGCAACGTTTGTTGGGGCCTTTTCTTTGCTGTAAATCATTGAACGTGGATGCTCATCCGCGTTCTTAGGGAGAAGGGGACTGCTTCGCTCCCTCAAGGATGTTTTTCACCTTCTTATGCTCCGAGCGCATCTTCTTGAGCTCTTGCTCTAGCTCATCCCGTTTCTCACCAGGTGGCTCCGACTCCCAGGCCTGCTCCAGTTCCTCCAAGCGGTTCTTGATTTGATAAAGACTTCTCGCTATCTCTCTGATGTATGCCATCTTCAGCCGGTCTGACGCAGCTGTCGCCAATTCTTTGAGCCCGGATTACCTATTTTCGAAACGAACAAGGTCGCCACTCCTCACTTCTTGTTCCGGGTTATACAGCATGAGTTGGCCTAGGTACAGATGCTGCCGGATTTCGACTATTCTGCCACGGGCAAGGTCTCTTTTCCGAAACACTCGTATCCTGTCACTGGACTGCTCCCGCACAACTTCCGTGCGGTAGACGGTAAACTCATTTCCTGGATAACGGCTTTGATTGTCGTTCCCATTCAAATAGATGATTCCATCTGCCCCCACACCCGACACCAGAATTGGCAAATCTTGCTCGCCTAGATCTGGCACAAAAGCAGCCTGCAAATCATCGCTGTAATAACGGTAAGTCGGATCTCGGGGCTGGCAGCGGTACGCCCGCTCATAGGCAGCCACAGCTTCCAACAATCGCCCATTTTTCTCGTAAGCAACCCCCAGGGGGCCGTTGACAGAACACTCATCTGGAGCTTCCTTCAACGCCCTCAGAAATAACCTCTCAGCTTCCAGCCAATCTTCCAGAGTAGCTGCCTGAATTCCCCGGCGCACCCATTTGGCAGCCACTGGTTTCATGGAGAACTGCGGGGTTCTGAGTATCCTTTGCACAGTGGACTCCTGCGGCATAAGTCGAGCAGCCACTTCCTCGGCTATAGAGGCCATCAGTAATTCGACCTCAGCCTCGGTTTCCACTGAGGGGCCAGGCAGACTGATTCTCTCGTAGTTTCTGGCAATTTCTCGCTCCCAAAGGGTGCTGCCATTATGAATCTCAACGAGACGTAACTGCACGGTCAAGGAGGACTGCACCGTGGTAATTAAGACATCAACCAGCTTTGCAGCCTGCAAGGGCTGGATGCGATAGTAGAATGTATCTGCTATTGAGGGATTTTCCTCAAATCCCACCCAGTCATACTCCGCGGCGTCACCGGAGCTAAATTTTGGCAGTGACAGCATGCGCGAGGTGTCTCGTGAGGCTTGAACAGAATATCGACTAACCTCGACCAGGAGCAACCCATCCACCTGATTCTTTTCCCCAAGTTTTTTCTGGGCTGTGGGCTCGAGCTTGAAATCTTTGGGCAGTCGTATCACTCGAGCCACGAAGGGTCCCTGTCCCAACAGTCCGGAATCTAAACTATTCGCTATTTCTGCTGCCATTCTGGTCCCAACATCCGGGTCTGGACTGCTAAAAGGTACTACCCCAATAGTTCTAACGCCCTGAATGTCCGCCTCCGACTCCTTCTCCAAGTCGATGGTCACCAACCTGGTAGCTATCGGAGGCCCACATCCACTAATGAGAACGGCAATCATCAAGAACCACTGTAGCCACATTCTACGACCGTTGCTAAGCATCAGCCAATCTCCACCCCAGGAAGAATTGTTCCCAGGGTTAGCCCTGTGTACCCAAATCTGCTATTAGAACGTCCTCAGGTTAGCCCATGCCAAACTGCAGTGTCAAGTTGGCAACCATCGACTCCTACCAACTAATCTTCACCCCCTGACATCTGGTTTTTATGAGAAAAATCTCACCGGTTCATGTTCCCAGAGACGAAAATCGCTCTCCACCAGAAAAGAACCCGGGCTCAAAGGACCTGGCTTTGGGCTGCCCCCATGACGCAAAGCGCTAAGCGCAGAGCGCAAAGCACAAAACTTCAAATTTCACGACTCCCTGGATTTGTACGCTATGCTCTATGCGCTAGGCCCTATGCGATCTAACCTGGCCCTAAAGACCAGGTTTTCGATGTTGAATAAATGCATAAAAAACCCAAACAGCCTTTTTCTGAGGGCAAACGAACAACCTCAGCCACGTTACCTTCTAACTGCGACTGATCCTCTTGAGCAGTTTCAGGGCTAATTCGGTTTCAATAACTGGAATTAGCTCTGCTACCCCGAGATCTGTCCAATCGTAGAGAGAAGCAGCCATGTGAGCAGCATCCTCTGCCTCAAAGAGACGGAAGACTCGATGACCGGAAATATCGAACCACTCTCCCTTAACCTTGACTCCTCTGGGGTTATCGAGACCATCTATGCGTCGCTTTATCACCCGGTCTCTGTCCTGAGGCTCATAGGTGAAAACGGCCATAAACAACATAAAACGTCCTCCTTCCTTGGTTAAGCATGGGGCATGGAGCATAGGGCATAGAGTTGGAGGTTGGAGGCACTATTCAGCTGTTTCGTCGGATTGATTGCCTCGAACCTCCAACATCTTTTCTGTCGTCTGACCACTAATCTCCGCTTCTCCGTTTCGTCCCATGATGCCTAATGCATACTGCTTAGTGCTTAGTTACTTCTGTCTGCTGCCCGCTGTCTGCTGCAATCTGCCTGCTTTCGTCTTATTCTTCCACCAGCTTTCGGCCCAAATCGTATGCTGCTTTGAGCGCCTCCGGTTGGTTTCTGACCTCACCTTTCTCGTCGGCTCCACGCACAAAGAGTTCATCGCTGTAGGCTACATCGATGGCGTCGAAGAAATATCGAACGGTGAGTCTCACCCCATCAAAAAGCTTTTTGCCACGGGTGGCCGCCACCGCTATAAAAACACCCTTGCGGTCAGCAATGGGGGAGACCGGCACGTTCAAGATATACTTCTTCGCCCAAAGCGATTGACACCGATCGATCATTGCTTTGGCCAACGCTGGGACACTGTAAAAGAATATGGGGGATGCGAGGAGCAACCGCTCCGCCTGAATAATTTTCGGAAAGAGTCCCTGCATTTCATCTTGAATTGCACAAACTCCATCCTCAGCACATTTGTAAATCTCCAGACAAGGCGTGATTTTTAAGTCTCGTAAGACAACTTTCTCGCATAAGCCCCCATGATCGCTCGCAGCTCTTAGAGCCTCGTCCAGAAGGATTTCGGTGTTTCCTTCTCTCCTGGGACTGCCAAGGATGCCCAGAACTTTCATGTTTGTGTCTCCTTGCGGCACTAAAATTGCTTAGACTATTATCGGTACCTGTAACTGCACAAAGATTCTCTCTTGGACGGAGGTTGAATTGCGCACCGGGCCATAGTTGTCAGATTTTTCGTTAAGGAAATATGTTACATCAAAAAGACTTTTGGGGAAAGCGGTACAATTTTGTCGGCCTTAAGAAGTCTGCTGTAATGCGCTGGCCGTAGTAAACTAACGCTGCAGCCTTAACCTTAGAGAACCGTTATGGCTTTGTTGAGAGTAACTATGATCGCCGAGCAGGTCTCTGAATGTCCGACCTTCTCCAAAGGCGACCAGATCACCTTAGACTATCCTCAGATTGTCCTGGAGGAGACCGATAAAGTCTGCCTCCTAGCTTTGGATCAATGCCATCCTTACATCTTACCTCTTTCTAAAGGAGTAGCGTATGCCACCCTTGGCATTGGTGAGGAAATCGGTACTCTGCGCTGCTGCTGTCTCATGGGTACTGTCACTTTCAATGTCATGAAACGGCGGCGCCGTATAGCCATCACCCCGGAAACATTGAAGCACCTGGCTAAACTAAAACTTGACCTCGCCAAACTTCAGGTTATGCCTGTTTTTGCTCCCCTGCCGGAGGCCTCGTTGGAGAAGATCATTCCCTTACTGCAGCTCCAACAAATTAATACTGGGACCGACATCATTCAGCAGGGTGATGTGGGCGAATTTCTTTATGTAATTACCAAAGGGCAGGTATCGGTGTTGCGCGAGGGTGGACAAATACGAGAAGAAGTGCTTGCTACCCTTTCTGAAGGTGAATGTTTCGGGGAAATGTCTCTCATCTCAGGCGAACCGATCTCTGCAACCATCAGGGCAAAAACCCCTGTGATCTTATTGCAGATAAGCAAGGAAGATTTTGATCGGTTGATCATGGAGAATCCTTCCCTTAGTGTCTATTTCACCAAACTTCTTACCCAGCGATTGCAGCAGGCCAACACCAGAATGGAGGAAATGTTGGACAAGGGTATGCTGGGAAGAATAGAGACTTTCAGCATACCTGAACTCGTTCAGACCCTGGCACTCAACGGCAGAACTGGCGTACTTGTCATCTCGGCCCAAGGAAATGACGCTGAGCTTCACTTTGACAAAGGTTTCATTTACCAGGTCTCACTTGGTGAATTACGAGGCGAAGAAGCTTTCTACGAGCTACTTACGTGGGAGAAGGGGCAGTTTCAATTTCAGCCCGCAGAGAGGCTCTCCATGAAGCGGCTGGTGCATAAGGACACCATGCACCTACTTATGGAGGGACTGCGCCGGTTGGATGAGAAAAAAGATCGCCTCTCAGCATGAAATAACAGTGCTGAATCCAACTGACTGGATTCACACCATTCACAGCAATGTTGAGGATTCAGGTGTCAGGAAAAAGAGACAGAGAATTCAGTAGTCAGTAGCCAGTAGTCAGTAGAAAGGAGGTATTTGCTTTTTGATCTTTCATTCTGAATTCTGACTCCTTTATTTCGCAATTGTCCTGCGGACTCCCACCCTCCGGGCGGGTTCCCAGTTTCGAAATTCGAAATTCTCCTTCGGAGTCCCACCCTTCGGGCGGGTTCCCAGTTTCGAAATTTTCCCCCTATGCTCCATGCCCTATGCTCTATGCTTTTCGTAAATCCGCAATCCCTCAATCCCTGAATTCCTCAATTGGCAATTTACAAGTATTGCTCCATGCCCCTCTGCTTTATCGCGTCAAGAATCTCACTAATATCCTGAGCCCTATGAACCGGGCACACCAGCAAAGCGTCCTCAGTATCCACCACAATAAAGTCCTCAACGCCAAGAAGAACGCACAGTTTCTGGCGACTGAACACCACATTGTGCCTGGAATCCAAAGCCATAATTTCACCCTGGTAGGCGTTATTTTGATCATCTTTGGGCCAGATCTGAGCCATGGAGGCCCAGGTCCCTACGTCGTTCCAACCGAAGTCCGCAGGTATCATTAAGACATTCTCTGCTTTCTCCATCACTCCATAGTCGATGGAAATGGACTCCAGATCAGGATAAATGCGAGCAATTCCATCCTCAAGATTACCCGTTCCAAGCATGGGCTGCAGTTCTTGGAGATCTGAATAAAGCCCGGGCAAATGACTCCGCACTGCTTCAAGAATAGTCTCTGCTTGCCAGACAAACATTCCACTGTTCCAGAAAAAATTGCCCTGTTTCAGGTACTGCTCAGCGCGCTCACGGTCGGGTTTCTCATGAAAGGAAATCACCTTATAGAAGTTGTGGTTTTGCTCTGTATCAATTTGCTCTCCTGCCT
>JAJDNL010000145.1 GCA_022340745.1 Deltaproteobacteria bacterium
GCCTTCTTGAATGAATTGGATTTGATCAGATTTGTTTCCAGCTTAGATTGCTACCATTTCTTCCTGCATTTCTTTCCCCGAGACACTTTCGTCAGTTCTGCGCAGATACCCTCCAACTTCAACACATAGTCCCCTCTAAATCCTTTATTTCTGAAAAACCAGGGGTGGCCAAAGACAAAAACCCGGTACTCGCCATCTGCAGGTAACTCCATTTCCATGGGAGCTCCCAAAGCCCAGCGCTTCTTCATGAAAAAACGCTCACCGCGGATCTTGTCTTTTACGAACAGGCTCACACCCTTGCCGTTGTTATTGTTGCCAGTAGGATCAGCTTCGAAAATTAAAGTGGCTTTATCGCCTTGAGCAGCTGTGAACTCGAATACTTCCCAAGCGGGAAAAAAGCGGTGGCGACTCCTGCCAAGAGTCGATTGGACTACACTGACGGGAGTTTCATCGTTGGCTGTAAACACATAAGCGGCGCCAGCGTTTAGAACCTCATTATTCAAATCAACATCAGTCTGATCAGGAACCTCGAGATTGCTGAGAGGAGCCCCAACCGCGATGGTGCTTGCATCGATGGCTACGGTCAAACCAAATTGGTCGCCTTCCTCCAACCCAGGCACTGTGGTGGGGATCAGATTGGGCTGCACTGGATCTTCAACCCAATTGCTGCCGTCGTATTTGAACAGGTAGGCCGCGCCGGTAACGGTACCTGCATCATCGGTGTCCTTAGGAGCGCCGACCAGCAAGGTGGAGTCCTTTATGGCCACCGAGTAACCGAATTCATCATCAGCATCATAGTCAGGTAAGTCACTAGCGGAAAGTTTGTCCTCTTGACTCCAGATGTCTCCGTCAATTTTGAAAACGTAAGCTGCGCCTGGGACTTGGCCTTGTGCGAATGCCGAATCTTTATGGGCACCAACTACCACAGTGTCTTGGTGTACGGCTACGGAAAAGCCAAAATCGTCATGTTCCGCCTTGTCACTAGCGGAGAGTTTGGCAGTCTCAAGCCACTTCCCGGCCTCCTCGTCAAAATCAAACACATAGGCCGAGCCAGCCGTAGATTCGTCTCTGGGTGCACCCACCACCACCCTGGCACCATTGACGGCTACCGACCAGCCGAACCTGTTGTCAATTGATTCAGAATCACTGGCGGTCAGCTTGGCCTCTTCATGGGGCCAATTGGTCCCATCCAGGTTAAAAACATAGGCCGAGTTGGCACGACCGGTCCCGACCACCAGAGTGCTACCTTCAAAGGCCAGAGACCAACCAAAGGTAAAGGCGCTATCGTTTGCCATCAATAAGGAGTCCGGGTCCTCAGACCAGCTATCACCCACACGCTTGAACATGTAAACTGAGCTTAATAAAGGAGCCCCAACCGCCACGGTGTCGCCGCTGATGGCCACCGACCAACCGAACCAGCTCATGCTGGTGCTTCCGTTGGGAGTCAATCTGGCCACTTGATCCCATTTGCCCTCATCGTATTCGAACACATAAGCAGCGCCCTCATTGGGAGCTCCAACGACCATGGTATCGCCACTGACAGCAACAGAATGGCCGAACTGTGCTTTCAGCACAGGGTTGGCGGAGATGATTTTGGAGTCGGAGGAACCGCCGCCACAGGCGGCGTAGGTCGGCAGTGGACTCAACAGGACCAATACAATCGCTAAAAACAAAATCTTTCTGTGCGCCTCAATTTTCATAATGCCCCCCTTTCAAAAATCCTTCGACATTTTCTGAGGCTATATTTGCCTGTTTTCTTGAATACTAATCTTCTTGCTATCACCTCCTATTCCTGAGAGTTTTCACTGCTGGCTCCCCGATACACTTTTTTTACTTTTAAGCGTAAGACAACCGGCAGCTTCTCTGCACCCTGATACCATCTGCTATAGGTGACTTCAGCCAGACAAGGGGTGCGAAGCCTACTCAGCTCGATGTCTGTGCCGTAACGGCTGGTAATTTTCGTAATTTCCGGCACCACATACAGGTGTTGTTCTCCAATGACTATATGGTCAGCGCCCTTTCCCATTACTCGAAAGGTCTCGGTGACAACCTCAGGACCGTGTTTCCCGGTTGGGGGTTGGCCGGCCTTTACGATTTCAGCGTGGCCTACGGTAAACAGTAAGCTCAGAGTGATAACAGCGCAGAGCTTTCGCAATAGCATGATCCCCTCCTATCTGACTTCTCGCCAGTTAACAAAGCCGCTCTTGATACCCAGTGCCGGCGTCAGGTAAATCTGGTTTATGGTACCGGTACTTTGCTGGATAAAGCCCATGGCACCGTGCTCCCGACCCACGTGGATACCGAGACTGGAGGAAATACCCACGCCCAAGCCGACCTTGTCCAGCACCTTTTCTTTGGTTCCGTCTGGCTCAGTTCCGACTACACTCTGGGAATAAGCGGTACCGGTTTCAAAGTAGAGGGCATGTAAGTAGCTGTTGCCGCCGAAGCCACAGATGTCATTGTTGGGCACGAAAGAAGGCGCCAGCAGGATGCCGCCCAGCACCGAAGGCTTGCTGACGATGCGCTCGCCACTGTCCAATGCCTTGTACCAGCCAACCTCATAGGTTAAGCTATCGCCCTGCCTGATCTTGAGATCACCGAAGGTGGTGGCCTCACCGGTTCCGGTGATGCTGCCGTCGGTATAGACCGTCACCCCTGTGGCATCAAAAAGCGCGTCCTTGGTCAGTGGTTCCGCATTGAGCAGAGCGGTTTGTTGTCCAGCAGTGAGTTTGAAGTTGTAAGAGGGATCTTTGATGCCGTAGAGGTACTGCTGGGTGGTATCGGCCTTATCTGCATTGGCCAGGTAACGGCCGGTGCCAAAGTAGAGCCAGAGACTGTAGTTGGAGGCAGCCGTGCCCACTGAGGCAGCAGGCGCGGCGGTGATGGCGTAGTCGGCATCGAACATGTGGGTCAGGGTCCAGGTGTTGGGATCAACGTCGTAGAGCAGAACCGGCTCGCCATTGGCAGTGCCGACGGTAACGGGCGCCTGCAGTCGGTAGATACCGCCGTCATAGCTGCCCCCACTTCTATGGCCCTCACCGAGGTAAGAGACGTTGACTGAATAGTCCACCGTGAGGTCAACACTGACCGGAGAGCCCATAAAGCCATCGGCGGGAAGAGCGGTGCCATTGTTATTGCCGCTGGAGTCAGTGAGTTCGGTGAAGGTTCGCGCTGGATTACCGGTGGCTAAATCAACCAGAAAAATACTGGAGTTTTGACTGCTGGTGCCGTCATAAGCCGTGGGCCCGGAGCCAAAGAGCAGGAACCAGTGTTGTGCCTGGACGTCCACCGTATCAGGGGTTCCAGTATTGATGACTCTGTCTTCAACCTTCAACACCGAAGGAAACGAGGTGGTAAATCCCAAACCGTTGTAGCTTCGCTCCCAGAGTAAAATGGGGTTGAGAGGATCAGTGATGTCAATGGCGAAATAGCTGCTGGCAAAGGTTCTGGTGGTGTCAGCAGTGGCGCCGTTGTTGTCGAAATCCCCGGTTACGGTGATGTTGCCGCCGCCAAAACGCATTGCACCCACCAACACGGTGCACCAGCCGTTCACTCTCTCGGCCTGTTGCTGAGCCGACATGTGGTCCCAGAGGTCATAGAGTGGATGGCCGCCGGTAGCGGCGCCTTCATAGATCCTGGCGTCAAAGATCCTCGGTTTCTGGTCCACATAGTAGACGTGGTTTCCTTCCATGTAGCCGGGATCTGCCAGCCACTTCAGATGGGGCAGAAGACTCTGGGGGATATAAGCCCAGATTTCATCGCCCGGGCCCAGGCCCAGGGATCCGTACTTGACCGGGTCTACAGTGAAACTGGCACCGTCACCTGTCCCCGGGGCGCCGGGATTGAATGTCCCGGCCAGGAAGGCATGAAGCATGCCGTCGTTGGCGCCGGTGTAGACCACGGTTTCCCTGCTTTTGTGGTACAGGTAGAAATCCGCATAAGTGTGGTCGCTGTAGATGATGTCATAATTGTCCACCGGGCGGCCCACCGGGGTGGGAGTCGAGTGGACGATATCTCCCAGCCTCCAAATTTCGGAATTCAGCGTGCGGTTTCTCAAGGTTGTGGTGCCGATAAAACCAGAATCACTGCCGCGATGATAGTTAATCAGGTTGGCAACTCGGTTTGGTTTTGTGCCACCCAAATATAAGAAATCTTCCTCTGCGGTGGCAGGATCATTCTCCAGATCCAAAAAAGCTGCTAATTTATCTTGGTTGGATGTGCTGAAAGAGACAAACTCGTCGCTGTCCAGCGAGTGATTCCCATCAATCTCTCCATCATTATCAAGGTCTACAAAAGTAAAAATACTCCGTGGCTTGGTGCTGAGATCACGAGTGGCCAGAGTTTCCCCGGCCTCCCAGAGAGGGCTAAGCTCGGTGAGAGGATGCGTGGTCGGGGAAGAACCGGTGCCATAAATATCTGCAGGTGAAACCAGGCGTCGCTGAAACGTGGTTTCACCACTGTTTTCGTCGTAGAAGAAGCTCACTATGGGGTCCACCCCCAGGTCGAGTATGCCGTTCGGGACGGGATTGCTGGCAGCGGTCCAATCCTCTCGCAGGTTGCCCTTGGCGTCAATCCAAAGTCCCTGCAGATTACCGGTCCAGTGAACTTCCTCGGTGGCTGTGGAAAACTTCGGCTTGAAATAGGCCTGGTAGAGGGCGCCTTCACCCTCACCCGAGGTGGCCAGCACCGAGACTGCGGTGCCTGAGTTGGCCCGCTCCAGGATCTTGGT
Organism: Deltaproteobacteria bacterium; assembly: GCA_022340745.1. Taxonomy (GTDB): domain Bacteria; phylum Desulfobacterota; class Syntrophobacteria; order BM002; family BM002; genus BM002. Next base: position 4,730 of record JAJDNL010000145.1, read on the forward strand.
GATGGCATTAATGAGCTCCAATTCCAGCTGCCAGCCGTCTTGGGCCTCGAAGTACGTGTCAGGCAGTGCACTGCCATCGGCACTTGTTCGTTTGTCTTCCCACCACTCAGACCAAGTGTTGTCGCCTGGCGGGGTGCTGTAGTCCACTTCGTCCACCACGGCGCCGGTGGCCGGGTCTGGGCGACCGTTGTTATTTTTTTCAATGAAACCACCATTTCTGGAGGTGTCTTTCAACAGCCGTCGAGCTGCGGGGTCGTCTCCAAAGGCATAGACCACAAAAACTTCCAGGTTCTGGTCGCTTTCAAGATCAGTTCTCAGATCATTGGTCCTAGCATAGAGGGCGACGTCGTCCAGATAGTCGCTGCCATCGTCGACGTAGCTCGGAGTCTGAGCGTTGGGATCATGGGTGTCGCCGTCGTAGGTTTTGAGAGCGTCTGGAACCATCTTGTCTTTTGTGGGGGTGCCATCGGTAAAGATCAACACAAAGCTTTTGGCGCAATGAGTTGATTCTCCGTCTTGATCGTAAGGGTCCCAGGTGCTGTTGAGCTGATAACCAGGGTTGTACAGGGAAGCCAAACTGGCATCTATGGGCTCTTGTTTAAAGTATTGCATGGCCACGTAGAGACTTTCAGCTAGAGGCGTCCAGTTCTGCATGGGCTCGTTTTCGATGTTGGTATAGAGATTGGTGATAGTTGGGTGGCCGACTCGATTCTTTATGTAGCCACCGTTTTCACCATTGCCGGTGCCGCTACGGAAAAATTCCAGCCCCCAATAAGCTTTGTCACCCACCTTTTGCATGACTCCGGCAATGTTGCCGTCTTGGAAATCAAAAGCTTCATCAGGGTAGGTTGAATCCCTGTGAACACTGATGCCGTACCTGTCGTCGTATGAGGTGAAGGGGTCGGTACTCAGATTTGTGCTGACGTAGAGATAGCCGTCTTTGACGCCTACATAACGATCGTTGAAGTCGTTAAAAGGTGTGTAATTCAACATGGTTATGAAACCAAGCTTACACTTGAAACTCCGTCCCGACTGGACCGGGTCCTCACCGATGAGGGTGGTGTTGCCGCCGCCGGTTCGAGAGGTGGCCAGGCCGCCAACCAGCACCTTGCGGGCCACATCAGCGCGGCGCATGGTGAGCCAATTCAGAAAGTTGCCCTCCCACTCGCCGCTGGGGTCTCGCTGGAATTTGTTACTAACGTAGGAGTACATAACCCGACTGACCGGGGTGCCGGCCACAAAGTAGCCGTAGTAGTTCCGGGCCGGATCATATGGGGTGGTAGGCACGACATCTGCCTGCCACCACGGATCACCTTCACTGTGTTCAACCGTCTCTTCCCAATAGGCCATCTGGTTCATGCTCCCAGAATTATCAAAGATAATCAGGACATTGGGGGGGACGGCATTGGACATGAAGATGGGAGTCGACACGTAGGGAGCCATACTGTTTGCCGCTTGAACTCCGGTTGCCACCAAAAAGGATAACAATATGAAAAAGAGGCCAAAGCAATATGTTCTCAGAAGCTTCATGGTTATCTTCCTCCAGCCACACCGGCTACTTTGCGATACTGTGCAACTATGTCGGATTCGGTGGTTTTGGGTGAGGTCCCCACTGTTCCCCTGCTGGCGAGGCTATATATAATAGCAGCGCTGGCGGCGCCACCCACGCCAACTCCTTCGGTGCCGGCGGCAAATTCAACGCCACCCCCAGAGAGGTAATGAGTGGCTGTACGAGTGATATCGATGGCCATATTCCCGAGTGTTCCCTGTTCCATCGAGATGTCAGCAGTGTTGGCGTCGTTACTTTGATAGTCACTGTCCATTGCAAAGCCCATGATCTTTTTCAGCAAGACAGGATCTTCGCCAGGCTGGGCGTAGTCATCATAGGCGATGAGCGGGGTTTCTGTATCTGAGGGCAGGGCCCGATCAGTAATGATTCGGCTGATTACTTTCGGACTCAACATGATGCCGCCGTCCGCTACGTAAAAGGAGGTTCGAATCACTTTGGTGGTGCCACTTATTTTGAGGTCAACCTGGGAGGTCATGGTGGCGGAACTTCCGATGATGGTGAGAACCAGCATGAGTACCAGAGCGAAAACGAGCACCACCCCCCTGTCATTACCGACCATTCTGCTTAGAAAGCGCTTGAGGCTAAAATTTTTGATCTTTGTGATAATCCGTTTCTGTTCCACTGTTTCCTCCTGCACTCCTAGGAAAGACCCAAGTTGCGAATCTGGATATTGGAAATAAGCTGCCTGGTCCGAACGAATTTCCCTCCCTCGTAGGGCTCAACTGCATGGGCTGTCTGGGCCACGAGGTCAATGACCACTCCCCGGATATCCTCGAGGTTGGCTGGGGCGGTGCTCTCGGTGCCGTCAGCCATTTGATAGGTGAGGGTCAGGTTTTGAATGTTTTCAAGGAACAGCTGTTCACCCGTTCCGCTGGGATCTGCCCATGCCCCACCGCTCCAGGTCAAGGCTTCTCGGTAAAGGGTGTTCCGGCGGCTGGCTGTGGTGTGGTCACTGTGATAGTAAACGTATCGCACCGCATCGGTTTCGTTATTGTCGTCCAGATCCGATTTAAAGGCCAAGATGGTGGTTCTGTTAGCCACATCCACCGTAGCTATTTCAATGGCCGAATCTGGATTGGCTGCCCAGGCGGCTGCGGTAATCATGTCAAGGCCGCCGGATTGATTGTCGGCAGCGATTAATCCTGCCATCCGGATTTCTCGACCGAGAATCTCAAGAGCGGAGCGAGCCTCCTGCTGCGCTGCTACCACTTCTTCTTGAGAAATGTAGACCCGGTTGGAGCGGACAAATACCGAATAGATCGCTGCCATTACAATACTGAACATGCCTATAACCACGAGAAGCTCCACCAGAGTAAATCCCCGCTGGCAGCCCAAACAGCTCCGCGATGCTTCCGGATGGGTCCTTTGTTGGCATAGATGCAATTTTGTGCTTTTCATTATCCACCTCACTCATTGCGACAATACGCTATCGAGTATTACCTCACGGCCGTTTCCCCACGTTACTCGCACTCGGAGGTTTTTGGCTTTGGTGATCGGCTTGTTGTCCTCTACATACCAGGTCCTGGTATAGCCAGCGGCTGGGGCTGCGAGGCCGTCGACAGCAATCGGGTTGGGAACACCCGGGACACCATCCACATTGGTGTGGTCCGGTGTTGCCATCTGCCAACTGAACTGATCTGGGATAAGGTCAGGGTCGGGACCATCGGTTTCGATCCAGTTGACCACGCTGTCGCTCAGTTGATTGTTGTAATTGTTGACGACATTTTGGTCTTCAACTGTCCAACTGAGCTCGGGCTTAGCAATTACTTCCAGGTAGCATTCATTCAAGAGCCGCAACTCCTCCATCTTGTCCTGGGCCAAAAAAGTGGCTTCAGTCAGTTTGTTACCATAACTGTTGCTGGCTACTGCCTGGGTTTGCATCTTGGCCAGGGCCAGTAGGCCAACGGTAAGAAGGAGGATTGCCACCATCACTTCCACCATACTGAAACCAGTCTGACTGTGTTTGCCCCTGGACTTCATCTGGTGATTATCAATTGTCATCTGCCTCTTTGAATTCATGGCTGGTCCCCCTAGGGTAGTGAAATCTTGGTCTTGCCAGATGCATGGAACGTTATGGTTCGCTCCTGATTGTTGTCATTCTGCAACTTGAGGTCTCCAATTACATAAACGGCGCCGTTTCTGGCAGCGATCCCTTGGCTGTCAAAACCGCAGCTGGTTGTTTGCGTGAGTTCGCCCGAACCGTTGTCAGTGAATGTTGCGGACTGAAGATTCACTTTCGCCGGCATCTTCGTTCTTGAAAGAATGACGGTTTCCCCGGGGTCTTGAATCCAGTCGTTATCAGCATCCTCGTAAATCAAGAAGGAGTTTGCCTGGTCAGCTGGCATGAAAGTCTTCGGGTAAAAAACCGCCACCGCAGTGACCCGGTTTCTGATGGCGTGGACCCGGGCAAGTTGCATTTGCGAGACAATGTTACGTGCCGCATGTTTTGAATTGTATGAAGGGCTGAAGTTGCGGAATATGGGAACGGAAGCAGCGGCTAATGCCGCCATTACTCCCACAGTGACAATAAGTTCAATAGTGGTAAACCCCAGCTTTCTGCAAAGATAGCCCCTTCTCAGGACTGTTTTCATAATAAATCCCCTCGTGCTTTTGGTTATCCCCTGGTGATTCAT
>JAJDNL010000169.1 GCA_022340745.1 Deltaproteobacteria bacterium
CAGGATGATCACCACGACGAGCATTTCAATCAAGGTGAATCCCTCTTGGTTCTTGAGGTTTTGAATCTTAATCTGCCTAAACATCTCTACACCTCCTCTTTTAAAATCCTTCTACCTTCCAGTTATGTATTGGTGAGTTCACTTTTTTATGCAATCTGTATGCCTAACTGCCTAATTGCCTAATGCACCGCATGCGCCAGCTTGAACAAGGGCAAAATCACCGATGCAACGATAACGCCCACCACCCCGCCCAGTAACATCAAGGCAATGGGCTCAATCAAAGAGGCAATATTCTTGAGCTCCCGATCCACCTCCGTGTCGTAAAACCCGGCAAGGCGAAGCATCACCGTGGGTAGATTCCCCACCTCCTCTCCAGTGGCTACCATTTGCTTCACCGAGTCCAGGATGTAGGGATAGGTGGTGAATGGTTGGGCAAATCTCCCCCCCTTCTCCACGTGATTTATGATTTGAGTTATAAAACGGCTAAAATATCGGTTCCTAATAGTGGCCTGGGTTACCTCCAGGGCTTCCAGTAAAGGAACTTGACTGCTCATCAGATGTCCCAGTGTTCTCAGGAGTTGGCAGGTATAGATCTTGTTGTACAGCCTGGCTACCATCGGTGCGCTCACACAAAACCGATCTATCAGCGCTTGACCGGGTTCACTCTCTTTCCAGAGCTTGAGGGCCACGATGAGCCCTACAAAGGAGATCAGGTAAAGCCACCAATAACCTCGCAGAGACTTGCTCATGGCCATAAGAAATCTGGTGGTAATGGGCAGGATGCTTTCTTTGCCGGCGAAAAATGTGGTGAATTTGGGGAGGACTCCCACCAGAACAAAGATAACCACCAGGAGCCCAACCAGGCACAGGATAGCAGGGTAGGTCAGAGTGGACCTCAACTGGGCAATGAGGGCCTGACGTTTTTCCTGCATTTCCGCCAGCCGATCCAGAATCCCCTGCAAGAATCCGCCGGTCTCTCCGGCCTTAATCATACTGATGAATACATGATTGAATACCTGAGGGTGACGCCTCATAGCGTCCGAGAGCTGAAGGCCTTCTTCGATATCCTTGCCCATTGCATGGATTACCTCTTTGAAGGCTGGATTCTTGGTCTGATTTTCTATTGCAGTCAGTGAGCTCGTAAGGGGTGTACCCACCTCCAGCATCAACGATAGCTGGGAAGTGAAGAAGATTATCTCCTTGGCTTTGATCTTGCGGCCAGACAACTTGAGCATATCCAGGCGCAGTTTGGGGATACGGCTCCCCGCTGCTCCCAAGCGCTTGGCAGCCTGGAGGGGGCTGCCCCCCTTATGTTGCTCATAACTAATGGCCATGCGGATCTTCACCTCAGAAAAGCAGCAACTTGATGTGAATCATCCCAGATTCATTGGCTCAAGCTTGGTCCCTAAGCCCTCTGAACAGAGGTTACCCGTTTTACCTCTTCTATAATGGTGATGCGCTCTAACACTTTTTTGTAGCCCAGACTATTGAGCGTCCCCTGACCGTTTTTCCTGAGGTATTCTTGGAGCGTATCGATGGTCGGATTGGTCAGAATGAGAGATTGCAGCCCTGGGTCCATTTCAAAGAGTTCATAAATACCGGTGCGGCCCTTGAAACCAGAATCGTAGCAATCAGAACACCCTTTTCCTCTTGATAATCGTATCTGTTTGTCCCCATCGCAGCCCAGTTCCTGCAACACTTCCTTTGGGGGAAAATAGTCGGTTTTACATTCAGGGCAAATTGTCCGTACCAGTCTCTGAGCCAAGGATGCCAGAAGCGAGGAAGAGATAAGATAGGGCTCGATACCCATCTCGAGAAGACGTGTGATGGCGCTGGGACTGTCGTTGGTGTGAAGTGTTGACAGGACCAGGTGCCCTGTAAGTGAGGCTTGAATGGCAATTTCAGCAGTTTCGCGGTCTCGAATCTCCCCCACCATGATAATGTCGGGGTCCTGCCTGAGCGCATGTTTCAAGAACTTGGCGAAAGAGAGGCCGATGGAGGGCTTTACCTGGTTCTGGTTAATTCTATCGAGCTGATACTCCACCGGGTCTTCAATGGTTACGAGATTCTTGTCAGGCGCGTTGAGCAAGGTCATAGCTGAATACAAAGTGGTGGTCTTGCCGCTTCCTGTGGGGCCGCAGACTACAATGAGCCCGTGAGGTTTTTTCAACAGAGATTTGAATAGCTCCAGAACCTCTGGGTCAAAGCCCAGCAAGTTGATATCCAGCATGGCCTTGCTCTTGTCCAGGATTCGCAGGACCACTTTTTCACCGTGAATACCTGGCATGGAAGAAAAACGGAGGTCAACTTTACGACCTTCCACCTGAACCTGAATACGGCCATCTTGGGGTATACGCCGTTCTGCGATGTCCAGATTGGCCATAACTTTCAAGCGGGAGACCACCGCCGGGTGCATCTCGAGCTTGGGAGACATGAGTTCATACAGGACACCATCAATTCGGAGGCGAACCTGAAACTTGCCCGCTTGTGGCTCTATATGGATGTCACTGGCCCCATCTCTAATGGCCCGCAACAAGACCATATTGGTCCAGTTAACCACCGGACTTTCCTCAGCCATCTCAGCAATTTCGCTGATCTCCCTTTCAAAAGCGGTACTGACCACCTCAATCTCAGATTCGTCCATCCGGGCCAACACATCGTCGATACTCACTTCTTTCTGGTAGCACTCGTGGATGGCATCAAGGATATCGTCCGAGCGGCAAAGGACAGGCTGCACTTCGAGGCCGGTAATTTTGGACACTTCGTCGAACACAAAGAAAGCGTGGGGATCAGCCGTGGCCAGGGTAAGCACACTGTTGACTCGAAACATGGGGATAACTTGAAAATGTAAAGCCGTCTCTTTGGGCAGGACGTGGACAATCCTGGGGTCAATCATACCCTTGCGAAGCCAGATGTGGGGGATACCGAGTTGTTCCCCGATGATAGTGGTCAATTCCTCTGGGCTAAGAATCTCCTCCTCGAGCAAGAGTTGTCCGAGGGGTTTGGCACTCTCTTTTTGAGAGCGGAGGAACTCGGTTAGTTGGTCGGCTGTAATGAAACCTTTGCCCACCAAAATTTCACCGATTTTTTTCCTTCTATGGACCAAAGGGCTTTTCATCGTTCACTTCTGATTGCTTCGTGGATATCTTCGTAAACATGCAAATGTATGAGTCGAGTTGCGACAAATATGTCGCGACAGACATCGTTCAAGGTGATTATTTTCAATACGCTGCCGCGATTTCTGAGCTCGTCATGCATGCGTACTAATAGTTCAAGAGCTTCACTGTCCATGAAGGTTACATCCTTGCAGTCCAAAATAATATCTGCCCTCTGGTCATTGAGGCACTCATCAAAGGTGGTTTCGAGTTCTGCACAGGTTTCATAGGTCAATGACTCTTTGGGCGCAAGAACCGTCCTGGTGCCTACTTTTGCTACAGAAACTGTGGATGATGGTATCATGCTGTCAACTTTGCTCTTCGACGCTGCATCCCTGCTCAGGCGCAAGGTCTCTGGTAAATACCTCTTTGAACACTTCAACCAAATCGGGATCCAACTGGGTTCCAGCCGCTTTTTCCATCTCTTCGAGGGCCTCTTCCGGAGTTTTTGACGGGCGATAAGCCCGGTTAGAAGTGATGGCATCAAAGGTGTCGGCAACAGCAATGATTCGGGCCTCCAGCGGAATTGTTTTGCCCTTCAAACCCTGGGGGTACCCTTTGCCATCGTAGCGCTCATGGTGGTGCAGCATGCCAGGAAGTGAACTTGCCAATTGCTCCAGGGGTTCCAAGATGGTATGGCCCTTCATGGGATGATTCTTAATGATTTGATATTCCTCTTCTTCCAACCGCCAGGGTTTATTCAAAATGGATTCGGGAATGCCAATTTTCCCACTGTCGTGCAGAATAGATGACCACTGGAGTATTTTTTTCCGCTCTTCGTCCAAACCAAGTCTTTCTGCCATAAGGAGGGAATATCGACAAACTCGTTCAGAATGCCCACGGGTATAATCGTCCTTAGCCTCGATGGCGAAGACCAGTGATTTCACCATGTTGATGACGAAACGTTCCAGGTCACGGTAAAGATCTGAATTGGTAATAACCACGGCTATTTGCTCGGCCATCGAATCTAACAGCCTTAGTTCGCTTCGACGGAAAATTTCCTCGAAATTAAATGAGACCAGCCCCATCCAACCATAGAAGTTTCCGTTATGTTTCATCTTTACCGCCAGGAAACGATAGGGAACCGGAGCAAGGTCAGTGAATCCTGGGGTGGTACTCGAGTCGTTAACGATAAAGTAGTCTTCTTTCAGTGAAGGTGAGTTCAACGGGATGGAGTCTAGGAGAACGTCGATGAAGTCATCGTAGTCACCGATCTTCTCAGGGATTTTCTGAGTGCAGACCAGGGCGTTATACTCTGGCCGCTCCGGCAGTTTGGCAAAAGCCATGTCGGTGCGCATTGTATCCAAAAGCTCTTCAACGAGCTCTTGTAGCATGGTACCCGAAAACGTTATACTTTTAACTCGACTGGCAATCTTGGAGTAAAAACAGAGCTGTTCAAAGTTGTCGGTCAGCTCTTCTGCCATCTGTTCCATTTCTTGTTGGCTGGTCAGCCTGTCTTCCACGAATTCCGCCACCTGGGTAAGAAATCTTTCCATCTCTTCAGTCCGACCCGGTTGCGGTGCTGTGGCGGTATCGGGCAGAGGCTTTTGCAAAGAGTTGGAACCAAAGGCAATGAGGGAGCCGGCTACTGCCTGTCCATTTCTAAGCGGCACCCCAAACAGCCCTTCTCCGGACTCAAGTGGAATATGCTGGAATGCGGCCCTGCTTATAATCTGCACTGAAAAGTCCTGGAGTTCCTCAAGGGCTGGCTCAGCAGGCTCATCAGGTCCTGAGGAAAACACCAATCCCTCATCAGCATCCCAAATCTGGAAATGCAAGTGGCTGACGTTCGACAGGCTCGAGAGAAACTCCTTGGATTGGCCTAAATCTATCATTGTTATTGGTTCCCAAAATACTGGTCAACGCATTTCAAAATTGTCTGGAGGCTGAAAGGCTTTTCCACAAACACGGTGTCTGTCAGGTGTCCTATCCAGTCCTTCTCGGTTGGAGATATGCGACATGTCATGACAATGGTCAAAAACGGTCTTTCCTCTTTCAGTTCGTTTGCTCGTTCACACAGAGCCTTGCCATCGAGCTTGGGCATCATGATGTCGGTGATAACAACATCTGGTTGCTCGCTCTTGATGAGATCAAGCCCCTCCTCACCATTGGTGGCGGTGATGACCTGGTAGCCCTGGTTCTTGAATTTGAGTTCGATCACTCGCCTGATGTGGGCTTCATCGTCTATGACCAGAACCCGTTTATTGTTTTCCAAGGTAATATTCCTCCTTCGGTAGCCTGATCTTGAAGTAACTTCCCTCGTCAGGCTTACTGTTTACCTCAATCTCTCCACCGTGGAGGCGAACGATCTCCGAAGTTAATGCAAGCCCCAGGCCACTTCCGGTCTGTTCGGTAACACGAGGATCCGTGGAGCGATAGAACTTGTCAAAAACATGGGGGAGATCTTCCTTGGAAATGCCATAGCCATCATCGGTGACTTCAAAGATTATGAAGTCCTCCTGTTCGGTGAGCATGAACTGAATGTGCCCGTTTTCAGGAGTATATTTCACTGCATTGCCAAGGATGTTGATGATTGCCACCTTCAGGAGTTCTTTATCGGCGAACAGAGATGGAAAACTGTCAGGCAGGTTCCGTTCAATAGTAATTTTTTTCTTTTGGGCGGCCCCCTCAACGGTGGTCAGACAATCGTCAAAAAGCCAATCACTTTTGACGAGTCCTTTGTGGAGGGTTAGGCTGCCCATTTCAATCTTGGAGATGTTGAGCAGGTTCTTAACGAGACTCGTCAAGCGATTGGTCTCCTCGTTGATGGTATTATAGAATTCCTTTTGCATCTCAATGTTGTCTATTTCATCATCCATCAACATCTCATTGTATGAATTAATAGTCGTCAAGGGCGTAAGTAATTCGTGCGTGATACGAGTGATAAATTCATGCTTGGCATTTTCGGCTGCTTTCTCACTGGTTATGTTCTTAAACGATATGACATTGCCAATGACATCTTCCTCTCTCCCACTCAAATAGGAAAAAGAGACGAGAAAAGACTCTCCAGAGGCAAGTTCAGGAAAGGTGGTTTCAATATAACTGGCGCCACTATTTTGCTTCAGTGCCTCCTGCTGTGAGAGAAATGCTGTGATTTGATCGTGAGCGAGAACATCGCTTAAGGGATGATCGATCACCTCATCCCGTTTCTTGTCGAGCAGGTTCAGCATGTAGGAGTTGATGTGAGTTATATTATCTTGAATGTCAGTCACAATTATCCCGTAATTTATGGAATCGAGGATGTTGAAGACGTTGTGTTTCTCAAATGAAGTGACACCATATTTGGTTGTCAAATCGATGTTTTCAGCCTGGATTTTTTCGTATCTGTCTTTGAGTTGAAACACCGATTGCTCGAGGCCTTTTATGATCTCGCCAACGCCGCCATTCTTGAAAGAACCGGAAGAGACAGGCACTGAGTCTATGCAGATGTTCCTGAAATTTTGGTTGACTTCATGGAGAGGGCGAAGTGCCAGGGTGACTCCGTAATAGACCAAGATCGCCATAGAAAATGCGAAAAAGGCCATTATGGCCATAAGCTTAATACGCCCGAGAGAAAACATTGATATGGGCGGGAGATCGAAGCCCATTCTCACCGTGCCACTTCTCTGTCCACCTTCAAAAATCGGTTTGGCAAATTCACTTATAGTATGGTCCGTTCCCTCCATCTGATAGGTCTGTCGTATTAACCCATTTACATACAGGGATCTTTGTTCCACCTCAGTGGGGATTTTGGCCACAACATCACGGTGTGCCAGGGAGAGAAGGGGGCTTCCGGTTGGATCCTGCACGATGCAATAGATCAGGCCATCTGAAGTAACGTATTCGGCCAGTGTCTTGACGATGTACTCACGCTTGCTGCCGTAAAAGTCTTCCATCGGATGAAGCGCAACCAGACTGACGAGATAGTTACCTTTTTGCTGAAGGTCTAGAGTTCTACTCCTCTGTTCCTGCTGTTGTAGGGTCTGGGCAAAGATACCGATGCCGATCACGAAGATGACAAGTGTTGCAATGGTGATCCGTTGAACTTTCATGCTATTTCCCTTTTCTCAATAATGAGTGTTATGGCCACGATATAAAGAAACTTGTTTGGTCTCTCATGAGCATCGTCTCGAAAAACCGGATACTGAGAACAGAATTGGAGACAACATGTCATGGATCGACACATTCCGACCCTTACGTATCCAATTCTCCTCCCCAATAAATGAGATGGCAGTATGCATTTATTTCTGCTTGATTCATGCAAGATCTATGCTCAACTGCTTCCCGGAACAAAAAATATGCGACGTACCGAAAGGTTTAAAATTATTAGAAGAAAAGGTATCTGGGAATACCCTCCGCCTCGTCTTTCTGTATCCTCCAGTGGAACGCGCTCTAGGGTCAGGGATACTTATTTTTGGAAGGCATTGTGTGCACTGGAGTCACTCAATATGTTCAAAAGAGTATTCACAAAATGTGCCCTCTCCTCCAGGGGAGGAGAGGGCTTCGGCATACCTTATGCCGAATGATTGGGGTGAGGGGGGGGATGAACAGCCCTTTATCTGGGCGGTTACACTTTTTCGAAAGACTACTCCTTCATGGGAAGTGGGTCTTCCATCGGGTCATCAGAGGATCCATCATCGACGGTTTCATCGCCAGGTTCGGTTCCACTGACCTCGTCAGCAGCTGGAACGACCACAACGGGGGTCTCAACGACAGGCTCTTCAGGGGTTACTACAGCCGTCTCATCCACTGTGGAGTCACCCACGACGGGGGTTTCAGTACCAGATTCGACTACAGGATTTTCGTCGCCAACGGTTTGTACGACTGCAGTATCATCACCGCCAACAGCAGGTTCCTCAGGGGTTCCTCCAGCCGGTTCTGCCATCGTAGTGTCACCAGCATCGGTGGGCGCACCGTCGCTGTCACTTTCATCAACGACATCCACAGGATCCTCTGGGTTTTCCGCAGTAGACACTGCAGCAGTAGGTACATCACCGGTTTCTTCTACGGTGATTTCCTCAGGGGGAGCACTGCTGGGCTCAAGAGCAGTGGTGCTCAGAGTCACCGGCGCCAGGTCGCCGTCCTCAGATTCGCCAGATAAAGCACTCTGAACATCTTCTGATTCTGCAGCCGATGTTGATGCGCTGATATCATCCTCAGATTCATCATCAGGCCAGGCCACCTCAAAGGTTTTCCAGGCCTGACTATCCTCCTGCAGGCTTGAAGTCAAAGACAAGCAATAGTCAGTCTGGTAGAAGCGGAGCAGAGGTCGAATAACCATGACGTAATAGGTACCGTCCGCTGGTAAGGTTGCCGACATACTGAAAGGTACGTGGTCCTTCGTCCTTTTTCTATAATCAACACCGGGAATCGCATCTCGGATACCCAGGAACACACGCCCTTTGCCGTTCCAGTAGTTCAGCCATAAATTCTTCAGTTTACTGCTTTCTGTGGACTCCTCTGCTGCAACGGCCTCTGCTGACTCTATCCCGTCCAGCTCTACATTGAGGGTGACCGTTTCACCTTGCATGCCCTCAAATTTAAAGAGGCCGATGGCACGATGCAGGGGATTCTTTTTCAGTTTGGATCTGGAGAGTTTGGGGTCAGCAGTGCCTGAACTGGTAGATGCTGAAGTAGAAAATGTCGAAGAACAGATAGTCCCTACCGGATCAACACCCGCGGCTTCTCTAACCACAAAGGTCAAGCCGCTTACCGCTGTTGAGGGGTAGCCAATGGACACAGCATGGCCGTTGGTATGATCTATCTCATAAAGATTTCCTGAGAGATCAATCCCGATCAAAAAGTTTTCATTACTAAAGTCAAGAGACACTACATTGACCGGCTCGCCGGTCGTCTCATCAACGATTGGGATCGCACTTGTAGTGTCTACTAAAAGTTCTGGTTCCAGGTAAATCTTAATAAGATCACTTTTGCTTGCAATCGAGGCGACACCATATATTACCTTCTCAACCGAATGATATGCGAGGGTCCGTACTTGCTGCTTACCAAAGAGAAAAACAGGGGCTAAAGTGGCTTTTGGATTTATTGGATCGCTCTCATCGAACGTGACCTGGACCAGAGTGGACTCTTCACTAGAAGGATTGACCTGAACTCCGTACAGCATATTTTCCGTGGCCTCGAGGGCAAAAACCGTGGGAATCGTCCCTGTCTCTGGAGCTAGGTTGTAGGTCTGAACTTTAGCACCGGTAACCCGATCAATGGCAATAATGTTGCCAGGATTATCATCGATGGCAAGGAGAAGTGTGTCGGTACCGTAGTGATATTCGATATCTGCTATCGGGCCAACGCCCAGATCAAAAGGAAGAGAGCTCTCGGCGGTTTCAGGGGTGATATTTACAAGCGAGCCAGTGGAGCCGGTGGAACCTATCAACTCGCCATCTCCAAGTGGCCATGTCAACTCGGGAGCAGGGGGCTGAGTGGAACACGTGAGTAACAAGGTGTAGGAACCGGTATCAGAGCCTGCGCCGGGAGTTTCAGCACTGATGGCAAGATAGTAAGTGCCACCCACATCGACATTCATTTCAAGATATGGGTCTGGACTGACATCCTTTTCAGAAGAGGACTCAACGCTTACTGCCACTAGTTCTCCAGCGGTATCGAAAACTTCCAACATGGAGTCCAGCGGAGATTCTATTTTCTCAGCATCGACATCAATAGTGAAAAACTGGCCTGCCACAAGATCAATGGCGTAATAATCCACTTGAGAAGATGATGTTATTACTCCAAAGTGACTCATTGCAGGGTCAGCGCAGGTGGCGGAGAAAGCATTGGTGAAGTCTTCGGCGGTGGGTTCTGACGCAAGAACCGTCGGAATGGCGCCAAACAATACAAAGATGATCAGTGCAAATAGGAAGAGTTTGTTCCTGGGTTTCATCACATATCCCCCTGGTTTGGGATTCACCCCATCGCATAGAAAAATTTCAATGTATGCTCGACTTCGCAAGATTGATGCCAATCATTTGACGGGCATTATATATAATAATATCATTTAGTTATGCGCTCAGCCTCGATGTGACCACAGTTGGCTAGATTGCCACATTTGGCCAACTGGCAAAATGGTATTTGGGCAAATGGCCAACTTCCAGAATGAAGACAAGAATTTCCCCGAAGTGACTTGAACCCGGCCGAAGAGGTATGGTCCCCTCAAGTTTTTTCAGGCTAGGTAGCTGTGATTCCTACTGTTTTTAAGGGTATGTTACGGATAGAATGTAGTGAATTATCCCTTTCCAAAAAGGGGTTGGGATGGCAAGGAATTGATGGGAGGGCTTGAACCGGGATGGTTGGCGGAATGGCAAAATGGGCCGAAATATGAAAACTTTTTCCACTTTTTTCCTCTCCGTGCCAGGTAAGATTCATTTCCAAGTTTTCCTGTATGCCAATGTACTTGGAATCGGCTCAATGTGATCACAGTAACACAAAGGTGGACCCGAGATGTTCAGGGAATACTCCGAGTCATCTGATTAAATCGTGCCTTGTGCTTTGGGCGGCTGAGTAATAATGTTCGCTGGTGTGGGAAATTTTTTTCCACTTTTGGGCCCGGATCGGACAATTTATGATTACGCCTATGCACATAACTGCGCAGAAAGTTCTTTTCCCTTTGAGCTGCCGTGTCGCAATACGTCATCCCGGCCAAGTCCGCCTACGGCGGATGCGAGCCGGGATCCAGACAACGTCCCCGCGAAGGCGGGGAACCAGGCACCAAATGAGGTCATTGTAGGCTTTCTGGATTCCGGACATCCGCCTGCGGCGAATTCCGGAATGACGGGTTCATGTAGTCACGTCATTCCCGCGCAGGCCGGAATCCAGGCATCATTCATTAATCTGTATTTGTGGATTCCGGATCTCGCTGCGCGAAGCGAAGCTAGTCCGAAATGACGGGTTCGGCGAATTGTGACATAGTGTCCAAGAGGACAAGAGATGCTGCCGAGTTAAATTAGTATTCGTTTTTGAGAATTATCCAGGTTAACCATGATTGTTCGGGCTCGAGTTACGTTGACACTCTCTGGGGGCCGTGATAGATAGAATCCATCCTGAAACTCTGGGCGGGGACAGTATAGGTGACCATGCAGCGGCGCAAGCGGCAGAACGTCTATGTGCAAAGCAAAGGGAGGGTTAGAATACGACTGTTCATTTGGTTGACCCTGTTGTTGATCGCACCGGTTATACTCGTCGTTCGTCTGAAGCCAGGGCAGCAGCCTCCCCCAACGAATTCACCCATCACCTCCTATATGGACAGATTCGCCGCGAAGAGAAACTATCGCCAGTCCGTCCGTGATACCGTGCATACCATAGAACGAGGCGATAACTTCTATCAGGTATTGGTAAGCTACGGTGTCAAGGTTCAGGAGGTTGGCAGTCTGATTGCGGTCTGGAGGTCTCTGCCGGAGTTACAAAAGCTGCAACCCGGAGAAATTTTGGAACTTATATTTGCCCGTGACTCGCAACGCTTAGAAAAGGTTCGCTATCAGAATATGCAAGGACAGGTGTTGGCAACCACCCGAACGGAGCAGGGTTGGACCACCAGCAGATACGCCAAACCAGTGGTTGTCACCTCTGCTCTGGCGCGAGGTGCAATCAAAGACTCCCTGTACCAGAGTGCAGTGGATGAAAATATTGACTTTGATTTGGCTTTGGCACTTGCTGACATTTTCGCCTGGGATATTGATTTTTTCGTGGACCTTAGAGCTGGAGACCACTATGCATTCTTGTATGATCAGCGTTTCAGAAATGGCAAGCTCGTTGGAAACGGTCGCATCGTGGCGGCCCACTTCCACAACGGCTCAACGAGCCACCGGGCTTATTATTACCAAGCTCCCGGCAAAAGAGCCGATTACTACGACGAACAGGGGAATTCCCTGCGCAAAGTGTTTCTCAAATCTCCGCTGCGTTACTCACGCATCAGTTCAGGCTTTTCAAAGCGGAGGTTACATCCCATATTGAAAATCTACCGGCCTCACCCTGGCGTTGATTATGCAGCGCCCACTGGAACACCTGTTGCGGCCGTGGGGGACGGGCGGGTAATCTCAAGGCAGTGGAAAAACGGGTATGGTCGTTTCATCGCCATACGGCATAATAGTCGTTACATCACTAGCTATGGGCATTTATATCGCTATGCTTCCAATATCAAAGTGGGATCGAACGTGAAACAGGGACAGGTCATTGGCTATGTGGGTGCGAGCGGGTTAGCCACCGGTCCTCATCTTGACTTTCGTATGAAAAAAGATGGCCGTTTCGTCAATCCACTTAAGAATCGCCTGCCTGCTGCCCAGCCGGTTCCTCCAAACTATCTGTCAGACTTCAAGAAGCGAGTAGCTTCTCTGGAAGAAGAACTTGCTCAGACTCAATCTCTACAGGCTTCCCATGCAACCCTAACGATTTCTGTGAACCAATGATCAAGTCCATTGTCTGTAGGAGAAAGGGATCGTTCTGCTGAAGGAGTGTTTATGTTGTCAAAGCGCTGGCCGATCATTATCTTCATGGGGATGCTGCTTAATATTTCGGTATCAGCCAATAAGGCAGCTCAGGCATATATTCTTCCTCCCGAGCAAATCATAGAGTACGTCAGCAAACAAACAGCCAAAATATATAATTTTCATTTTGTCGTGTGGGCTGAGAGCCCTGACCCTGAGCTACCCAAGACAATGATGAGAAGGGAGATGGTAATATATGCTGCCCGGCCTGATTTCTTGCGCCAGGAAATGGTTGGAGAAGCTGGAAGTGACATCACCCTGGTAAGCTCAGGGAGGCGGCTTTCCGTTACAGATGGACATTTGTTGGCAGAGCCACTGCGTCACGAGGATATCTTCGCCATTTTATTGCACGCCAACTCACCGCAGACCCTGGAAGCAGTATTGGTGTCAGAGCAAGTAGATTTGAGCCAAGCACACCT
The DNA here is from genome assembly GCA_022340745.1 of Deltaproteobacteria bacterium. GTDB lineage: Bacteria > Desulfobacterota > Syntrophobacteria > BM002 > BM002 > BM002. Next base: position 13,045 of record JAJDNL010000169.1, read on the forward strand.
TAGCCGTTTTGACAAACGCATAGCTTACGTGATTGGCGGACCACCTGGAGAAGGTAAATCACCCCAGTTTTGGTGTGATAAGGACAAGTTCTTGCCCTTGCGCCTGATTGGGCGCAGGGTGTATCACAACGTCGCTGACCTGGTGGACATCCGCTTCCTCTCATATCAAAAAGTTGGAGAGTCCATCTGGTTGCCATGGGTAATTGAGTTCTACCGTCAAGATACGTTGTTCCTGCGCTTAACCGTGCAGAAAGCCTACTTCAACGAACGGTTGCCGGATTCGCTCTTCGATTTTGAGGCGCTTGCTGCAAAGTATCCGCCACCGCCGCCCCCCTCAATGGAACCAGCAGAGAAACCTCCACAAGACCTGGAAAAAATGCGCCGCTACCTGGAGAAGAAGTACGAGTAACGGAGCTATCTATTTTACAATGCTTTATAGTGGCCTGAGGAAGGCTGATTGAAGATTCACCACAGAGGCATAGAGTATATTTTAGATTTAAGATTTAAGATTGTAGAATAAACAAATCCGATATTAAAAAATTCCCCAATCTGCAATCCACAATCAACAATCTGAAATTACATCTCTCCGTGTCTCTGTGGTTAGTAAAAGGATCTAGCGAACTCTGGTGTCTATAGTATGCGGAGCTAGAGGAACAGGCGCTATTTGGAATTTGGAAAGCACTAATGAAAACGATTTTTGTCGAGGTGGCGGTAGTGCTGCCGGTTATCGGAGCCTACTACTACAGGGTGCCTCCAGATTTGCACCGAGAGGTAGCAGTGGGGCGGCAGGTGCTGGTCCCATTTGGCAGGAGGCGGTTGACCGGCTATATACTCAGACTGGAAGAGCGGCTGCCAGTGAGCATGGACGCAGCCATCCGCGATGTTCTCCAGGTCAGTTCAGAGGAAAGTTATTTTAGCCAAGCGCACCTGCCGTTCTATCGGTGGCTCAGCGATTACTACCTTGCACCTCTGGGGGAGGTAATACGGTCGGCTTTGCCCAGGGGTACCAGCATCAGCACCCGCCGTGCCGCCTTCGTTCGGGAGGCGGGCCTTCGATCACTCCGTCAGTCAACTCTTACTGAAGAAGAAGCCGCAGTGCTCTCCCTGGTCCAGGAGCACCCTGGTTTGTCCCTGGCACAGATTCGCCGCCGCTTGCCCAAACAGAGAGTGGACCGTGTTTGTCGAACCCTTGGTCGTAAGAATCTGATTGTCTGGGAGGATCAGCAACAGGAGCCTCGGATAAAACCCAGGAATCTCAAGGTGGTCAGAGGATTGCACCGTCCTGATACATCATCCCTTTCGGAAGAACAGCTGAAAGCAAAAGAGAAAGAAATACTCAAACTGTTGGCAGAAGGCCCGAGACTGCTTCGCGAACTAAAAGGGATGGTAGGGAATGGTTACTACTGGATTCGGAAAATGGCCGACCGAGGCTTGGTTTCAGTGAGCTTGGAGGAGGTTTATCGTGACCCCGTCGGCCCACCCCTGATTGAGACTACCACCCCCCACCAGCTTACCGGTCATCAGGAGCAAGCGCTTGGGGCTATCACCCAGGCCCTTGAAAAGAACTGTTTCGCCAGTTTTTTGCTTCACGGAATAACCGGTAGCGGCAAGACAGAAGTGTATTTGGCTGCCGCGGCTGAAGCCTTGCGGTTGGGACGCCAGAGTTTGATCCTGGTGCCGGAGATCGCTCTCACTGCTCAGATGGAGGGACTATTTCGCCAAAGGTTCCGATCTCGGGTCGCCATCCTCCATAGTGGCCTCGGCAGTGGTGAACGCAGGGATGAATGGGTGCGAGTGCGCCGGGCCGAAGTTGATGTGGTGGTGGGAGCCCGCTCGGCACTGTTCGCACCTCTAGACCGACTGGGACTTGTGGTAGTGGACGAGGAGCATGATCATTCCTACAAACAGGAAAGAACCGTTCGCTATCATGGGCGAGACGCGGCAGTGATGCGAGCCAAATTGGAGGGGGCTGTGGTGGTCATGGGTTCAGCAACTCCTGCTCTGTCTTCATATCATAATGCTCTTCAAGGAAAGTTCCACTTGCTTAGCTTGCCACATCGAATAGATCAGCGCCCCCTGCCCAAGGTCACCGTCATCGACATGAAGCTGCAGAGAAAGGTTGATGTGCTCTCCATTCCCCTGCGCCAGGCCTTGGCCGATACCCTCGCTGCTGGTAAGCAGGCTCTGCTGCTCATCAATCGACGAGGTTACGCCAATTTTCTCCTCTGCCGTCGCTGCGGCTATGTCACCCACTGCCACAATTGCGCTGTGAGTCTTACGTGGCACCGGGCCGGTGAGAAGCTCCGCTGCCACTTGTGCGGCCTTGCTATGGCTGTGCCCCCGGTGTGTCCCCAATGTGATGCTGCTACCCTCAAACCTTTTGGCTTTGGCACCCAGCGGGTGGAGTCGGAGGTACAGCGGTTTTTTCCGGACGCTCGGGTCAGGCGCATGGACCGAGACACAACGAGGAGCAAGCGGGCATATCGCCAGTTTCTCTCTGATCTCAGCCGTGGGCGGACCGATATTCTTGTGGGTACTCAAATGATCGCCAAAGGCCACGACTTTCCTAACATCACTCTAGTGGGGGTGGTAAGTGCAGACATTGCTTTGCAATGGCCGGATTTCCGCGCTGCTGAGAATACTTTTCAAGTTTTGACCCAAGTGGCGGGAAGGGCAGGCCGTGGTGATAGTCCGGGAACCGTGCTGGTACAGACGTACAGCCCGGAACACTACTCTATTCGTTTTGCCAGGATGCACGACTATGGTGGGTTTTTCAAAGAGGAGATGGCTTTTCGCCAGGAACTGGACTACCCGCCATACCGACGACTGATTCTGTTTCACGTGGCGGGCAATGTGGAGGAGAAGACCCGAGAGGCTGCGCAGAGGCTCGCGGCTAAATGTCAGGAACTCCTTCAGCAACGGCCGGAATTTTTTCGGGAATTACAAATGCTCGGTCCCGTGGCTGCTCCCCTTGCTCTCGTCAAAGGCAAGCATCGCTGGCACCTTCTGCTCAAGTCGAAAAAGGTGGCTCCCCTTTTGGAGGTCGGTCGACAGCTTGTGAATTGGGGCTATGGAGAATTCAAAGGATTTGGTGTTAGTTTGACTGCAGATGTTGATCCGATCTCACTCATATAAGCTCTCAGCGGTCAGCGGTCAGCAGTCAGCATAGAGCATAGGGCATGGAGCATAGAGCAAGAAGCCAGGAGTCAGAATTTAGAATTCAGGAGAAAAGCAATCAAAATCTAGATCCTTCCAACTACTTGCTACAGATTACTGATTACTTCTGTAGTGCCTAGTTGCAACGGCTGTCTGCTGCCTGCTGACAGCTCTTTTTCACAGCCCTTTCTTTTCAAACCACCAGAAAAGTACCAGAGCCCCAACAAGAAATATGGGAACTATAGCCCAGTGGTTCACGCCGAGCACCTGGGGCAGAGTGATGTTGCCAAATGTTCCCCAGGTGAGGATGGATGTTTTCAAAGTGGGGTAAACTTCGGCAAAAATGGCGGCACCGACCAGCATGCCCAGAATGCCCCAAAGCGAATCCCACCTGCCCTCCCCGAAGGCTCCAGCAGAGGTACCCGGACAATAGCCTAAAAGACCCCAGCCAGCACCAAAAATAAGACCACCAATGATATTTGCAGCCAGATTGGTGGGCTTCACTGATAATGTTACCAAGCCCAGATCCTTAAGGATATAAACTCCGACCATGCCAACGAGAACAGTGGAGAGCATGAATTTTACAATGGTCATGTCGATCAACCGCAGGGCGCCAAGTTGCTTGTCATAGCGAAGTACACGGCCTTTTTGCAAGAAAAAGCCAAAGAAAATACCGGTGACAAGTCCATAGATGAGCACTTTCATGGCTGCTACCTCCCACCATACAGAATTCTGGCCACCACAAGACCACCAGCAAAAAAACATATAAGGGCTATGTATCCACTAACAGCCAGCTGAGCCGAACCGCTCAGCCCGTGGCCACTCGGGCATCCCCCAGCCAGTCTAGCCCCAAACATGGCCACAGCAGCGCCCAGGAAGGCGACGATGGCCCGCTTGGTTCGACTGGTTCCGAAACGGTTCTCCCACATATCGGGGAGGGCTTGCCAGCGGAAGCTGGACGAGGTGATCGATGAGATGAGCGATCCCAGAAAAATGCCAAAAACAAACATCCACTGCCACTCGATCTTGGGTACCTTGCTCTTGAAATATGCGATTTGTGAGACTCGTTCAGGATTGAAGAATTTTTCGATCAATCCAGCAGAACGAACAAAAGATGTAGAAGCGCCAAAAAACTTTCCAGCGATCCAAACTGATAGTACCAGTACAACCCCACTCAATGCCCCTGCCAGATAGGGACTCCAGCCATTATCTTCTCTAAAGTCCATTCTTCACCGCCCCCCTTTCTGCCCGAGTGTGATTCACCGCTTTCTTTCCCGGATACTTTGAAGAAGAGGTATTGAATTACTGTTGTATACTAATATTGCATTCTGTTTCCATATAGATAGAAATGTGAATATTTTAACATGGCAGATTGGCCCAGCACAAGATTTTTCACTTTTTTTAAGGATTATGGTTGGAGACAGATGGGTGAAGAGGGCAATCTTTTGGCAAATAACAAAGACTACGGTTTTAGTCTTCAGAGTTCAAATTTCAGGTTTTTTGATTTCTTCCCTGACACCTGACACCTGAAACCCGACACCTGACTAGATATACATCACCATTATGGTGAGATCTGCTTGATTCTCCTCAAAGTCCTTGACGAAACCTTGCAGGGAGGCGATCTCATTGAAACCCAGTTTCCTGAAGATTGTCCGGGCCTCGACAGATGTGGGTGCAATCTCTGCGGTGAGCTGCTCCAAACCGAAGTAAGCTGCTATCTCGATCAATTCTTGAATGAGGCGCGCTGCCAACCCTTTCTGTCTGTAGTCTGGATCGCTGGTGATACGAATTTCTCCCTGATGTTTTGTCCAGCCAATTTGATTGAAATGGAGGGTGGCATTGGCAACAATGCGACCATCATCTAAAGCAAGCACTGGTAGGACAACGTCATAGTCCAGATCGTAAATCCAATGTTCAATTATCTCGGGATCGGTTACGTCGTCCTTCAGCCCCATCCGGTCTTCGGGGGGCATTCTCAAGAAGTACTCGTGCAGTGCCTGCTGGTCTTCTTTCCTGAGAGGCCTCAAGGTGAGTTCGGTCCCATCCTTTAAGGTAGTTCTTTTCGGGTATTCATAAAGAATCATGGAGAAGCAACCTCCTTTTCACTGCTTTCCCTTTTCTTAACTTTAGCTCACTTTAGACATTTGCCTTTAGTAATACCATTCCCGTTCCACTATGCAGGCGATTCCCATGCCGGCTGCCAAGCCTACTTTTACATCCCTTCGTTGCATCTCATAAAGAAGGGTTGTCATTATTCTGGCCCCACTGGAGCCCATGGGGTGGCCTAGAGCAATGGCACCCCCATTGACATTTACTATTTCTGGGTCAAAGTTCAATTCTTTCAAGGATACAATGGACTGAGCAGCGAAGGTCTCATTTAACTCTACAAGGTCGATTTGCTTGTCGATACCAGCCCAGACTTTATGGAGAGCGCTTCGGACCGCATAAATTGGACCGTAGCCCATCAGCTCAGGTTCGGACCAATGGTAATCATAGCCAGTGAGCTTGGCCATGGGCTTGATTCCCATCTTGAAAGCCTTTTCTCCACTCATCATGAGAAGAGCTACAGCCCCATCAGCGACTGCTGAGCTGTTCCCTGCTGTTATGGTCCCACCCTTGCCAAAGACGGGCTCCAATTGACCCAAGGTCTCAGGGGTGGCGCCAAAGCTGGGATTCTCGTCGGTATCACAAATAGTTGGGTCTCCTGCAGTTTGGCTCATCTCAACGGGCACGATCTCGTCTTTAAAACGGCCGGCATTTATTGCTGCTTCTGCTTTTTGATGGCTCCTTGCGGCGTACGTGTCCTGCTCCTTCCTGCTAATGCCGAACTTCTCTCCAACATCTTCCGAGGTTAGACCCTTCCTGCTATCCCCAAGGGAGCACCAAAGCCCGTCTCGGATCATTATGCCAATGTCTCCCTCGGGCCCTGTTTCGCCTGGGTCGGTAGTTTGTTGCAGTAAGAAGGTTGCCTTGCTCATATTTTCCATGCCCCCAGCGATAACAATTTCCGCGTCGCCGGATTTTATCGTCTGAGCGGCCAAAAATATAGACTTCATGCCTGCCCCACAAATCTTGCTCACCGTAAAAGCGGGGCTATATTGGCTTATTCCAGCACGAACTGCAGCTTGTCCTGCCGGGTTCTTGCCTAACCGTGCTTCCAGCACGTTCCCCATGATCACTTCATCAATCTTATCAGGCCGAATCTTGGCTCTGGCGAGGAGTTCTTTGATTACGATCTCCCCTAACGCAGCAGCAGGTACAGAGCTAAGCTTGCCCCCGAATTTACCTATGGCAGTGCGAACAGCACTCGCTATTACCACCTCTCGCATAGAAGCTCCTTGGTCTCCGCTATTCCTGGCTTAAGTCCTTAACCAGAATAGCGATGTCTTGGTACTCATCTTGATGGACATCTTTAACGAAATTCTTCAGGGTAGCTACCAGGCTATAGCCATTCTTCTCAAAGACCGTTATGGCGTCGGTCTGGGAAGCAATAGCCCTGGCGCAGAGCTTATCCAGACCGGCGGCGCGGGCGAGGCTTGAGAGTTCTTCCACCAGTCTGAAGCCTAGGCCACGCTGCCTGACTTCAGTGGCGATGGTTACCCGGATTTCACCGACATGCTTCCCCCAGCCAGAGGTTTGCCTGTGAAGGGTCGCGTTAGCGATTATCATCCCTTCGTGCTCCGCCAGAATCGGTAAGACCTTGTCGTAGTTTATCTGCCGGCACCATTTCTCCACCAGTCTCCGGTCTGTGGGATCGTCTCGTAGGTATCTCAGGTCTTTTTCAGGAAGTGAGACAAAAAACCGGTAAAGACCTTCCAGATCGTCACTGATCATTGGCCTCAGGGTGCAACTGAAACCATCCTTCAATAATGCCTCTTTGGGATAGTCTTGCAGCATATCTCCTCCTCGATATTTCTCATTTTAGACGAGGTACGAGTCAAGGTTATCTTGGTTACCTTCAGTTGGAACGATAATTATCATTAGTTTAATGGGGTATAGAAACAGTTAGCAGGGATCACTTTGGCTGTCAATTATAATAACTACCACCGGCACGCATTTCAACGTCTAACCTCTAGAGATTCCTCTAAAGCATAGCAGAGAGTCGCAGCGGAGAGGATGCCACGGTGGAAGTCTTCCAAAGAGAAACGTTCATTGGGCGAATGAGCGCCGTCGTCGGGGCTGCCCCACCCCATAAGCAAGATGCTCTTGCAGTCGAGCATTTCCTTAAAGAGGCCCACAATGGGGATGGAGCCACCTTCTCGAATGTACACCGGGCTCTTGCCAAATCCGAATTCAATGGCCCTGGCAGCAGCTTGCAGCGCTGGTTGATCGCGTTCCACCAGGACAGGATCTGATCCGTGCATTTCTGAAATCTGGATAGTAACACCGGGTGGAGCAATGGAGTAAACAAAATCTTTAAAGAGCTCATTGATGGTGGCTGCACGCTGATCCGGCACCAACCTCATGCTCACCTTGGCTCCGGCTTTGGCAGGGATAATTGTTTTTGCTCCCTCGCCTGCGAAACCTCCCCAGATGCCGTTTACATCTAATGTGGGACGTGCTGTCTTGCGTTCCACAATGGAGCAGTCAGGTTCACCAACCAGTTGATCAACTCCCAAGTATTTTCTCAGTGCACCTTCGTCCATGGGCAAAGCGGCCATTTCCTGACGCTCTCGTGGTTCCAGTTCCCGTACATCGTCATAAAAATCGGGAATCGCAACGGTTCCATCTTCATTTTTTAATTGGGCCAGCATTTCAGAAAGGACCTGAACGGGGTTGGCCACAAGCCCGCCAAAACTTCCGGAATGGAGATCGAAGCGTGGACCCTGTACTCCCACCTCCAGATAGGAAAGTCCTCTCAATCCATAGGTAATGGCTGGAATATCAGGTGCAAATTGGGAGCCGTCCGAAATGGCAATGACATCGGTCTTGAGCTCATCGAGGTTTGCTTGCAAGAATGGACCAAGGTTGGGACTGCCAATTTCTTCCTCCCCCTCAACCAGCACCTTGACATTGAGGGGTAGTTTCCCGCTTACTGCCAGTATCGCTTCCATGGCCTCAAAATAGGTGAGGAATTGTCCTTTGTTATCGGTGGCGCCCCTTGCATAGATGTAACCGTCCCGAATGTCCGGGGAGAAGGGCGGAGTAACCCATTCATCCAAAGGGTCCGGGGGCTGAACGTCGTAATGCCCGTAGATAAGAAGCGTGGGTAGACTGGCATCATACACAAGGTGCCCGCAGACAACAGGATGCCCCGCAGTTTCACGAAGCTCTGTTTCAAATCCCAGTTTCTTGAGTTTGTTGACCACCCATTCTGCACTTTGCCGGGTGTTCTGGGCATACTCTGAATCTGTACTCACACTGGGAATCCGCAAGAATTCGGCAAGCTCTGCCACATAACGCTGGCGGTTGCTATTGATCTCTTCGAGAACTCTCTGGGGCAGCATGATAACTCTCCTGGTGGTACTGAGAAACAGCCGTTTCTGAATGAGCACTCATGAGCTCCCATTTTATCTCTTCCGGAAGTTTTTTCCACCACCATTTCGTCACAATCGTGTATGCTACCATCCTTAATTCCCAAATTCCCAAATTCCTTAATTCCCAAATTCCTGAATCTACACGTTCTCGATATTCTGGTTGAATAGTTTGTGGGGGCTGTCTAGCATTGAGTCCTCAGGTCAGACGCGGGGTTTGCATGTCAAAATGGACATGGTTCGTAGTTCTCTTTAGCAGGGTTACCCTGAATCTGGCTGTCCGGGTGACCTACCCTTTTCTGCCGGCAATCGCCAGAGGTTTGGGAATCTCCTTCGAGCAGGCAGGCCTCCTCGTGGCTGCACGGCATTTCGTCGGTCTGACCGGTGCACTCTGGGGGCTCTTGGCTGAGCGAAAAGGGTACGCTTGGGGCATGGTAATTGGATTGTCCGCGTTATTTCTCGGGAGTTTGACTGTATCTCTATCTCGGACTTTTTCGTTGGCCCTGGTTGGCTTTTTGCTCATCGGCCTCTCAAAGCCAGTCTACGACCCCAACGTGCAGGCCTTTGCCAGTGGTCGCATTCCATACTCCAAACGAGCGCAAGCTTTGGGTATTCTGGAGTCATCCTGGGCGGGGAGTTGGCTGATAGGTATTCCACTCAGTGGCTTGCTCATAGCCCACTTCGGCTGGCACAGCCCCTTTGTGCTCATCTCCGGGGCCGCTTTTATAGCAATAATCTGTACAAAGAGCCTGCAGGAAGTTAATCAGTCAAACCCCAATGCCAAAGAACCCTCAAACCACGTCGTCTCCAACACCGGGGAAGCAGTCGCCGTTGGCGCCAAGCCATACTTGATTCTGGGGGTTTCCCTCCTGATGGTTTTCGCCAATGAAAACATGGTGATCGTCTATGGAGCATGGCTAGAGAAGCAATTTAATCTCCAGGTGCAGACACTGGGATTGTATTCTATCCTGGTGGGACTGGCTGAGTTGGGCGGCGAATTCACCGTGGTGTTCCTGGTCGATCGCTTTGGCAAGAGACGCGCAATTTTCACGGGTCTCATTCTAACAGGGCTGAGTTATCTGGCCCTGCCATTTTGCCAGAGCTCACTCATTCTCGCCTTTCTGGGCCTGGTAGCCATGTTCTACCTGTTTGAGTTCACCATAGTCTCGATTTTTCCTTACGTCTCCGAATTGGTTCCTGCAGAGCGTGGGAAATGGTTTGCATTCAATTTCAGTGCACTGGTGGTGGGTCGAATGGCGGGTGCACTGTTAGGGCCCTGGCTGTGGCAGCGGAGCGCTGATCTCTACACTCAAGTAATCTTCACGCTCCTCGCCCAGGCGCTGGCGGTAATCCTGCTGCTGCTCAGCGGAAATCGTGCAGCCGAGGCCCTGAATTAATAGCCACTGAGCACAAAAAAAGGCAGGGACAATGTTGCCCCTGCCTTGGAGGAGAGTCACTTCAAGTACATTGATTATTTTTTGGATTCTTTATCTTTTTTTTCCTTTTTTTCCTTTTTCTGGTGATGCTCCTTTTTCCAGTGCCTTTTGCCGTCTTTCTGCATGTCCGCAACCCACTCGCCGCCAAAAGGTGTTCCATCATACAGCTCACCGGCGAGGACAAGGTCAACCGTGACACCATCTGCGAGTTCTACCAGACTATCTTCTTCCAGCGCTTCCACAACTTCCCGATTCTTGAATTTTAAGACGAGATCCACAACTCCGTCCTTTCCATCTGGACAGAGACGGGAATCCTTTTGCTTCCAATGCCACGGCGCCACACCGGCCAGTTGCACAGTTTTCGGGTCAACATTACTTACGTCGAACTCATCAGTGCCACAGACCGCAATTTTCAGGGCACCCTTCTTCTTGGGGTTCAGTGTGAGCCGGCCACCAACCAGAACCTGTTGTGAACCTGAACAGAGGTCCGCTTCATCGGCAGTCCAGTTCGTGGTGATGGTGTCGAGGTAAACCCATTGGTTAGCATTATTCTGGTCTATCCAAAAAAGAGCAATTTCGACCTTATCTGGGCTGTCCACCTGGTAGGAAAATGTGGCTATCCCATTAGCGTCAAAACTGGCTGGCGCGAAGTATTTGCCTGCGGGAACTGTGGAATAGAATCCCACCAGCACCGTGGCACCAGGCACGCCGTTTTCGGATACTAACGCCGTGATTACGTGCTCGGTGCCGATGAGGGCGGAATCACAGTCTTGGCTTAACTCACCGGTAATTTGAGCAAATACCACGGAGGGTAGCACGAAGACCATGGCCGCAATAAGGCCCAGGACGCATAGCGCTGTCCAGGGAGCAAACCTTCTGTCTTGATGGTTGAATTTGTATGCTTTCATTTTTCTCTCCTCCTTCAATGTACGCACGTGTCGATTTTCAGTCGTCAACCGTACTTGCAGAATTGATGCCAAAGAAAATATTGAAAATAATATCAGTAATTACAATGGTTTGAGAGAAATTTGATTTTTTGATACACATTGGCCAGTTGACTAAATGTGGCAATATAGCCAAAAACCGTCTGACCAATTGGCCAAGTGGTGACTTAGTCTTGGAAGTGAGAAAATAACTAGGATGGTAAAAAAACAGGTAGGAATTTGGCGTCTGAACCCAGTCTGTGAGGGACCCAGTCCATTATTCTTGCGCTCCGCGCTTTGCGCTCTGCGCTATACGTTCTTTATAGAGTGCCATGACCTCCGTTCGTTTTATGAGTGGTTCCACCTGTGGACAGAGTTTTTCAATGTTCTGCCTGCCGTTCATTTCTTCCCGGTCCACCAGGACAACCACTTTGGCAACCTCGAGGCCCAGCTTCTGTACCGCCTCAATGGCCTTGATGGTGGAACCGCCGGTGGTGATGACATCATCGACCACCACCACCTTCTCCCCGGCATCCCATTCTCCCTCAACCTTTGCCGGGATGCCGTGGTCTTTTTTCTCTTTGCGGACAATGAATTCTTTGATGGGTTGCCCTTCGAGTTGAGAAATCAGAGAGACCGCACTCGAGATGGGGACCGAGCCCAATTCCAGGCCGCCGATTCCGGCAACCTGGAGCTCTCGGATTCTGCTGAAAATGAGGCGGCCAATGAGCTCCTTGCCCTCAGGGTCGAGCATGGTGGGCTTACAGTTGAAGTAGAAATTGCTCACCCCACCCGAGACCAGCTTGAAGGTGGGCTCCTCCGAATATTGAAAAGACTTCGCCAGTATGATTTCCATCAAGCGATCTTTCATGCTGTTCACCTTCTCCACCGTTGCACCTCCGGGCTCGTATTCATTCCCTCGGCATAGTATCCCTTCTCGCAATGGTATGCAACATTCCTAAAACAAGGGTGGCGCTGAAAATGCAACAGCGAGCGCATTCCCCGTAGCGACTCGAGTTGAGCGACACGACTTGAGCTCGTCTACAAGTCTCGTCGACAAGTCTTGCTGCGGGGTTAGCGAGCGAACTACAATAAAATAGAATCACTTCCTTACATTTCGAAGATTCCCTGTCCCGCTGTAGCGGGACTGCAGGGAGCTTCAATGCTGTAAACTGTTTTAACTTGACCATCAGTCCAGGTGATTGTATAGGCTGGAGTGGTCGAAAAAGATCAATCAGAATAGAAAACTTGTTCCCATGGGCCAGGTCAGAGTTCAATGGCTTTGCTGGCAGAAGAGGTTTCAGGTTTCAGTGTTCAGGTTTCAGCTTCTCTGTTTCTTTTTCCTGACACCTGACACCCGACACCTGAAACCCGGAGATCGGGTCTTTTGGGTACGGATTCTTTACTGTTATTGGTGGGGGTGTGGATGATTGCCAAAGATCGGTTGATATTTCCGTTGGATGTGCCGGATGCACAAGAAGCCCGCAAGCATGTTGCGCTGCTTGGCGAGCACGTGGGGGTGTTCAAAATTGGCTTGGAGCTCTTTGTTGCTGAGGGGCCAGCAATAGTTGATACCATTGCTGATCTGACTGATGCCGGGATCTTTCTTGATCTAAAATTTCATGATATCCCGGCAACAGTTCAACGGGCCATTCGGAGCGGGTCTTGCATTCGCCGGGCCAACTTCGTAACGGTCCATTGCGACCCTAGCCTGCTGGAAGCTGTCGCGGCTGAAGTCTCTGACCACACCAAAGTTCTGGCTGTGACCGTGCTGACCAGTCTTCATACGAGACAGTTGACGGCGCTGGGGATTCAGCCTGAGTTGGCAGAAGAGGTTGTCAAACTTGTGGTGCAAAGAGCAAGGATAGCGAGAGAGGCCGGCTGTGCTGGGGTAGTCTGTTCAGGTCACGAAGTACGGGCGGTGAAAGAAGAATATGGCGATGATTTACTCGTAGTCACGCCCGGCATCCGTCCGGAATGGGGAGATGTCAGCAAAGACGATCAGAGGAGAATCGTCACTCCGTATCAGGCAGTCAGAAATGGTGCTGATTACATTGTGGTGGGGCGACCAATTCGGGCCGCTACAGACCCAGTAGAGGCAGCTTCCATGGTTGTCAACGAGATTCAGCGTGGGCTCGAGGACAGAGATCAAGTTGCTTAGCGGTGCAGCATTTGTGATGTGGGATATGTGATGTGGGATGTGAGGTGTAAATTAGTTAGATTAGGAGGAGGGAATTATGAAAGTGATTAGGGGCACCGGCTACAAAGATTTAGAGATCTATCAAATTGCGCATGAACTTGGTGTTGCGTGCCACCATTTTTCGTTGCTCTTACCAAGATATGAACTCTACGAAACAGGGAGTCAATTACGGCGTTCGTCAAAATCCATTTCGACCAACATTGTGGAAGGTTATTGTCGGAGACGATATAAAGCGGAATTTATCCGGTTTTTGGTTTTCTCTCATGCGTCTTGCAATGAAACAATTGAGTGGATGGAATATGTGCGAGATTGCCATCCTGATTTTCAGGAAGGCACGGAGGATTTTTTGCCTAGATATAATCAACTAGGAGGAAAGATTAATCGATTTATAGGTGCGGTTGAGAGGGACCATAGGTTGTAAAGCTTTTAGTCTCACATCCCACACCTCAAAGCTCACATCCAGGATTCGCGCAGACAGACAGGTGGTTCATATGACAACCGGCTCTTTTTCAAATGGACTGGACCCCCATGAAACATACATGCGCGAGGCCCTGGCGGAGGCGGAGGAGGGTGCGCGCCAGGGAGAAGTGCCGGTGGGGGCGCTTCTGGTTACTCCAGACGGTGACATTATTGCGCGGGCCCACAACCAACCCATCAGCCTGAATGACCCCACCGCCCATGCCGAGATTCTCGTGCTCCGGCAAGCAGCAAAGCAAGTAGTTAATTACCGTCTGCCGGGCTACGTTCTTTACGTAACTCTGGAGCCGTGCGTCATGTGTGTAGGAGCAATGGTGCAGGCTCGTTTGGCCATGGTGGTTTATGGGGTTACGGATCCCAAAGGGGGTGGGATTGAATCTGTCTATCAAATTGGCATGAACGGCAAACTGAACCATAGGCTGCAGGCCCAAGGTGGAATACTGGCTGAGGAAAGCAGAGCGCTGCTGCAGTCTTTTTTCAGCCTGAAACGGTAAAGAGGTTTCTAACGCTTCGGAGTTCTGATAAAATCATTCAGACTTTTTACCGGTTACTGCGGAGAGGTACCGAAGTGGTCGTAACGGGGTCGACTCGAAATCGATTTGTCCGGTGAATAGCCGGGCACGTGGGTTCGAATCCCACCCTCTCCGCCATACTTGAAGCTATCAGCGGTCAGTTTCCAACTGCCGGCTGGAAAACATAAACTTGAAAGATACGACGAAACTATTATACATTTGCTACTCAATCTCGTGGGACAAAAGCTGAAAGCTGACAGCAAGAAATGCGGAGAGATGCCCGAGTTGGCCGAAGGGGCACGATTGGAAATCGTGTGTTCCGGTTACCCCGGAACCGTGGGTTCGAATCCCACTCTCTCCGCCATTTTGATTAGTCGCGGAAACCTGGTCCCTCGGGCCAGGTCAAATCTCATTGGCTTTGCCGGTAAAGATGGCTAGTGGTCTTGGAGTACTGGAGTTTTGGAGTATTGGAGTGTTGGAAAAGGCTAACCTCCAAAGTTAAGTTTTGGTAAGTTTTTACATTACTCCATCACTCCATTACTCCAGTAGACTCCCGCCTGAGGTAAGGACCATTGAAGTCCCCCTGGGGATGGCTCAAGGCCCCTCGGGGCAGCACTCTTTATAGGAACTCCCTTCTCATGTCCTATCTTGTATTGGCACGTAAATGGCGGCCCCAGAGCTTCGAAGAAGTTGTTGGCCAGCCGCATGTTGTCCAAACCCTGACGAATGCTATTTCGGCTGAGAGAATTGCCCATGCCTACCTGCTGAGCGGGGCCCGTGGCATCGGCAAGACATCTGTGGCCCGGATTATGGCCAAGGCCCTGAATTGCGCCCAAGGGCCCTCCCCCACACCCTGCAATGAATGTGAATCGTGCCTGGAAATTACTGGATCAGCCTCACTGGACGTACTAGAAATCGACGGCGCCTCCAACCGGGGTATCAACGAAATTCGAGAGTTGCGGGAGAATATTCGCTACCGACCCGCCAAGAGCCCTTACAAGATTTATATAATCGATGAAGTGCACATGCTCACCGGAGAAGCGTTCAATGCGCTGCTCAAAACGCTGGAGGAGCCGCCACCGCATGTAATTTTCATTTTTGCAACCACCGAATCCCATCGCATTCCTATCACCATCATGAGCCGCTGTCAGCTCTTCGAGTTTCGTCGTATCGCTGCGAACGCCATAGTTGAGCACCTGCGGCACATTGCCAAGGAAGAGGGCATTGAGATCAGTGATGTTAGTTTACGTTTGCTGGCCAAGGAGGCTGAAGGAAGCATGCGGGATGCGCAAAGCCTCCTTGAGCAGATGATAGCCTTCTCCGGAAAGAATATCGATGACAAAGACCTGCTGGAGGTTCTCGGCGTTATTGATCGCCAAGCCCTGCTGGACACCGCTGCCGCGATTCTCAACGGCGAAGCGGTTCGCTGCCTGGAGATTGTTGAGCGGCTCTACCTTCACGGGCACGATTTGAGGCGCTTTTGTCAAGAACTGGCTGCACATTTTCGCAATTTGCTGGTGGTAAAGGTAAGCGATGAGCCGGAGAAATTGGTTGATCTCACCGAAGCTGAGTTGGCCGAGTTAAAAGAGCAGGCCATCAACGTCAGCGGCGCTACCCTTCAACAATTCTTCCACTTTCTTCTCAAAGGAGAAGAGGAGATCCGAAGATCCAGCAACTCCAAGCTGGTCCTGGAGATGAGCCTTCTCCGTTTGGTTCAGCTTCCCCAAGTCATGGATATCGACACCGTTATTTCTCAGGTTCATGAACTGGAGCAGAGAATCTCTGGAGGCGGCCATTCCGCAGCTGAGTTCCACCCACGTGAAGAGGAGCCCGGTGAGCAGGAGGTATCTTCCGATTATTCTCCCACCGAGGAGGCAGCGTCGGCTGAGTCTACAACTGTTGCTGAACCTGGTGAGGCCAGGTGGGATGATTTTATTGACAGAGTGCGCCAGGAAAAACCAGTGCTCGCTGCTAGCCTTGAGCGGGTGATTGTCAGAGAGCCAGAATCTGACTGTCTGGAGCTCGATTTCAACGGCCATGAATTTGATTATGAAATGGTCAAAGAGCGGGAGAGTTTCGGTTTACTCAATCGGTTGGCACGGGAGATTTTTGGAGAGCGCGTTAAAATCACCCTCAAAGTGGGCAGTGAGGAAATCCGGCGGGAACAGCGGCTGAAGACGGACCGCCAAAGGGTCCAGCAGCAGAAGGCCCTAAAGCACCCATTAGTGACTGAAGCCTTGGAGATATTCGGCGGCGAAATCATAGAGGTGAAGGTAGGACCGGAGAAGGGAAAATAGGAACATTTCAGATTTGAGATTGAAGATTGCAGATTGGACTGTTTTGTAGTTTTGGCCCGTATAAATCTACAATCTACAATCTGAAACTGGGAACCCTCCCGAAGGGTGGGAGTCCGCAGGACAAATCATCAATGATTAGAGGGGGATTTATATGGCAAAGGGTTTTGGAGATATGATGAAACAGGCCAGGGTCTTGCAGGAAAAGATGGCCAAGATGCAGGAGGAACTTGGGGATAAAATTGTGGAGTCGTCTGTAGGCGGCGGTATGGTGGTGGCCAAGGCCAACGGGCGTCAAGAACTGCTTTCAATTGATCTGGAACCTGAGGTGGTTGACCCCGATGATATAGAAATGCTGCAGGATCTGATTGTTGCTGCAGTAAATGATGTATTGAAGCGATCGCAGGAAATGGCAGCGGAAGAGATGAGTAAGCTCACCGGTGGGCTACAGCTCCCCGGCGGAATGAAAATGCCCGGACTGTTCTGATCCGCTGTTGGCTGCCTGCTGCTAGCTGCTGGCTACTTACTGACTATGTGCGGCGAACGAAGTGAACCACGGACAACTGACGCAACGTTTAGAGGATTTGCTATGAGTATTTATCCACCCTCGCTGGAGCGACTGATCAACAATTTGTCCAAACTCCCCGGAATCGGCCAAAAAACAGCAGCACGATTGGCCCTGTACCTCTTCCGCGCCTCCAGAGAGTTCTCCGAATCCCTTGCTACGAGTATCTCCGAGGTCAAGAAAGAAATAGGCATCTGCTCTCGGTGTTTCAATCTCACAGATGATGATCTCTGCCAGATTTGCAGAGATCCTAGCCGTGATGGGATTCTCTGTGTGGTGGAGGAGGTGGGGGACCTTTTGGCATTAGAAAAGGCGGGAGCCTTTAGAGGCCGATACCACGTTCTCCAAGGGGTGTTGGCCCCTCTCGATGGAATTGGTCCTGAAAACCTGCGGATCAAAGAGTTGTTGCAACGCTTGCAGCCGGAGTCGATTAAGGAGGTTATACTTGCAATTAACCCCAGCGCCGAGGGGGAGACCACAACCACCTACATAGCGGGACTCTTACGGAAGCAGGGCGTAAGCGTTAGCCAGATTGCCCGGGGAATTCCCATGGGTGGAGATCTCAAGTACACTGATGCCGTCACCTTGAAGCGAGCTATGGAGGGGCGAAGAGAATCCTGTTGAAGCTAGCAAAACGGAGCGAACTGCTTTTAACGCCGGAAATTTCTTGACTCACTTGGCCACTAGAGTTATTGATAGATTGTTGCATAAATGGTGCATGTTTCCTCTACTTATGAATCCAGACCGTTCGCGACCTTCGCTAAGATCCTACACATAAGAGATTTTACCGGTTAATATTGAGGTGGAGCCACACCATGATCGAGATCAGATTCCACGGGCGAGGTGGCCAGGGAGCGGTGACCTCAGCGGAGTTGACTGCACTGGCAGCCATTGAGCAAGGAAAGTACGCCCAAGCGTTTCCAAGCTTTGGGCCGGAACGGAGGGGTGCGCCGGTTATGGCTTTTGTGCGAGTAAGCGACGAGCCAATCCGGACGAGAGAGAAGATCTACGAACCCGATATTGTGGTGGTCTTGGATCCGACGCTCCTTGACATCGTAAATGTTGCCGCCGGATTGAAAGAGGATGGTATCGTAGTGCTGAACACCACCAAGAGTGCAGAAGAAGTCCGCGAGATCAGCGGCATCAGCTCCAGATTGGCATTAGTAGATGCAAGTCGAATAGCCATTGAGACCATGGGGATCCCCATTACGAACACCACTTTGCTTGGGGCAATGCTGAAGGCAACTGACTTATTGCCGCTTTCGGCCTTGGAAGGGCCGTTAGAAGATCGCTTTGGCCGTATTGCCGGTAAGAACATCCAGGCTTTTCAGCGGGCTTACGAAGAGACCGTGGTGAAGGAGTAAACAATGGCAAAAGAAACAGGAATGGTTAGCTGGAAAGATTTGGCTCTAGGATGTGCCATTGTGAAGCCCGGAAGTTCTGCTGAACTGAAAACGGGTGACTGGCGCTCAAAGCGTCCTGAAACCGATTACGAAAAGTGTATCCAATGTGGGCAGTGTTATATCTTCTGCCCAGATATGGTCTATACCCAGAATGAGCTGGGGTTTTATCAGCCCAACCTCTTTTATTGCAAGGGATGCGGGATTTGTGCCCGCGAGTGCCCTGCTGATGCGATCAGCATGGTGGAGGAGAGTGAGTAGATATGGCTAAACGGGTGGGCATTGAGGTTTCGCTTGCCGTGAGTGAGGCGGTGAAGCTGGCCAATGTGGATGTGGTGGCCGCTTATCCAATCACGCCTCAGACCCACATTGTCGAGCATTTGTCCGAGTTGGTGGCTGACGGTCATCTTGACGCCGAGTTTATTCCAGTGGAATCGGAGCACTCGGCAATGAGCACTTGCTGCGGCTCCTCAGCGGCTGGAGCCAGAACCTACACCGCCACCAGCTCGCAAGGGCAAGCGCTCATGTTGGAGATCTGTTATATAGC
>JAJDNL010000183.1 GCA_022340745.1 Deltaproteobacteria bacterium
AATTTCACAAGGCAGGTCCTTGTTGGCGATACCGGACAGACGGAATGCTGTATTCGTGCAATCACCCACCAAGGTCAGATCAGTGACCCTCCAACCGTAGTGCGACATGGTAACCCTGCCGGTGGTGATTCCCCATCCTAATCGCAAACATTTAGCTGCCTCATTGAACCCTGATAGTTTTGTTCTTATCTGATTTACAGTTTGAGCCTGTTTCAGGGCAGTCCGGCACGCCGCCACAGCCTGCTCTTTACAAAACTCTGAACCATGTTCCCAGAAAGCGTAAACTTCATCACCAGAGTAATCCTTAACGGTACCTTTGTGGTCGTGCACAATGGCGCAAAACGTCTGGACTATTTCCTTCATCACTTCATAGACGTGGTAAGATTCCTCCGTCTGCGCCATGCCGCAGAAGCCTCTGACATCGGCAACCACATTAGTCACTATCATTTCTCTGGGTGTCACCAGTGTCTGGGTTGATTCCAATTTGTCATTTTTGTTGAAGGGTGGAGGACCCGGGCACCTTAGGTGCAAGAGGGTCTCGCCCAGCTTTACTACATCGCCATCAGCAAGTTCCTTGGTTGAACCGGCTGCCAGACGCACATTGTTTACCCAGGTACCATTCTTGCTCATGTCTCGAATCTGTGGCCGAGTCCCGCTGATAGTTATCTCAGCATGATCCCGTGAGACAGAGGGATGTATTATGATGATCCTCCTTGTTTCATCAATTCCTCGGCAGATTCGTCCAATAAAAACCCGGTCAACAACTTCGAGACGACGCATTTCCTGGTTTTCGTCAGTCCATTCTAGGTATGGATTCGGCATGGCTTTAATCCCCCCTCCCCCTTCGTTTCGCTGAAAAGCTTGATGAGAATTGTGCTGGATTATGGATTGTTTCTAGTGCAGCCTGCATGCCACGTTAAGGATGAAAGGACATAATTTTGCCTTGATGCCTAATTATTTGATATAGTTGATTATCTTGGTGTTTGGAATGTTGGTGATGTGGTAGCGAATTGTTGAAGATTCAGGGAAGGATCGCCAATTAAGTTTACAGTAGTTGAGTAAAATTAATATTTGTACGTTATTTCAAATATTTATATGATGTCAATTAGGTTGACATCATAGTGTCAACTAAGTTGTCGACAAAGAGGTCAATGGAGCTTTCTTTTTCTTATCGGTTTTTCACCAACCGAGTGCGGGTGAGCGGTATGGATTTGTGTCTAACCATGCGGTTTATAAAAATTATCATTCCTGAGACAACAATTATACCGAAGTCTCTAAAGGCCCCAAAAAGAACTGATTGTATCACCTCTCTCCATCCACTGTATCCGGTGCTCAAATTCAACTCCAGAGGCCACCAGAACGAGACTGGTGAAGCAGTAAGTACAGCGTCAGCCATAACATGGGAAAGAATGAGCAAAAAGCAAAACAAAAAGTTTACCTTCGGAATTCTTGACCAACATCTCCACGAGTTGGAAACAAGAAAGGCCATAATCACGGCAAAAAGCAGGCTATGAGTAGGACCTCGATGGAAAAAGTTGCCGTTTCCGTGAACAATAAGTCCGACGAGAACATCTATGTCAGGCAGATTGGTAAGAACGATCACGAACGCTAACGTTTTCCAAAGACCGAGGGGAGACCTGCCTTTTGCATAAACGTCATGTATTGCTAGTCCAGCAGCTGTATGTCCCAGTGGTAATGGCATCAAAAATCACCAAATCATTGTAGATTCGAGATTGCAGATTGTAGATTTATGATCTCAAGTAACGTACGTTACACGTAACTAAAATCCTAAATCTGCAATCGAAGATACCACCCTTTTAACAAGATCTATGCCATAGGAGGTACGTTTGGCGATTGTCTTTTTATCTTGGATAGATAGACATCCCAAGTCAGCAAAATAATCATCTATTCTAGGGCAATTGGCGTGGGAGCGAGGGAAAAGAACTACTCATTGTGGCTGGTTTTTTTCTCCTGCACAGGCATGACACATATGGATCATGTGATACACTTATTTCCCAACACGGGAGAATGCGCGCATAGTGATGTTGGCGTCTCACTCTAGTAATGGAGCAAAAGCGATTCCTGATTTGAGACGTATATTGTAGCTTCTGGTTCTCTCAATCTTAAAAAATCTGCAATCTACAATCTTAAATATCGAGGGAGGTTTGGAATGGCGACAATCAATCTTAGAAACGTACCGGACGATTTACACCGCAAGGCAAAGGCCAGGGCAGCCATGGAAGGAGTCACATTGAAGCAACTCATTATGAGACTTCTGGAGGAGTATCTGGATGGAGTGTGCTAAAGGCCCAGCATTGCCTTTTTTAAACTCTTCTGAGCAGGTTTATCAGAAAGCCAGATGCCGAACATAGCCTTCTTGAAAGGAAGCCCCTTTATCGTGGATCTATGGTGATTATTTTTTGAGACTTCGACCCCTTTTCCCGGCACATAAATCAAATCATAAATATCGCCTTCTTTTATCTCTTCCTTGAACACTGAAATGAATTCCTCTACCTGGACCTTGATGGGTTCAATATTACCACCTGTCGCATTTTTAAAGCCTTCCCTCGTTGCTTTTTCCATTTTCTTGCTGGTTATCAGGGAGGAAATAATATGAAGCCTAATTGCCATCGGCTCATCTGCTTCAATTATTGCTCCGGGATCAGCACTCTTTTCTTTAAGATAAAGGCCACCAACATACAGATCCAGGAAGAATTTCTCGCGGACACCAGCCCCATTTAGCATCAAGGTACTCTGTCCGGTCTTAAGGGATTCAGGCATATTGATGCCACCAATCTCCTCTGCGTTCCCCTGTGCGACCATCACGAGTATGGTCAATACTATCGCGGCAAACTGTTTTCTCAACATCCCTCCTCCAGTGCGTTGTTAGGGTAACCATCTAACGTCAGGGGCCACCCTATCAAGTTTTCATTTGAAGTCCGCTCTAGCCCGGATACCATTAGAACGAGTACCTAAAGAAACTCAAAAATACACCTCCAGATGGCGTAGGTACATAGGCCATCTCCAGTGAGGTGTTTTGGTAGCCAACGCCGATCGTTGGAAACATTGCAGGTGCGATTCCTTTTATGTTTATCGCCGCGTTGTTCCCATACCCATAAAGAAGCCCAGCATACAAACTTCCCTGGAAAAAAAAGTTGCGATTACTGAAAAAAGCATACTTATTGGTGCTGAATCTCTTTCCACCAAAGTACGTCGTGTCGTCCCAGGTGTTAATATATCGAGATACAACATAATTATCGTATGAAACGACGACCATGTTCAGATCCTCATTGGGATCGTCCGATTGGTCAACGTGCTTCGCAAAGAAGCCGACCATGACTGAAATCTCTTTCGGAGCGGTCGCATCAGAAGTATCCTCAACTGCCAACTCATCGGAAGAATCCTCTGCTGCGTACTCATCAGAAGAAAGCACAGATGCGTACTCATCAGAAGAAGCCACAGCTGCGTGCTCATCAGAAGAAGCCGCGGCCATTGCTACTGTTGGTAATAGAAGAAGTCCCACAGCTACCAGATATCCGAATAGTCTCCCCATCCTCTCACTCCAAATGAGGTGCAAAGACGTCAGTAACCGCTCCAGTGACCACAAAAAAATAGCCCCACCGGCCAGGAAGACCCTTGAGGCTCTGGATTACCACCTTATGAAGTCTGGGGCGAGCAGAAAACGCCACCTGCTTCGCATCCACAGACAACGAGCAAATTTTGTACACCATCATGCCTCCCCGGCCGAGTTAAACTACCACAAAAGATGTGAAACATGAAAGTGAAAGGTGGGGTTTGGTGCTGACCACTGCAAAAATGACACTCACCTGTTGGTATCGAAACCTGACCTTTGCGAACAAAGAGCGCCCCCACCAACAACGCATATCTAGGTATGAAAGAAGTATGCCACGATTAGCATGAGATTATTTTTTTCTTATAATTTCATGTAATTATATGATGTAGCGCCAGGAAACATAAAGAACACATTCCCTGATTCACGATCAGAGAGTGTTAAAAAAATGACACGTTTTGTGGAGATTCTTGTTGTTTTCGCTCTGCAGGCCAATTTGATGGGGGGTGTGGTGCGGTAGGCGTTGTGTGTTTCAATGAAGAAAGCCGGGCCCTTCAGAGGATCAGCTTTGCCTAGACTGCATTAAAGGTCTCGCCATATTTCGAGCATGGTCAAGTCGTCTGCTATCTCGGCATTGGCCCGCCAGGTTTGGATTTCATCCAACAACTTGTTGCCCCATGGCGGCCCATTTGCCGTCTTGATAAATTCGGGCAAGCGGTTATTGGCAAACAACTCATCACTTTCATTTCTGGCTTCAGTGACTCCGTCAGTAATAAAAAGAATCGATTGCCCGGGTTCTATGATAATTTCTTCTGTTTCATAATCTGGGCTCGGTACGACGCCCAAGGATATACCTCTCAATTCAGGGATCTTGCCCAACCCCTTCCCCACAAACCATAAGGGGAAGAGATGTCCTCCTCTCACCAGCTGCATTCTTCCGGTTGCTGGCCAATACTTACCAAGTATGATGGTGGCAAAAAACCCCTCCTTGCCCAGCAGACTGTACATGGCACTGTTTATACTCTTCAGCACCTTATCAACTTCTTGTTGCACTGACGCTTCGCTGCGAATCCTCGCCCACAAAGCAACCATCACCAGGGCAGCGGGAAGACCTTTGCCACAAACATCGGCCACATAGACGAGCCAACTGCCGTCGGGCATAGGGATGATATCGTACAGATCACCACCAACGAAAGCTGCTGGCAACGACACAGCCCAAATATTGCTCCCACCTTCCATTTTTGGACATTCTGGCCAAAACTGCGATTGGATCTGGGATGCAGCTTCCAGTTCAATGCGCAATTTTTGCTGCTTGAGTTGGGTCTCCAGGAGTCTTGACCGGATTATGGCCACTCCGGCCAGATGGGCAAAACTGTCCAAAATTTCTTCATCCTCTGCATTGAAACATGGCTTGTTCTTCGAGTTGAGGACCTCTATCACACCCAACAATTCTTTACCGTAGACAATGGGAACGCACAGGAGAGTTCGGGTGTGAAATCCGGTGTAATGATCAGCCTCCTTAAAAAATCTGGTGTCTTGCTGTACATCTTCGATGATAACTGGCTTGCGGTTAACCGCAACCCATCCAGCAAGCCCCTCGCCCATTTTCAGTTCGACGTTTTTTTTGAGGATTTGTTCTGTTGTTTCACCCAAAGCCTCATTCTTGGCCAAAGAGAACTCAAGTACATTGAGTTTTGAATTGTAAAGCAAAATGGACGAAGCCTCCGCGTCAGTCACTTCCTGGGCTAAGTCCAGAAGTTGAGGCAGCAAGTCATCCAGGGACTCTGTGCCCGCAAGCGACTGGCTTGCTTTGACCAGATTTTTTAAACGTTTGGCAACATTGGCTTCGTTGGCACTGGAGGGACTAGTATTCAAAATAAAACCTCTCTGCATTACTTCGTACAGATAAGAGCATCGACCACTTGTTATTGCTGTCGGCCACGGTTCTAATCTGTTGGCAAACCAGCATTATGCATGAAACTGTTTGTACATGATGCGGGTTAAAATCCGTATCTCTGCATTTTTTTTATAAGTCCGTATCGGCTCAAGCCTAGTTCTTTAGCTGCTCTGGTCCTGTTCCCACCATGCTTTTCCAACAATTGGGACAAAACGGACTTTTCCAATGCTTCAACCATCTCTTTGAGGGTTCCTTGCACATTCAACTCAGGTCTCATCTTTGCCGCCCTTCCGACTATTTTTTCTGAAAGGCATGAGCACTCTATAATACCCTCATCCTGCGCCAAGGCCACTGCCCTTTCAAGCTCATTCTCCAGTTCTCTAACGTTCCCGGGAAACGGGTAGTTCTCCAGACACTGCAATACTTCCCGACTCAGACCTTTTATAGGTCTGCCTATCTTTTGGCTGTACTTATCCGCGAAATAGTCCGCCAGAAGTCGAATGTCGCCTGTCCTTTCGCGCAGTGGCGGCACCTTGATAGTAAATACATTGAGGCGGTAGAGGAGATCTTCTCGGAATCTTCCCTGGGCCACTTCTTCCTCCAAATTTCTGTTGGTTGCTGATATCACCCTAGTATCTACTTTCTTGTAGTGGTCTGCGCCCACTGCTCTGATCTCACCATCTTGTAAGACCCGCAAAAGACTCGTCTGCATTGCGGGCGACATCTCCCCTACCTCGTCAAGAAAGATTGTACCGCCATGAGCGGTTTCAAAGAGCCCTTTCTTGTTGGCAATGGCCCCGGTGAAAGCCCCTTTCCTATGGCCGAAAAGCTCACTCGTGAGTAGGGTCTCTGGAATGCCGCCGCAGTTCTGAGAGACAAATGGTCTGTCTTTCCTTGGACTGTTGTGGTGAATACAGCGGGCAACCAGTTCCTTTCCTGTACCTGTCTCTCCCTCGATCAGGACTGTTATGTCTAAATCCATCACTTTTTCACAGAGTCTGAACAAATCCATCATCACTTTGCTGTTTCCGATTATCTCGGAAAAACTATAGCGTCCTTCAATTTCTTGTCGAAGGATTATGTTCTCCTCCTGAGTGTGCCTGAGCAATGTATCCTGTTCTTTACTGACAGCCTCTAATTCTTTATATGACCCATGTAGCTCAGCATACATCCGGGCATTCTCTAAAGCCATGGCTATTATTGGGGTAAGTGTTGTGACAAAGGTGAGATCTTCTTCATCAAAACTTCCTCTCTTTTTGTTAATAACCTCGAGAACACCGACAGTTTTTTCTTTTTTTCGTAGGGGAGCAGCTATCATGGAAGTTGTTTCAAAACCAGTGGAATAGTCGATCTTCTTATAATGGCGGGCATCCTCAGAAATGTTAGGGATTAACTCTGCTTTTCCACTATGAAATACACTGCCGGCAATGCCTTTATCTACAGGAAAACGCATTTCTTTTAATTTTGTCACGAGGCCATCCGGATCACTCTCCGCCCAACAAAACACTAATTCGTCTTTTTCTTCTTTATGTAAAATAACAGAGACACCTTCTGCCTCCATTACTTCTTTCATTTGCTTGATAATATGCAAAATGAGATCATCGATTTCAATATATTGATAAAGAGACTGACTAATATCCCACAGTGTCTTCATCATATTCGTTTCGTGGCTCAGACTGTTGTTGTTTTCCTTCTTTTCTTTCTTGCTGCTAGCCATCGTGGTTACCTCAGAAACACATGTAAAGAATCCGGGGCCAAAAGACCCGCCCTTGGGTCCCCTAAAGGGCTCCCATACTCCTACCCCCTTGCGGCAGGCTGCTGGAGTGGTGGGTCATTGCAGAATAACAAACCCAAGCACTAAGTCTCAGGGCTTCAGGGGTCGGGTGTCAGGGAGGAAAAACAAAAAAACTGAAACCTGAACACTGAAACCTGAAACCTCAGTCTTTGTGATTGATGACGAGACAGAACTCTATCTATTGAACGGGGAAACCGAGTGTGAAAATCTAAGTCCGGCAGTCACTGAAGACCATTTTGCCTCGACAGATGGTGGCATGTCAAGTTGAGCTCTTTCCGCCCCTGTAATCTTCTCTCGTTCAAACAATCAGGGCTATCCCGTATAGACTTCCCAGATGAGCCCCCTGATCCATGAGGTGAATGACAAACCAGGGCCACAGGTTGCTCATGCTCATCTTCCCCTGATCTCCACTCTTTCCTGATATCCAGGCAATAAGCTCTGAACGTTTCACATGTATCCTGCCGGGGCCAAACAGTCTCATTTCCACCCTACACCGAAGAAAATCTATGCCAGAGTGTAGGACCAGAACCAACAAGGCCCCTTTGAGCCAAAGCCTGCCTAATATGAGTAAAAGCAGGCCGGCAAAGAGGGCGTGCACGCTACTGTGGCAGATGATTGCCAGAACTTGGTCGGACAATCTTTGACTCCGCTTAAGAACAGCCAGCCTGTACGAGGTAAAGATCGCGTCTCCCAGCACGTGGGATACAAGTAAAAAGAAGAAAGCGTTCAGAGTCATGGCTGAGACCAGAGTACAAGGGCGGGAGAATCGGTTGCTATATTGAAGCTCCCCGCAGCAAGACTTGTCGACGAGACCTGTCGACGAGCTCAGGTCGAGTCGCTCAGGTCGAGTCGCTCAGGTCGAGTCGCTCAAGTCGTGTCGCTGCGGGGAATGCGCTCGCTGTAGCATTTTCGAGCGGGAACTGTGGCCCGCCTTGGATGCTACTGGCTTGCGAAGCATATGCATGATGCCACAGTTTGATTGCGGGTGCACAAGAACCTGCGGAGAGTTAGATTGCGCCTCAGTTCTGGGTCTTACTTCAATCCCTTGGTGAATTCCTCCACTTCCTTCTCCAGTTTGTTGATAGCGCTTTTGATCTTGTCCAAGGCTGCAGCTACCTTTCTGTCCTCAACGGTGGCTGACTCAATCCCACTTACAGCATCCCCTATTTCAGCAACAGCCTGTCCGAGAATGTTGTTGAGCTGCTCAGCGGCCTCAAGCTGTCTCTGCATCAACATAATGTCCTGAACTGTGAGCGTTCGTTTCGACATTGTCGGCTCCCCCCCTCAGCTTCTAGATCTTTTACCAGATGTTTCCCCCACTTTCTCAAACTGGTGAACTCGACCTCACTGCAAGTTGTGCCTCATGCTCAACCAACCAATATTGCTTAGTTTAACCTAGCACAAGAGCTTGGAGTTGGTCAAAAGGGATTTTGCCGGATGGGGGTGAGGAAGGGACTTAATTTTGATCCAAGACTTCGCGTACAACTCTCAACATTTCTCGCAGGTCATACGGCTTGCTGATAAAACCTTTCGCCCCGTTTTTTAGGATTTCTTTTGTGGGTCCGTCTGGAGAGTAGCCACTGGCAATGGCTACCTTAGCCTCCAGATTGATCTTCAACAGCTCAACCAGACAGAGTTTTCCTCCCATGCCAGGCATAATCAGATCGAGGATAACCAGGTCGATCTTCTCTTGCTCCTCACCGTAGAGCCGCAACGCACTTTCGCCGTCAGCGGCCGTGAGAACAGTGTAGCCAAACTCTTCCAGTATCTGAGTGCCTAGGCCGCGGATCGATTCTTCGTCGTCCACGAGCAAAATGGTCTCGTTTCCTCCCTCGGGCGCGGTCAGATGCTCCTCTGCCTTCCTGGCCTCTTGGGTAGAATCAATGGTTGGCAGATAGACCTTGAAGGTAGTGCCCTCATCAGGCTCGCTGTAGCACACAATGTGGCCATTGTGGCTTTTGACTATCCCATACACCGTGGCCAATCCCAGACCAGTACCCTTACCGGTCTCTTTTGTGGTGTAGAAGGGCTCAAAGATGTGTTCTATGGTCATCTTATCTATGCCGTGACCGGTGTCAGTAACTGTTAACTGGACGTAGTTTCCGGGATGAGCAACGCGATGGATTCTGCAGTAGTCTTGATCCAGGGTGACATTGGCCGTTTCAACTACTAGTTTTCCACCGTCGGGCATAGCATCCTTGGCATTTACCACCAAGTTCATGAGGATCTGCTCTACTTGGCCGGAGTCTGCATTAACCATCTTGAGGTCTTCTGCCAAACGAAATTCAACCTCTATCATCTTGGGAATAGTCCGCTCCAGCAATAGCCTTACATTTTCCACCTCACGATTAAAGTCGATGGGCTGAAGTTCGCTTTCCACCTTGCGGCTAAAGGTGAGTAACTGTTGGGTGAGGTCTGCACCTCTTTCGGCGGCGCGGACAATTTGCTGAAGTTCCCGCTGCCCGTCATCGTCGCCATCTTTTCTTAAAAGAAGTAGCTGGGCATATCCCTGAACAGCCTGAAGCAGGTTGTTAAAGTCGTGGGCAATGCCTCCGGCAAGGGTGCCCACTGCTTCCATTTTTTGAGCTTGGCGCAGTTGAACTTGCATCTTTTCTTTTTCTTTTTCGGCTTCCTGGCGCTCGGTTATGTCTCGTGCGAAAGCACAATTGTATTCTTCCCCCTCAAATTCCAGATAATTAACCTTAATCTCAACCGGAAAGACTTTACCTTCCCTGGTTCGGTGCTGAGACTCAACTATAAAAGCTCCTCTTCTTCTGACTTCTTTCCAATGCTCTGGCCAGGCTACCTCTGGGAAGTTTGGGTCTATGTCATGCACCCTCATTGACAACAGTTCCTCACGTGAATATCCAAGCGAGGAGCAAGCGGTATCGTTTACGTAGATAAATTTGGCATCGGGTCCCATCCAGAAAACTGCGTCTCCCGCCTTGTCGACAGAGAACTGTGTAAGCCTAAGGGCTTCTTCAACTCGTTTGCGCTCTGCAATCTCAGCCCGCATCTCCTCATTTACCAGAAAAAGTTCAGCAGTCTTCGCCTTTACCTGTGCTCTGAGAATCAAACCGGTTACAAAGAACAATAGTAATAATCCGCCGGCAGCCGCCAATATTCCCACAAACCATTTCGGTAATTGCCATTTCACATTGGTAGGAGTCCATTTGTCTAGTGCTTGATGATAGATCGAACGTTTGTCGCTTTTCAGGGGGGCCAAATGTTTGTCAATCGCTCGAATGAGATCGCGATGTTTCTTTTTGGGCACTGCAAAGTGGACTTCCGTGTGGCTGAAAATGATAGGGCTTCTACTAACCCGATAGTCCTTTTCAAATTCTAGACCATACAATCGATTGACAACACCTGCGTCTACTTTCTTCCGCTCAATGAGTTTTAAAACAGCATCGTATTCATATGCTTCTACAAACCTACATTTCAATTTAAGTTGTTTAGCTAGGTTTCTTAAGTTTTGATAATGAATATCATCGTGAACGACGGCTATTTTCTTATTATCGAAATTAACAATTTGATTTATATCCGAATCTTCTTGGGTGTAGGCTACACCCCAATCAGTGAATATATCCTCGTAGGTAAAATCGTAGACTCTGTTTCTTTCTCGAGAGTATTCAATGCCAACGGCCAGATCTATTTCGCCCCTTTTCAGTCTCTCAAGACATTCCGCCAAAGAACCTGGAATATACTCTAGGCGCCATCCCTCTTTGGAGCCAATGTATTCAAGGATATCTATGAGGAAGCCTTTTGCCTGACCATTTGCATCAACAAATGACAGCGGCTGGTTATCATGTACTCCCACTTTCACTGGCCTAGCGGCACAAACGGGAGGCGCCAGATTCCACTGAAGGAACAGACACAAAAGGAATGCAAGCAAACCTTTTCTCATGGCTCCCTCTTTTCTAAGCCCGGATGTTTCAC
The DNA here is from genome assembly GCA_022340745.1 of Deltaproteobacteria bacterium. Taxonomy (GTDB): domain Bacteria; phylum Desulfobacterota; class Syntrophobacteria; order BM002; family BM002; genus BM002. The sequence goes on from JAJDNL010000183.1 coordinate 11,203, forward strand.
GAATCGCTTGCCTCGACCGATCTATTATCTATCTTTCTGGTGAGATTCTGATGAAATGTATTGGGGATTATTTAGCATGATCTATGCCAATTGAGATCGCCAAAAAAGAATCCCGACCCAGAGGAACCGGCTTTGGACTGCCCCCTGAGGGGGCTCCCATACTCTTTCCACCTTGCAGCAGTCTGCTGGAGTGATGGAGCACTACAAAATATCAAATACCAAGCACCAAATTACAAACAAATATCAAATTCCAATATTTAATGACCAAAACAAAAAACAAGTTTGGAATTTCGGATTTTGGTCATTGTGATTTATTTGATATTTGTGATTTGTGTTTTGGAATTTCTATTCCTCCAGTACTCAAAAAAGAGCTCGCAATCCTAACAGGCAAAGCCATTCAGCGCTGACCCCCGCGAGGCGGGATCGTGGACTAGCCTTGAGGACCGGGTTTTCGATGTTGAATAAAGTCTATCGTGGAAGGATTCAGCGATTCCGTCATGCCGGAATCCGCCGCTTGGATGGGTACCAGACTATCTGAAATGATCCCAGCCGCTTGCTCCAATCACCTCTACAGAACCATCGCGACTTTCGAGTCTCAGGCTCGACCCAGCCACAGTTTTCCCAATGGAGTGAAAGTGGCAACCGTTGGATGCAAGGGCTTCCTGAAGTTTGGCAGCCGACTCTGCAGGTACAGTCCCCAGTAGGACGTAATCCTCTCCCACATGAAGTGAAAGACGTCGTGAGTCCTCCTGGAATTTCTCACAATACGCTCTAAATTGTTCCGTCGTTGGGATCATTTTCTCTTCGACGATTGCCCCCAATCTTGATTCTGTACAAATGTGACCCAAGTCCGCAGCAACACCATCGGAGACATCGATGAGCGAGTTTGCCACTTTCATGCTGGCAATGGTCCGCCCTGTCTTTATCTGGGGGTGAGGATTATGATGGGCCTCAATTAGTTCTCCCCATTCATCAGACCCTCTCCCTTTCAGTATGATATCGAGACCTGCGGCGGCAGATCCAACAGGCCCCGTCAAAAAGACCACATCGCCTACCTTGGCGCCGGATCTGTAAAGGACCTCCTCCTCTCGAACCTCACCCACCAGTGCGATGTTGATAATCAAGGGGCCTGGCGATGCAGTGGTGTCACCTCCGAGAAGATTTACCTCAAACTCATGCGCCATTGATTTCATGCCATCGTAAAGAGCATCCAACAATCCCAAATTAACCGTGTCAGGAATGGCAACGGATATTGCCGCCTCCTTCGGAGTGCCCCCCATTGCGGCAATGTCGGACATGTTGACTGCCAGCGATTTTCTCCCCAGCTGATACGGGGGTATTGCCTCCAGGAGAAAATGAATCTGTTCCACCAGCATGTCGGTTGTCAGCAGGCTAGCCACCTCAGCGGAGGTCTTGAATACACAGCAATCATCGCCTATTCCGCTTATGACGTTTTCGTCTCTGATGAGACAACCGTCTTTTATTCGTTCAATAAACCCAAATTCACCAATGTCTCTTAGTTTCATTGCAGTTCCCTCGCCGGGACTATAATACTGTCTTCGGTGGTGACAGCCAGCACTTCTTCCCATTTCGTTAACCACAGAGGCACAGAGAACACAGAGCGAATCTTATTTTTGCCCGATCGGGAGACGACGATCGGGCAAAAGAAGGCGTCGCTCAAGGCAAGTTCCTTACATTCAATTGCCTTATAAAAAATGTGATTTTCTGTTTAAAGGGCTGCCGCCGAAGGCGGAGGCACTTTTCCCTGGCCGCCGTCTCCCGACCAGGGAAAAACCCACCTCCTCTGTGACCTCTGTGTCTCTGTGGTTCTTATTCGTTATCGCATCAGGACGGCTACATGCTTTCAAAATGACTCCTTTGCTCGAAGTACTTCGGCTTTGATGGCTGCGGCGGCTGCCTTCGGATCCTCCTGGGAACATATGGCAGAAACCACCGCAACACCATCCAACCCCATCTTGACCGCCTCGTATGCATTCGACTGATTCATAGAACCGATCCCCACAAGAGGAATTTTCACCGCCCGCCTCAAGGACGATATTCCTTTCATCCCTATCTCTGCTACTAATTCGGGCTTGGTCCCTGTAACGAAGATTGGTGACAGTCCCAGATAGTCGGCTCCCCTTGACTCTGCAGCCACAGCCTCTTCCACGTTGAATGCTGAGGCACCGATTATTTTGTGCGGCCCGAGTATCTTTCGAGCCGCGTCGACAGGTAGGTCCTCCTGCCCCAGATGGACGCCATCAGCGTCCAGGGCAAGAGCAATATCGATTCTATCATTTATGATCAGGGGTATATGTGCAGCTTCCAGGTAGTCTTTTATTTTTAGACCCTCTTGGTAAAACTCCTGCGTGCTGGCCTCTTTTTCCCGAAGTTGCACAAGTGTTACTCCCCCGCTAACCGCGGCCTCGATAACCTCGAGATTGCTCCGGCCCAGTGACAAAGCCCTGTCTGTCACCAAATATAATGAGTAGTCGACTTTCTGTTTCTCGGACATCAACGAATTTGTTACCCCCTCTTCTTTCTTTGTGAGTAAAGAATCCGAACCCAAAGGACCCGTCTTTGGGCTTCCCCCATGACGCAGAGCGCATAGCACGAGGTGAACAGTAAACCGATTATGCTTTGGCTCCGCTAGTGTTCACCGTTTACTCTTTTTTTGCTATGCGCCATGCACTATGCTCCAAGCGATCTGACCTGCCCCCGAGGACCGGGTTTTCTATTTTGAATAATTTTCTCCTCACTTCAAGGCTTAAATTCTTTAAGATACGTCTCCAGCAGTCTAATGATGAGGGCTTTTAAGGTAATTCCTTCTAGTGCTGCCTTTGCTTTGGCCTTGCGGTGCAGATCTTCCGGAAAATTCTTTATAATGATCGTCTTGGCCACGTGCACCTCCCCCTATTTTATTGCTGTTAGATCTAGCCCGGATAGTTCAGCTTTCCGCCTGAATCGGACTGCGGATACGAGTAATCTAGTATAGTAAATATTATATATACTGTATACAGGTCCTGACATAATTGCAGATTGCAGAATGTAGATTGCAGATTTCAACTCTTAAAAACGTTTATTAACTCAGCTCCGCAAGAATATTTTCGCTGCTAGGAAAGTCATAATTTCCAAACCCGTCATTCCGGACGAGCTCAGCTCTGCGGAGCGAGATCCGGAATCCAGTGAAAGGTCAATAACATCATTTGGTGTCTGGTGCCCCTCCTTCGGGGGGGCGTTGTCTGGATCCCGGCTCGCGTCCGTCCCAGTCGGACTTGGCCGGGATGACGAATTGCGACATAGTCTTTCGAGGGAAGAGGGAACGTGTAGTTACCCTGCTGAGCCCATTAATAGGCCTTTGTTAAAGCTGAAATCTACAATCTACAATCCTCATTCCCTTTTTCTTGCAATCTTCATCATGGTCTTGTAACGTAAGGACCCATTGGGGCAGATGATTACCACCGAACAATATTCAGCTACAATCGACACGAACAAGTCTCTTATGGCTCTGTATGCAGAAGCAGAATTGGATGTGAAGGCGAAAGCTACCGTCTTTTCTCTTGAACGCAACCTTGCACAAGAGAGTGTCGTCAAAAAAATCTCTGACCTTTACATTACATTCTGTGAAAGTTCAAAAGCCAGAAAATTGTCGATGAAACCTCGCAAGGTCACCGAAGGAGTCGAGTTAAGACTTCTTTTTGAACTCCTTTGTTTCACTTCTTTTCTTACATCTCAGATAATACCCAACTACGTTTCAACCAGAAAACTCCTTAGAAAAAAAACAAACTATGAACTCGTTCGGTATTACAGTGGCCAAGTTGCAAAACATCTTATAAGATTTTGCCAAGATCTCGGGATGACCAAACTGCAAGAGATAATTTTCATTTCGCCACCACCCGATGTAAAAATTAAATTAGGTGACCCTCTCCATCCCACTGCACGTCTTACCGAATATTCAAAATGTTATGCAGAAAAAAAAGGTAGAGAGGCACAACACTTTGCTCGACACCTAAGTAAAGCACTGGACCCTTATTACTATCCGAGTCTGGAAGCCCTATGGAATCCTCAGGTAATGACTCTCAAGAAACTAGCGCAAAGAGCTGTGGCTGAGGTTTTTGAGCCTTCAGTGAAACTTGGAAGATGAGTGCAAACCCGCCTGGAAAATATTCTGGCATAGGAGTTGCTTAATCCGTTTGGAGTAGTGAGACTTTCTCCCTTTCAGCCAAGAAGTTTTCAGATCTTAAAAAGGTAGTTTTTCTGTCGACTTAAGGCTACTTGAACTTGCTCGGGCACCAGGGTGAGACTTCAAAGCTGCATCAATGGAGGTATAGCTTTGGATACATTGCAGTGGGATGAAGCGCGAAAATACCCGAGGAGCAAAGCGAGTTGGCCCGTCGTTATACTCACAAACCGTGGCGCCCTGATAGCTGAGACAAGAAATATCAGCCCGGAAGGGGCCTTCATTTTCTGTGAGCGCCCGCTTCCTCCTGAGGAGAAGATTAGGGTGCTCATCATGTTCCCAAACAGCCGTTACCTGGATATTCCTTCCGAGGTAACCTGGTCCTATCCCTATGGTTCAGAGAAAGACGCTACCCCTTGTGGCATGGGCGTCCGATTTCTCGAGATTTCAGAAGCAGACCGTGAATTCATTTCCTCTTTATCTTCGGGCTATCTCCAGGCAGAGTTCGAGAAAGGAAATTACTTAGACTAGCCCTAGCAATCCCTTATTCGATGACCGGTGTCTTTCCCCTAGCTGGGATGCTTTTCTTATTAATATCCGTCCGGAAACTCCTCCAGGTCATTCTAAACCCTTCGGTGTATGCAGGCTTAACTCCACGGAGAATCTCTGCGGACTTTCTCATTATGAGATTCCTCGTCGACCCGCCCCAGCGGGACTCCTCAGAATGACACCCATAAACGCGGTCTCCGGATGGGCACTAATTAGACTGTTTCGAGACGAGCCTGGGCCTGAAACTCTGCGGGAGTAATCTCGTAAAGAGCATCCAACAAAGATATGAGGAAGGAGCCCGGAGAACTTGTCTTGGTCCCGGCATGCTCTCCAGCCAATCCAAAGAAGGCAAGACCTGCGGCGGTGGCTTCAAGCGGGTCATTTGTCACGCTGGCAAAGGCTGCGATTGTTACAGTAGCCGCGCATCCGGTGCCCGTCACAGAACCGAGCATCGGATGGCCGTTAGAGCAGCGAATCACCCTCTCTCCATCCGTGATCAGATCCACCGGGCCAGTGATGGCAGCAACTGAGTCGATCTCTGTGGCCACCTCTCTCGCTGTCTCAAGGGCCTGCTCAGCTCTATGGGCAGTCTCAACACCCTTCGTTCTAATGGAATCCGAAGCGATGGAGAGGATCTCTGAGCCGTTGCCACGCACCACTGATAGCCTCAGCTCTTTTACCAGGTTTCTGAATGTATTTGTTCGAAGGGACGTCGCCCCAGAACCCACCGGGTCCAAAATGATGGGCACGCCGAGTTCGTTTGCTCTTCGGCCCGCTTTTAGCATTGATTCAATCCAATGTTTTGAAAGAGTACCGATGTTTATCACTAACGCACCGGCAAGTGAAACCATCTCTTCCACCTCATCTGCGGCGTGAGCCATAACTGGTGAAGCGCCCATTGCCAGGAGTGTGTTGGCGGTAAAATTCATCACCACATAATTGGTGATGTTGTGCACCAGAGGTTTTTCATCCCTCAGCTTTTCCAGCAACGATTTTAAATCGTATTCCACCATTTCCCACCCCGTTTCATTTCATCATTTATCATTTAGCGTTTCGTATTCAAAGAGCCATAGGGCTTAAAGCAAGGAGTCAGAATCCTGGAGAAAAACAATCAAAATTGAGTCCCTCTCAACTACCTCCTGTCCTCTCTTTTTTGAAATCCGCAATCCGCAATCCGCCTGCTGACCGCTACCATCTCTCATATCTTACCAGTTCGGAGAGCGGCTTTCTTTTCTTGCGCGGGGGTTGATCTGCTGCGTAGCCCAGCGGAGTGAAGGCAAGAGGCTCAATACCGTCCGGCAACCCTAAAACTTCCCTTGCTGCTGCAGGATCAAAGGCCGCGATCCAACAGGTTCCAAGCCCTGCAGCAGTGGCGGCCAGTATCAGATGGTCCATGACAATGGCAACATCCACGTCGTTGTAGTTTTTTCCGTCTTTCCTGACCCAGTTTTTAGCAGGCATACCGCAGGCACAGATGACAATCGGCGCCTCTACAAACCATACTTTGCTATAAATTCTCAGCAGTTCTGCTTCACGGTCTGCAGTGTGAATGACGATTAACTGGTAGGGCTGCCGGTTTGCTGCCGTTGGAGCCAGTCGGGCACTATCGAGAATTCGGCTCAGCTTTTCCTTTTCCACCGGATCTGATTTGTAAGACCGTACACTGTATCTTCGTCTGGTTAACTCTAGAAAGTCCATTTATAGCCTCTCCTACTAGTATTTCGTATGTCAAATACAGGAAAATGTGGGGATGGAATGTACCAGCACCCAGCCCGTGCCCCTGCGCACTGCCCGGCAACCGGGCCCCACCCGCCTAGATGTATTAACAGAAGCATTTTATGTTTGCAAGGATATGTAGGCTAACCCTGGAGAAAGGAGATTTTCTAATGCTCTTGTCTTTGACCCTGACTCGTGACTGCTGGCTATTAAGCCCATGCCAAAAATGTTGACTCGCAACTAGTTTCCGATTAAAATAGTAGGCAATAAAAATTGAGGAGATGAGTCCCCTTGTTACGGCAATCATTTGGAAAGATAGTAACACTGGTAATCGCAATTTCTTTGCTTACCGCCGGCATTGCTCCGGCCAACCCCAGCTGCAAGGCACAGTGCTGTGTTCAACCCAAAAGCGACACCCTTCATGGGAAAATGAGTATGCCTGCCGCTGATCTCCTCTCTGATTGCTGCTCCGACCTCAAAACCGCTCCCTGCCCTCGCGCCTCAGAGTCTTCTTCTGACATCAAAGAGTATGCTCTTGCAGCCCCAGCCGCAAAGCTAAATCTTGTCAGGGTTAAGATTGCTGCATCGGCAAACAATGTTCTATTCTTATCCCAACCCCACTTTCACCTGGCCGCCTCAATTAGTCCCGATATGAGAGGCCCCAGCGTGCCACTCTACTTGCAAACACGTACACTCCTGATTTGATCCCTACTGACTAACCCTATGCGCCCGTGTGTCATCTGCCTGAGCTTTCTCGGTTCTGACCGAATTTATGAACTGAAGCAAAGGCTGTAGCGTTTTGGTGGTTCCCTTTCGTTGGGTTGATTCATGGGTGCCGGGGCGGTCCACCCAATTTCCTCGATACAAATATGGAAACCGGGACACGGTTGCTGTTCCTTTGCCTGAAAACTTTCTCATGTGGAGCTTGCTATGAGTAAGAAAAAAAGAAGTAAAAATGATGTGGCGGAAAAGAGCGCCTCAAAAAAAGAAATGATCCTCAATACTGGAACGCAGAGCCAGTCACCCCTTCGAACCTTGGCTGTAATCGCGGTTGTGGTGGTAGCCGGTTTGGCCTTCTACCTGTTTCAGACTGGTTTTGACAACAAGCCCCAAGCCCGAACATCGTCCATTCAACCTGAAGTCACGGCCACAGAAGTGTCCTTCCCGGTACAAGCCTTCAGTGATGGACAAGCCAAGTACTTCCAATACCCAGCTGGTAATGGAATTACAGTCCGCTTCTTCATCCTCAGAAGCTCTGACGGAATTATCCGGGCTGCATACGACGCTTGCGACGTCTGTTGGCGTGAGGGTAAAGGATACTACCAGGATGGAGACTTCATGGTTTGCCGCAATTGCGGCCAGCGCTTTGCCTCCGTCAAGGTAAACGAAATCAAGGGTGGCTGCAATCCCGCACCGCTGGAGAGAACAGTAGTGGGTAACAAGCTTATTATACAGACGGCCGACATACTTCAGGGTGTTCAGTACTTTGATCTTTCCAGGAGGAGCTAAGAATGAAACTCAAGGATATTGCGCTGCGCAACATCAGGCGCCGCAAAGCCAAAGCCGGGTTTGTCCTGGCCGGGCTCCTTATCGCGGTCTCCACGGCGGTGGCCCTCCTTGGACTCATTGAAGCGATGAACCGCGACATTCAGCAAAAACTTGAAGAGTACGGAGCCAACATCTTGGTCTTGCCGAGAACAGAAAACCTCTCTCTTACATACGGGGGACTCTCTCTCGGAGGCGTTTCCTTTGAAATGCAGGAAATTAGGCAGGCTGACCTAGGAAGGATAAAGTCTATCAAAAATGCGGCCAATGTAGCCGCCACGGGTCCTATGGTCCTAGGCGCTATCGAGGTGAACACCCGCAAGGTGCTCCTTGCGGGTGTGGACTTTCAAGCCGCAGAAATCTTGAAGCCCTGGTGGAAAATAGAAGGAGCTGTTCCTGGTGATTACGATGTCCTTTTGGGAACCGAAGCAGCCCGCATTCTGAATCTGCAAACTGGAGATCATGTAAAGATCAAGGGCAGCACATTTCTAGTATCGGGTGTACTTGCGCCCACTGGTTCCCAGGACGACCAGCTCGTCTTCGCCCGCCTGGACACAGCCCAATCGCTTCTGCACAAAGAAGGTCGGGTTTCAATGGTCGAGGTGGCAGCACTTTGCACTGCCTGTCCTATTGAGGCCATGGTGAGTCAGATTTCAAGGGCGCTCCCTGGGACCAAAGTGATGGCTATCCAGCAGGTGGTGCAAGGTCGCATGGAAACCCTATCCCATTTCAGGAAATTTTCCTACGGTGTTTCAGTCATACTGGTGCTGGTGGGCAGTCTTGTGGTTCTCGTCACCATGATGGGAAGCGTTAGGGAGCGGACTGCTGAAATCGGCATCTTTCGAGCGATGGGGTTTCGCAGGAGTCATGTAATGCAGATAGTTCTTCTGGAAGCAGGGATACTTGCAACCCTGGCCGGGATTATGGGCTATTTTGCAGGTTTTGGTTCCACCAAAGCCGCCCTTCCCTTTTTTAACGGGACCAGTGGAATTGATGTGGTCTTCGACCCCATACTGGCCGCCGGGGCACTTGCTGCAGCTGTACTGATGGGTTTGATTGCAAGTATTTATCCTGCTCTTCTTGCGGCTCGGATCGACCCCACTGATGCCCTCAGGGCACTGTAGCTCGGATGTTTCGCGAATTGACGTCGCGAGACCGTGGAGAAGGGTGTGCCAGCCGGCAACCGCAGGGGGTTGGATCCGAGGCGTACTTGAAAAGTGCGTCGCAGGGTCCGGCGCCCGAGGACGACCGGAAGGACAGTTTGATCCGCGGTCGCAGCAGGCCATTCGTGGATCATCCGAGCTACTAGGAGAAATGCTATGAGCTACATTCAAGCGGAGAATCTATTCAAGCAGTACGGTTCCGGTGAAGCCGCGGTTATGGCCGTGGGAGGCATGAGTTTTAAGATCGACATGGGCGAGTTTGTGGCCGTGATGGGACAATCGGGTGCAGGCAAGTCCACCCTGCTCTCAATGATGGGAGCCCTGAACACCCCTACAACTGGCAACTACTCGGTGGATGGGCTTGAGATCTATCAACTGGGACAAGATCAGAGAGCTGACTTCCGTAGGGAATTTCTGGGCTTCGTCTTCCAGAGTTTTCATCTCGTTTCCTACCTGACTCTGCTCGAGAACGTTATGCTTCCCCTGGTCACAGTGAAGATGAGCAGTAAGAAAAAGCGGGCCTTGGCCGAAGATGCCCTGTTACGGGTAGGGCTTAATGGCAAGTCTCACCGGTTGCCGGGACAAACTTCCGGAGGGGAGCAAGAGCGCGTGGCCATTGCTCGAGCCATTGTGAATGAGCCTCCCATTCTTTTTGCAGACGAACCCTCAGGAAATCTCGATACCAAGACCAGCCGAGAGGTGATGGATCTCTTGCAGAGTCTCAATGAAGAAGGGATGACCATCGTCATGGTAACCCACAGCCCCGAGTGCGCTGGCTACGCCCGTCGGATGCTGCGGATTTCCGACGGTCTCTTGGTGGAAGATGTTCCGCTGAACGGGTCAAGGGGTGCTATTCAAGCAGTTGTATGCTGATCCCGTGTAATTCCAGGGGCATATTGCCTTTGATAATCAGGAACAGAAAACTTAATTATAGATATACGGAGATAAAGACCATGGCAAAAAAGAAAAAAGCACGGAGATCACTGCCTCGGCAACAACCAGTTCAGACAAAAGAGCCGAATTTCTGGAAGATTACCACCGTCATTGCCCTTATTTTGCTGGCTGGTGTTACCGCCAAAACAATGTTTTCTCCGAGCCAGAACACGAGAAATATCGCGCCAATCCAGGCGACCTCATCACAGCCTATTCCCATCCAACCGGCAACGGGCCAGTCACCGGCGGTCCAGGCGGCAACGGCCCCAGGATCAAATTCGATCGAGGATCAAGTTCGTCAGGTGGCGGTGAATTTCAAATGCGCCTGCGGCGGCTGTGGCGAGCTGCCTCTGGATGAGTGTAAGTGCGACATGCCCAAGGGAGCGGTGGAGGAGAAAAATTTCATCTGGACAAAATTGATGGAAGGAAACACCGTGCCCCAGGTCATCGAGCTGGTGGACAAAAAATACGGCCTTCGGGTATAAGTAAAAAAATCCGGACCCAAAGGACCCGGCTTAGGACTGCCCTCTGAGGGGGCCTCCATACTCTTTCCCCCTTGCGGCAGTCTGCTGGAGTGATGGAGCATTGCAAAATAACAAATCCCAAGCACCAAGTGTTGGGGTTTCAGGTGTCGGGTGTCAGGTGCCAGGGAAGAAAAACAAAAAAACTGAAACCTGAACACTGAAACCTGAAACCTCTTCTACCGGCAAAGCCATTCAACCCTGATCTGGCCCTGAGGACCGGGTTTTCGATGTTGAATAAAGACGATCCCTCTCCTCATCATGTGGGGGAGAGGGATCGTTTGAATGTATTTCTATTTGTGCGGTGAATTGTTTTTTAGTTCCAACAGGGGCCGTAGCCGTACCCACCACCGTGGGGGCCACCGTGGCCGTAAGGTCCATGTTGACCATATGAACCACCAGGGCCTCCCATATGCCGGCCGTAACCCATACCATAACCTCGACCGTAT
>JAJDNL010000193.1 GCA_022340745.1 Deltaproteobacteria bacterium
CGCCCTCAAAGGCGCGAAATCGAGGCTTTCCCATTACTGTCGGTTTGTTTGAGTATTCCGACGCATTCCGACCACCCATTCCGATCTAAATCGACCACTCATTCCGATTCATTCCGACCACCGATTCCGATTTAATCCGGCCACCTGTTCCGAACCATTCCGACCAGTCCGGAGCTCGCTGAAATCAATTTGCGATGCTGGATAATTGACCTTGCCAAGGGTACTGTCCCTTAAAAACTTTTGAGGAGACATCCATGGCGAAAAGGAGATTATCTATGCGTAAAATCAAAGAAGTTTTGAGACTGAAATGGGCACACAATTTAAGCAACCGAAAGATTGCTGAAAGCTGTTCTATTTCCCACAGTACGGTGGCCGATTACCTTCTCAGGGCAAAATTGGCTGGACTTTCATGGCCCATTGACCCTGACCTGGATGACGCTTCCCTTGGGGATCTGCTTTTCTCCACTACGGACAAATCTATTCCTGCCAAGCGCCGGATGCCTGACATGGAATACCTATACCGGGAGCTGAAGAGAAAAAGTGTCACCATGCAGCTTCTATGGTACGAATACAAGCAGACAAACCCCGACGGATATCAGTACAGCCAATTCTGCAATCTTTACCGGCGATGGACCAAAAAGCTGGATCTTTCCCTTAGACAGGAGCACCGGGCCGGGGAGAAACTCTTCGTTGATTATGCCGGACAGACGGCCTCCATAGTGGATCCTAAAACCGGTGAGATCACCAAAGCACAGATCTTCCTGGCCACCCTCGGGGGCAGTAGTTACACTTTTGCAGAGGCATCCCCGTCGCAGGATCTGCCTTCCTGGATCAAATCCCATGTCCATGCGTTTGAGTTTTTCGGTGGCGTAACAGAAATCATAGTTCCCGATAACCTCAAATCAGGTGTCACCAAGCCTTGCAGATATGAACCGGATATCAACCCTACTTATCAGGATCTGGCAGAACATTACGGCACTACCGTTATCCCGGCGCGATCTCGAAAACCAAAAGACAAGGCGAAAGTCGAATCGGCAGTCTTTGTGGCTGAACGCTGGATTCTGGCAGCGCTCAGAAACCACACCTTCTTCAGCCTCAATGAACTTAATCAAGCCATAGCCGAGAAACTTACCGACCTCAACAATCGGAAGTTCCAAAAATTGGATACCACCCGAAGACAGTTGTTTGAAACCATAGACCGACCTGCTCTCAAATCCCTTCCATCACGCCCATATGAGTTTGCTGAATGGAAAAGGGCCAGGGTCAATATTGACTACCATATCGAGATTTACCGCCACTATTACAGCGTACCTTACCAGCTTGCAAGGGAGCAGGTGGACGTCCGTCTTACCTCCGGAACCGTGGAGGTACTGTATAAAAACAAGCGGGTGGCCAGTCATCAAAGAAGCTACAGACAAGGGGCCTTTACAACCCTCACAGAGCACATGCCAAAGAGCCATCAGAAATATCTTGAGTGGACACCATCGAGGCTCATACGTTGGGCAGAAAAAAATGGGCCAAAAACAAAAAGGCTCATCACCCGAATCCTGGATAGCAGAACACACCCGGAGCAGGGCTACAGATCTTCTCTTGGTATCATGCGCCTGGCAAAAACTTACACCCCCGAACGACTCGAAGCGGCCTGTGAACGGGCTCTTTTCATAAATGCCTACTCATGCAAAAGCGTTCGTTCCATCCTGAAGAAGGGGCTCGACCGGCAACCTTTCCTCTTTGAGACAGCAGAAAATATGGAACCTCTTAATCATCCCAACATCCGTGGAAAACACTATTACCGCTGATAGGAGAATAGATTATGCTCAATGAACAAACACTCGAAAAACTCTATGCCATGAAACTTAACGGAATGGCTGATGCTTTCAAAGATCAACTACAACAACCCTCCATCAATGACATCCCTTTTGAAGACCGTTTCGCCCTCCTTGTGGATCTTCAGTGGACCTGGAAAGAGGATCGCCGCATGAAACGTCTACTCAGTAACGCAAAACTTAAAATCAACGCCTGTCTGGAAGACATCGATTATAAAACACCCAGAGGGCTCGACAAGTCTGTTATTCTCAGACTGGCCGCTTGTGAGTGGATCAGAAACGCACAGAACGTCATCATCACCGGCCCAACAGGCGGTGGAAAGACTTATCTGGCTTGCGCGTTGGCAAACAGAGCCTGTCGGAACGGGTACTCCGCTTTCTATATCCGAATTCCACGGCTCTTCCAGGAACTCGCCATTGCCAGGGCCGATGGCACTTATGCCAAACTCATGAACAAGTTGGCAAAAACCAAAGTGATCATTCTCGATGACCTCGGCCTCGCTCCCATGACGTCTCCGGAACGCAGAGACCTCTTGGAAGTTATCGAGGACAGACACGGACTCGCTTCAACTATCGTTGCAACCCAATTACCCATCGAAAGCTGGCATGACAATATCCGCGATCCAACAATAGCTGACGCCATCCTGGATCGCCTCATTCACAATGCACACAAAATAGCTTTGGACGGAGATTCAATGAGAAAAATACATTCAGCCTTGACTAACAAAACACACTCTGAGTAATAACAAAATACCAGCGTCGCTTCGCTCCGACTTTCTGGACAGTTTGGCTCGGAACTACTGGACGGTTATCTTCGGAACTGCTGGTCGAAATCCCTCGGAACTAATGGTCGAATTCATCGGAATAGTCATTCAAGATTCTGAATGGTCAATTTCCCGTGGCCCAGCAAGAATTCAATAGCCCTGCCTTGCCGCTCATTCAGTCCATGCTTCTGTACCAGTACGTCTCTCCGTATGATTTGCTCTCCTCGTTTTTTGACCTCGATCATTTGGGTTTCCAAACCTGTAATAAAATAATCGAGCCATACGGTCATATCCATGCCGTTTTCACGTACGCTTTGGATCGATTTATAAAAGGTCGACCGGTCTCGGTCATAATATTCACTGATGGTAAAAAGACGTTTAAAGTCGTATCCCGCCTTGTAGAGACAAAGCGTTGACAGCAGGCGGGACGTGCGGCCGTTGCCGTCAAGGAACGGATGAATATGTACCAACTGGAACGGGGCGATACCGCTGATAAGAACAGGATGTATCTCAAGGTCAGTGTTGAGCCATTTGACCATTTCCGACATCATGATCGGTACCTCCACAGCGGATGGCGGTGTATAGATCACTT
>JAJDNL010000201.1 GCA_022340745.1 Deltaproteobacteria bacterium
AAGTAAATAAACCTGAAACCTTCTTATGCTCTATGCTCTGTGCTCTATGCTCTATGCCTCCTCAATCCCGAATCCCAAATCCATAATTCGCAATCTACAAGTGTCCGTATTTATCTAACGCCTCAAGCAGAGGGGTGCCCTGCCGAATATCTTTTCGCGCCTTGGAGTCTTTGTCAGCCCAGATGGCAACCTGGGTTGTGATTTCGTCGACGAATTCCGCTGCAACGATAATCACCCCATCATCATCAGCGACAACTATGTCACCAGGCGTCACAGTCACCCAATCTTCCAAAGCTCCCCGGACCCGGATGGGGACTTGACGATCGGATACACGCCAGCGTCCGATAGCCTGGGCCGGTGTGCGGTAGCGTATCATCATGGCCAATTCCAGGGTTTTCAGGTAACCTAAATCTCTCACCCCTCCGTCTACCACGACTCCAGCACAACCTCTTGCTTTCATGGCCTCGCTCAGCAAATCGCCAAAGCAGCACACTCCCTGGATATCGTTCCCTGCCCATACCGGCACAACGCCGGGTACCATGGCATCTATGGCAGCCAGTTTGGCTCGATCGCCACCTGCCGACCAACGGTGTGACTCCCCGGTAATGGTGTAGGCTGGGCCAATAAATCTTATGCCCGGACCAGGTAGGGGAAAAAGAGAGTTGTCCAGAATCGGCGGCAAAAGATCCATGGTATCGAACACATCAGAAATAACTGCTGTGCCGGCTTCCAACAAAGTATTGAGAGAAAGCTCCATTTGTTGACCTCCAGAGTTCAACGCACCAAATCCTAGGGTTTTCATTTCGCCCTTTATTTTTATTGTTTCTGACACCTGACACCTGACATCTGACACTCTGAGATTTGGTTCTTGGGATTTGGGATCTCATTTCATAACTTTCAGCATAACTTTGTACAGATCGGTATTGTCCAAGGCCCTTCCTAGATACTGGCTTCCAGGACCCTGACTCCAGATCACTGTGTCTTCGGCTGTGTGTCCTGTGCTGGTCCAACCATGAGCAACTACGTCACCGCGTTTGTATTTCTCTCCTTTGGCACCGCTGATAGCAAAGCCACCTGTCTCATGATCGGCTGATATAACCACCAGGGTGTTTTGTCTTCGATTTGGCTTCTCATTGATCCAATCCAAAACCACTTTCACTGATTCGTCGAAAGCTAGGGTCTCACCGATCAGGTAGGCAACATCGTTACGGTGACTAGCCCAGTCGATTTGAGATCCTTCCACTAACAGAAAAAAACCGTTCTCGTCTCTTTCTACAATCTCAAGAGCTGCGGCTGTCATCTGGGGCAATGTGGGCTCTTCTGTCTGGTAGTGCTCCGTTGGGTAGAGACGAAAAAGTTCTGGGGTTTTCCCCTTTGGAGCGAAAAGCCCTAAAATCTTTCTTGATCTCTTTGCCACAACAGCGTCCAGTGCTTTTTTGGTGTAGACGATTTGATAACCTTTCCTCTCTGCATCTGCAATGAAGTCGCCGAAGGTGCCACACTCATCGGCCTGCTTTCCAGTAGATTTGAATTTTTTTCGGCCACCCCCAAGAATTACATCCACTTCAGTACCCTGGATGTATTGCCGGGCAATTTCATTCTCGCAGCGCCTTGATGGAACGTGGGAACCGAAGGCAGCTGGAGTAGCGTGGGTAACGGTTGAGGTGACCACCAAGCCTGTTGCTTTCCCCTTTGCCTTGGCAATCTCCAAGATGGTAGGGCTAGGTGCTGGCGCGCATCTTCCATCTTGGTCGTCGTCATGACAAGAGACCTCACCATTATTGAATTTTTCACCATTGGCCCAGGCGGAAGCGGCGGCAGCAGAATCGGTCAATGAATCACTTGCCGAATGGGTCCTCTGGTAACCGAGGGTAGGCAAGGTCTCCAGGTGAAGACTTTCTCCGTCCGGCCCGTTTTTGAAAATCCGGGCAGCAATGACATGAGCGAGACCCATACCGTCTCCAATCATAAAGATAATGTTTTTTGCTTTTGGATGGGGGTCACTTTTCCCGGGGGGATCTTTTCTATCAGCCCAACCGGAAAAGGATAACAACAGGATGGTAGAGAAGAGGCTCAAAAGCAGTAATTTCTTTGTGGCAAATAACTTTCTTGGCACCAAGATGTCTCTCCCTGCAAGAAACTTGACTATCACTTGAAGCCAAACTATGTTGGCATTAAGAAAGGCACCGACAGACTAACCGCAGAAATTGTCCAAGTCAACATCGGCAGCTGTAAAGAGCTTATTTCTTCAGGAATACATTACCACACCCTGTCCTGCAGTCTTTAGCAGATTGACTTTAGGAAGCTAACTACTTAGTTTCAATGTGCGTTTAAGGCACTTGTATGGTATCTTTTATATCTTTGATTTTGAAAAGGAACCAAGCGATGAAGAAGGCAATATTTGGTCTGACAATTATGATGTCGGTTGTGATTTTCGTTTCGGTCATTTCGGTTCCTGCTTCCACTCGGACAATACGGTGTGGAACTAAGATAGTCAGCGTCGGAGATCCCACCATCGAGTTGCTTCAGAAGTGCGGTGAACCGGACCTGAAAGAACTCATAAAAACAGATGGGTTTATTAGAGAAAAGTGGACCTATAATTGTGGCTCGGCGAGATTTATGAAAATTATTACTATCGAGAGGGGAAAAGTACAAAGAGTTGAGGTCGCAGATTACGGTACTGGACCGACCCGGTGTCAATGATTTTCAGTACGTTCTTAGAGCCCACCTAACAGCCCTCGATCATTCAGTCTTTCAATCAAATCACTCGCAAGCAGAGAACAAAAGCAGACATAAAAAAGAATCTGTCTCTTTTGTGTTTTATCTAACCATTAAGGCATGTTACATGGTTTTAGCAGGTCGCTTGACAGATTTTATCTACTCTGATAGAAGCCATTCCTGTTGTCCTAACCCGCATATTTCAGAAAGAAGAGTCCAATCAACTCCTCCATTACTGAGGAGGTGGCTTATGGGAAGAGAAAGACGCCGCTACCGCAGGGTAGCCGTTGACTGGCCTGCTGTGGTTAAACATACCGACGGGGGCATAGTCGCAGAGATGGAAAATATCGGCGCCAATGGCGCCTTTATCCGATGTGAAAAAGCATTGAGACCGAAAGAACGGTTCATGCTTCATATCATGGCTCCCAACCGTAGCACTCTGAGTGCCCGCGCTGAAGTGGCCTGGTTGCAGGTACACTGCGATGATAAAGATATACCTCCGTGCGGGATGGGTGTTCGCTTCACCAGGGCTTCAGGCAGTGTTCGCCAGTTCATCAAATATTTCGTCTCCCAACACTATGAGAAGAAAAAACCGGCCGTTGACTGATATGCAATACCTGTAATCATCAGAATCTCTATTACACCGAAGCGTTAGGAGAAGGGATCTCCTCCCTCAGAGCGTCAATCACGGATGCCATCTGCCGGGTGGTGAATGGCTGGCTGGTAGTATCACCTCTGGTGGTGCCCTGGGAGGCTGTTCTGATATCACAGCCCTTCCCTTGCTTGACGGAATACCCAATTTTACATTCTTGAGACTAGGCTGCCGCTTAAAGGCAGCCATAGACGGCTGCCATCTCATGGTGGGGACTCCTGGGAGCGCCCTGGAGACGATTCACACCCACGTTTGGTATATGACCAAGCCCATTGCCATGCTCAAAAACGCCCATTCTTCCGTTTAGGTTCTATCGAGAGTTTCTGGCTTGGGAAGCAAACAATCGCTGGAGAACATCTGATGAGAATAACAATCTACCTCTTGACCGTTTTGGTGATCACTACCTTGTTGTCTGGCTGTCTGGTCATCGGAAAAAATAAGGAATTCCAACCGTTTGAATCCACGGAACTCGACCAACTCGTTCCGGGTGAGAGCACAGCGACAGAGGTGACAGAGATATTTGGAGCCCCAAGCAAGGTGGTGGAATTGGCCAATGGCAATGCCTATGTATACAAGCGAACTGTGACCAAGGGCACCGTGTGCTGGCTGGTTCTGCTCACTTTTGGCAACGTTGAAAAGCAACATGACCAACTGGTTTTCTTTTTTGACTTGGATGACACCTTGACGCACTATGGCCTCAGTCTTGATGCTGAAAAGGCGGAATATGGCTTTCCGGACTAATAGTCTTCTCGTATCGATCATAGTTTTGGCAAACGTACTCTTGTCCGGTTGTGTCACCTATCAAATCTCCAAGTACGTAGAAGGAGATGTGGTGAATGTCCCGAACGAGGAACTGGAGGTGGGTAAAACGACCTTAGAGGAAGCACTTTCTATCCTCGGTGCCCCCGACAAGGTAGCCAAAGTGGGAGTGGAGAACCTCCTTCTCTACGAGAGGGAGTTGCTCTACCGAAACCGGATCAAAGTGGGAATTCCTCTGAGCGAAATCATCAGAGGAAATCTCAGTGCGTCTGCCTATGGGACCCTCGTCCGTTATGATTCGCTCGCACTTTTTTTCAACACTGAAGATATCCTCAGCCACAAAACTTTTGCAGAAGGCTCCAGCTACCCTTACCTGAGAACCTTATTTTCAGCTCAACAATGAAGATCGTTTCCCTTGCCAGGGGCCTGTCCCGCAATCTCAGATTTAAGATTGTAGATTGCACATTGTTGAATCTCAGCGATTTAGGTTTCAGGTGTCAGGTTTCAGGTGTCAGGGAAAAGAAACAAAGAATTCAGTAGCCAGTAGTCAGTAGAAAAGAGGTATTCGCTTTTCGATTTTTCATTCTAGATTCTGACCTCTAATCTCCGTCTCACCGTTTCTCCGCGCCTGCCCGCGATCGGCTTCGCCTTTAGGCGAGGCGGGCGAGTCCCCGCGTCATCTTGTTGTGCCTAGTGCCTAGTCCTTAGTGCTTAGTTTTTGCCCTATGCCCTATGCCTCCCTCAATCCGCAATCCGCAATCCGCAATCCGCAATTCTCTTCCCCTTACGTCTTTCTTTGTATACCTCCCAGATGCGGTTCATTATACAAAGTTAGTGAACGAACAGAAAAAGTACTCCCTGGCCGAGCCCTTTATCCCTGCCTGAAGGACCTTTTACGTTGGACTCTTTCTCATTTCGCATTTTTCCAGTAGTTTGGCATTTTTCTTGCTCAGGGAGTAAGCACCGAAGAACCAGCGCACTTCTCTGGGCGAAGTGCTACAAACTTTGGCGTGGCTCTATTTATAGGTAACTATATGAAATTAGATGAGAAATGGAATAACCTTACTGCGAGAACCGTATCATTCTATCAACAGGGGTGGTATTCAATTGCTGCTAAAGTGGGGAATGAAACCCTCGAGTTTGCAGAGCAAGTATTTGGACCAGACCATCCTAATGTTGCGGAATCGCTCAATAATCTGGCGCTAATCTGCTATTCACAAGGCAAAGAAGCTGAGGCCGCCATTTTCGAGCAAACACTAACCCAGCGTCAAGGAAAAGAGCTGTGGCCGGATCATTCTGATAGAGCTCAATACTTGAATCAGCTTGTGCTGCTCAATCTTGCCAAGCGGAAATACTCTGAGGCTGAATCTTTTTTTGAACGTGCATTGGCAATTAAGAAATACGCCCTGGGGCAGGATCATTCTGATCTGTCTCAAATCTTAGGTAATCTTGCAGATTTGCATAAATCACAGGGTAATTACCTCGAAGCCGAAACCTTTCTCAAGTCACTGAGGGTGCGAGGTGATATTCTTCTGCAAACCGACCCTGTGGCTGACCTTGGCACCAACAGCAAAGATCTGAAGGAAATCCGACATAATCGGGAGTATATGAGGTGTACCGGGCACTTTCCTGCCAAGCTGTCAATGACTGAAAAGACCTTCCCTATAGAGGGCATGACTGAAAACATCAGCCAGGTCGGGACCTTCATAAAAACCAAGGATTGGCATACTTTCAAGCCTAATGATCAGGTTTCTGTAGCCATATCGCTCCCCTCAGTTTTCTCGGAGCAGTACTCCGCCGTTGAAATGGAAGGCCCCGGAGTTATCACCAGGATCGATGAAGAAAATGAAGGCGTTGGAATCCAGTTTATAAAAAGTTTTAAACAGTTTACCCGGGCCGATGAACCAGAAGTTGCCGGCAAGATCAGATACAAAAGGCTTGCCCATTACCTGACAGTCTTGGAAGAATTACCACGACCGCAGTTTTTGGAGACCTATCCAAAGGGTTTCTTTGTTGAAAGAGTCCGCATGGATTTTGACAACGATGTTATCTTTCAGTTCAGCACCAATGAAATAGATGTTTTAGAAGCTTCGAATCAACTGCCCATTGATTTTGTGATTTCGGATTTTTTAGAAGCAAGAGTCATACAGGTAAATAAGAAAAAAATTGACAGCAATGAAGGGGTAATAACCATAGGACGATCGGCGAGCAATGATATCGTTTTGTACAATCAGACAATCTCCAAGTCACACGCTTTCTTGTATTTTCCGACGTCCGACCAGGGTGCCTACTTGGCTGATCTGCAATCGACAAACAGCACGTTCCTCAACGACGACAAGATAACACCGTATGTAACATACGATCTGGCAGACGGTGATGAAATCTCGTTTGGACCACAAACAAAAGTCATCTATCTTTCCTCATCCACCTTCCATGATTTTATCTCCTCACTTAAACGATCCAGCGCATGTAAAATGGATTCGTAACCCTATTGCCACTTGACTTCCCGGTGAGCAGCTACTACAAGAATCCAGAAGCATTAGGGTCATTGCTTGAATAGAACCGGTTGTGGCAGAATACTCTATTACGAAACCCTGACAAAACAAATCTGCTTCGAAAGCACGCTAGAGTTTGTCCCCCTGAAATCCTGGCCGAGGCCAACCGTCCAGCCAAGCGAGGGGCTATGGCGCAAGTCGACCGAGTCTAGCAGGTACGGGTTTGCAAGGTTAGGGTAAAGCTGGAAGAAAGGATGGTGGCAGATGTCTTGGGAAATGAATTGGGAAATAGCAAGTATTGTGGGCCGTGAAATTCTGGACAGCCGGGGGAATCCCACTGTGGAAGTGGAGGTCGGTCTGGCCGGTGGAGTTTTCTCCCGAGCGGCGGTACCATCTGGGGCCTCCACCGGCGCCCGTGAGGCGGTGGAACTACGTGACGGCGATAAGCAGCGCTATGGCGGCAAGGGTGTGCTGAAAGCAGTTGAGAATGTCAATTCTGTCATTTACGAAACCCTGCTAGGCTTTGACGCTCGTAACCAGGTGGTCATTGATAGGACGCTCATAGAGCTGGACGGGACCCCCAATAAAGGCAAACTTGGGGCGAACGCCATCCTGGGTGTTTCTTTGGCAGTTGCCCGGGCGGCGGCAATGACAGCTGATCTTCCTCTCTATGCCTATCTTGGTGGCCCCGATGCTGTACGCCTTCCCGTACCTATGCTGAACATTATGAACGGCGGTGCTCATGCTCGCTGGCAGGGCTCAGATTTTCAAGAGTTTATGGTCTCCCCTTATGGCGCCGGAAGCTTCCGGGAAGCGCTGCGCTGGGCCAGCGAGATATATCACGCCCTGCGATCGGTACTGATGGATGCGGGTCACCATGTAGGAGTGGGTGACGAAGGCGGCTTTGCCCCCAAAGTCTCCTCCAACGAGGAGCCCTTGGAATTAATCGTCAAAGGAATAGAGAAAGCTGGCCTTAAGCCCGGGAGTGATGTCGGTATATCTTTGGATCCGGCCGCCAGTGAGTTTTTCGAAAACGGAGTTTACAACTTGCGTACGGAAAACCGCACCTGCTCTTCGGAGGAGATGGTGGAATATTTCGAGAAGCTGGCGAAAAATTACCCGATCATCTCGCTGGAAGATGGCCTGGCCGAGGATGATTGGGACGGCTGGCAGCTTCTCACCAGTCGAATGGGAGATTCGATTGAGCTTATCGGAGACGACCTCTTCGTCACCAACGTGGAATATATTGATCGGGGGATTCGCGAGAACAGCGCCAATGCAGCTTTGATCAAGCTCAATCAGATCGGCTCTTTGACTGAAACTATTGAAGCAGTAAAGATGTGTCAGCGAGCAGGCTGGGGAGCCTGTGTGTCGCACCGTAGCGGCGAGACTGTTGATAGCTTTATTGCCGATATGACCGTGGCTCTGGACACCGGCCATCTCAAGACTGGCGCTCCTGCTCGGGGTGAACGAGTGGAGAAATATAATCAACTTCTGCGAATCGAAGAGGATCTGGGAACTGCGGCCCAATACGCGGGTAAAGAGGCTTTCATTCGGCCAGTAAGGTTTTAAGGCGGAAATCCCTCAATTTGGTAAGGAACATAAAATGACTGTTCACGAACTGGCAGGGAAGCCTCCGCCCAGGTCCCTGCTTGTTAACATTCCCAGGCTAATTTCAGCTTACTACACCCATAAGCCAGACATCGCGAACCCCAGCCAGAGGGTCGGTTTCGGGACCTCTGGACACCGGGGCTCATCTCTGAATAATAGCTTCAACGAAGACCACATCCTGGCCATCAGCCAGGCTATCTGCGAATACAGGCAGGCCAAAAACATCACTGGCCCCCTCTTTATGGGGAAGGACACCCATGGCCTCTCCGAACCAGCATTAGCCAGCGGGCTTGAGGTGTTTGCCGCGGCTGGGATAACAGTCTTAATTCAGGAGGGTTTCGGCTACACGCCCACCCCGGTGATCTCCCACGCCATTCTCACCCACAACCGCGGCAAGAAGCAGGGGCTTGCTGATGGTGTGGTCATCACTCCCTCCCACAACCCACCTCAGGATGGCGGGTTTAAATACAACCCGCCTGCGGGAGGTCCCGCTGGCACTGAAACGACCAGGATCATCGAGGACAGAGCCAACGAGATTCTGGGAGGCGGCCTCAAAGACGTCAAGCGCATACCCTATGAAATGGCGCTCAAGGCCGATACCACTCATACCTATGATTACCTGACCCCCTACGTTGAGGATCTCAAGAATATCATCGATATGGATATTGTCGCCAAAGGGGGTGTCAAAATAGGTGTTGACCCTCTCGGTGGTTCGGCTGTGGACTTCTGGGATCCCATTGGAGAAAAATACGGACTATCCATCGAAGTCGTAAACCGCAAAGTTGATCCGACCTTTTCTTTTATGACAGTGGACAAGGATGGCAAGATCAGGATGGACTGTTCCTCGCCATATGCCATGGCAAACTTGATCACGTTGAAAGATGACTTCGATATTGCCTTTGGCAACGATCCGGACTGTGACCGCCATGGTATCGTGACCAGAACTGGGGGGCTCATGAATCCAAACCACTACCTTTCCGTGGCGGTGTGGTACCTGTTCCAGAGCCGGACAGACTGGAAAGGGGAGGCTGCGGTTGGGAAAACGCTCGTATCGAGCTCCATGATCGATCGGGTAAGCGCGCACCTGAACCGGCGACTCTCAGAAGTGCCGGTGGGCTTCAAATGGTTTGTGGATGGGCTTATTGACGGCTCGTACGGATTTGGTGGCGAGGAGAGTGCAGGAGCGTCGTTTCTTAGAAAAAACGGTGAGGTATGGACCACCGACAAAGATGGGATCATCATGGATCTGCTTGCCTGCGAGATTACGGCCAAAACCGGCAGGGATCCAGCGGAGCTCTACCGGGAGCTTGAGGAAAAATTTGGCAGTCCCATTTATGAACGTCTAGATTCCCCGGCTACCATAGAGCAAAAGACGGCTCTCAAAGGGCTATCTGCCGAAATGGTTACGGCAGAAGAACTAGCCGGTGAACCTATCATTGCCAAACTCACCCACGCCTCCGGGAACAACGCTCCAATAGGCGGGCTGAAAGTTGTTGCTGAAAACGGCTGGTTTGCGGCGCGGC
The DNA here is from genome assembly GCA_022340745.1 of Deltaproteobacteria bacterium. Lineage (GTDB taxonomy): Bacteria > Desulfobacterota > Syntrophobacteria > BM002 > BM002 > BM002. The sequence goes on from JAJDNL010000201.1 coordinate 9,759, forward strand.
CCTCCGGCACCGAGGATATCTACAAACTATACGCCGAAAGTTTTAAGGGAGCGGAACATCTAAAGGAAATTCAGGCAGAGGCGCAGGCGATCATAGACGCTGCCCTTTCTCAGTAGGCAGCCCTTCGACCCATTCGGCAGGCTCAGGGCAGGCAAGCTCAGGGTAAGCAGGCAGAACTAGGCACACAGGCAATTTCGGATTTCGGATTTCGGATTGCGAATTTAAAAACAAGAAGGCAGGAGTCAGAATCCAGAATCCAGGATGAAAAATCAAAAAGCAAATACCTCTTTTCTACTAACTACTGTCTACTGTCTACTGAATTCTCTGTTTCTTTTTGCTGACACCTGACACCTGAAACCCGACACCTGACACCCAGAGCTCGATGCTTGAAAACCGGGGACCCGCCCGCAGGGTGGGGTGTCCAAAGGACCGATTTGATAATTTGCAGTGCTCAGTGACTTCATCAAGCGAGAGTTCCTAGGAGGTTTACATGGAAGTCAACGACCTGGATCTTATTGTGCCAAGACTTGGGAAGTGCCGTATCCCATCTCCCATGGCTGGGGTTAATTTCGTTGATGATGATGCCCATGTTCTCTACCACGGAAATTTGAAAACGGTCGAGCGGTACCAGGAGGAGGGGAAAAAGCCTCCACGTTTCGAGATAGCGGGCCCCAGAGAAAAAATCTATTTCGATCCAGTCAAGCTAAAGTGCGGAATTGTAACGTGCGGAGGACTTTGCCCCGGCTTGAACGACGTCATTCGGGCGATTGTTTTAAGTTTGTTCCACCACTATGGAGTGCGAACCGTCTTCGGATTTCCATTCGGCTTTGAGGGGCTCTCTTACAGGCATGGGCATGTTCCCATCGAGTTGGATCCGAAAATTGTCCAGAATATCCACCAGCAGGGGGGGACTATTTTGGGATCGTCCCGTGGGCCCCAGGAAGTCCCTGAAATGGTGGATACACTGGAACAGATGAACGTAGGTATGCTTTTCACTATAGGAGGAGATGGTACCCTGAGGGGAGCCCGGGAGATCGCAAAGGAGATTGAACGGCGCAAAGTCAAGATTGCCGTGATTGGTGTGCCGAAGACCATAGACAACGACATCTCCTATGTGCAGCAGTCCTTTGGTTTTGTGACTGCCGTATCCGAAGCTACGAAAGCGATTTATTCAGCACATGCAGAAGCTTCAGGGGCAAGGAACGGCATAGGATTGGTGAAGCTGATGGGGCGGCATGCTGGATTTATCGCTGCCTATGCCACCCTGGCCAATAGCGATGTTAATTTTTGTCTGGTCCCTGAGGTGGATTTCACTCTTGAGGCTTTCCTCAAAGCACTACAAGAGAGACTGGAAAAGAGGGGCCACGCAGTTGTGGTGACAGCCGAGGGTGCCGGGCAGGATTTGATGGGCACAACTGGGGAGCGAGATGCATCCGGCAACATTCGCCTGGTAGATATTGGTATTTTTCTCAAGGATCGGATCACGGCCCACTTCAAGGAACAAGGAATAGAGACGAATCTCAAGTACATCGACCCCAGTTACATCATCCGAAGTGTGCCCGCTACCCCATCCGATTCAGCGTTCTCCCTCATGCTGGGACATAATGCAGTTCACGCCGGAATGGCAGGTCGGACCAGCATGGTTGTTGGTTACTGGAAAAATGAGTTCACCCACGTTCCTATTTCTGCGACCGTATCAAAGGGAAAGCGGATGGATCTCAGAGACAAGTTGTGGACCGGCGTGCTCTCGTCCACGGGACAGCCGAGAAAGATGAGGTAGAGGATATCCCCCGACGTGGCCAGCACATCAGCCCGTTATCGGAGGTTTTGAGTTTGAAGAAACGAGCCCCGAGTTGGGCGCAACGTAGTGCCCATTCTTGTTGATTTTTTGGCTCTTCAACCTCAAGACATCATACACTGAGTGTACATCAATCCACAATCCGCATGCCGAAATTGAGAATCGGAGGAGAATGAAGATGACTGAGTTCATCTCCCTGTCTGCCTGGAAATCGTTAGAGGAACACCACCAGGAAGTCGGTAGTGTACCGATGCGAGACCTTTTTGCCCGCGACCCCGAACGCTTTGACCGCTTCTCTCTCCGTCTGGAAGACATACTCTTCGATTACTCCAAGAACCGCATTACCGAAAAAACAATAAGGTTGTTGATCGACCTAGCCCGCCAGGCCGGGCTTGCTGAAAAAATAAAGGCCATGTTTACCGGGGAGAAAATCAACAATACAGAAGACCGGGCAGTGCTTCACGTTGCCTTGCGCAATCGCTCCAATCGGCCCATCCTAGTTGATGGTGCAGACGTAATGGTCGAAGTCAACGGGGTGCTTGAAAGGATGCGCACCTTCAGCGAAGCTGTGCGTTCAGGTGAATGGAAGGGCTATAGCGGCAAAGCCATAACCGATGTGGTCAATATTGGCATCGGCGGTTCCGACCTGGGGCCGCAGATGGTGACGGCAGCGCTGGCACATTACGCGGAGCCCACATTGCGCTCACACTTCGTTTCCAACATAGACGGCACCCATCTGGTGGAGACCCTCAAGCAAACCAGTCCCGATACTACCCTCTTCATTATTGCTTCCAAGACTTTTACCACTCAGGAAACCATGACCAACGCCACTTCGGCCAGAGAGTGGTTTTTATCTGAAGCCAAGGATAATGCGGCCGTGGCCAAGCACTTCGTAGCCGTGTCCACAAACACTGCCGAGGTGACAAAATTCGGTATTGATCCGGCCAATATGTTCGAATTTTGGGATTGGGTGGGGGGGCGTTACTCTTTGTGGTCGGCCATTGGTCTGTCAATTGTTCTGGCCATCGGCATGGATCGTTTTGAAGAACTTTTGAGCGGGGCACACAAAGTTGACGAGCACTTCCGAACAGCTCCCTTCGAGGAAAACATTCCGGTTATTATGGGACTGCTGGGTATCTGGTACAATAATTTTTTCGGTGCTGAGACCCATGCCATCCTGCCATATGATCAATATATGTACCGCTTCCCAGCCTATTTCCAGCAAGGTGACATGGAAAGTAACGGCAAGAGCGTGACTAAGGAAGGTGAGAGAACTAATTATTCCACTGGGCCCATAATCTGGGGTGAGCCGGGCACCAACGGCCAGCACGCTTTCTATCAGCTTATCCATCAGGGCACCAAGCTGATCCCCTGTGATTTTCTGGCTCCTGCCAGAAGTCTTAACCCCCTGGGAAACCACCATGACATTCTCATCTCGAACTTTTTGGCTCAGACCGAAGCCTTGATGAAGGGCAAGAGCAAAGATGAGGTCAGGGCTGAACTGGAACGTTCGGGACTTTCGGGAGAGGAGCTGGAGAACCTTATTCCCGCCAAGACGTTCGAGGGGAACAGACCTTCCAATTCTTTATTATTCGAAGAGCTCACACCTGAAACCCTGGGCTCCCTCATTGCTCTCTACGAGCACAAAATATTTACCCAGGGAGTCATCTGGAACATAAACTCTTTTGACCAGATGGGGGTAGAGCTGGGCAAACAGTTGGCCAAAACCATCGAGAACGAACTCCACAGTGACGAGCCGATATCTTCTCACGATTCATCCACCAACGGGCTAATAAACTACTACAAGAGTCTGCGCACTTAGTGGTTTGAAAATGCAGGATAGCGCTATGGATACCAACTTCTTGCAGGTTCGAATGCAGAGACTGTTTAGCGAAGGATTTACTGTGTTGGATATTTCCGAAGCCTTGATTTCTTTTGATGCTGAACGAGATGCTGCTGAGGTAAAGAGATTTATGGCGGAAAAAAATTTGGCAATCATCGGTGTCAGAAAAGACGGCGTGGTCTGCGGATATGCCAGAAGAGATGAACTGACCGGGGGCAAATGCGCAGACCATATGCGTACCTTCGACGACAAACAGGTTCTGTCCGCCACATCCTCCCTGCAAGAAGTACTGGGGGCGCTCGCTGAAACCAGATATTGTTTCGTTTCAGTACTCGGAAAGGTTGGGGGGATTGTTTCGAGAGCCGATATCCAGAAGCCGCCAGTACGGATGTGGCTTTTTGGCATGATCACGATTCTAGAGATGTTCATGGTGAGAACCATAGAAAAGCTCCATCCGAACGGTTCCTGGCAGCAGGAAGTGTCCAAGGGGAGGATGAAAAAGGCAGAGGAAATCCTCCGAGAGCGGCAGAGAAGAAATCAAGACGCAACACTGATCGATTGTTTGCAGTTTTCTGACAAAGGCTACATTCTCGTAAAAGACCCAGATATGAGGAAAGATTTTGGTTTTGAATCGATGCGGCAGGCAAAAAGGGCAGTAAAGGATCTTGAATCTTTACGCAACAACCTCGCCCATGCCCAGGATATCTTAGTGCATAACTGGGCTGCTATAGTAACTATGGCCACAAGGCTGAACAAAATTATGACGAGGATTTGAAAGAAGTAAAATTCAATCTGCTAGACTGTCGGACAGCCTCGTAAGGAGATTTTGATAACGATCGATGAAGCCATTTGAAGCAATTGAAGAGGAGTTGCGACGACGTGATCCGGGGTGGTGGGATCGAATCGTTCAAGCTATTCCGGAACTCGATACCCTTGCAGGTACTCCCCAACCGGAACGGTACCATGCAGAGGGTGATGTGGCCGCGCACACCAAGCTGGCCATTGAGGCCTGTGGACCTGATTGCGATCCTGATCTGCTCTGGGCCGCCCTTCTCCACGATGTGGGCAAGCCTTTGGTGACCAAAGATGAAGATGATAAAATCACGGCCCACGGCCACCATGCGGTCGGGGCCGAAATAGCAGAAAGGATTCTCGAACGACTTCAGATGGAACCCGAACGCAGGGAGCGGATCGTCTGGGCAATTCACCATCACACCTTCCATCTCTCCTGGAACCTGAGCGCCCTCGAGCAAGCCTCTCAAAGGCATAGGCGGTTTGTTGCCGACCAACGTTTTCCCCTGCTACTTGAGCTTCTCCGCGTCGATTCAGTCGCGTCCTTGGAACACCCTCGCGGCATGCAGGCCTATGAGCTCTACAGTCGTCTGCGACAGAGCGTAGTTGACGAATTTTAGTTTAGCCCGGATGTTACACGAATCGTCTACTGCGACCGCGGATACGAGCGTCCTTCCGGGCGTCCTCGGGTGTCGGACCCTGCGACGTACTGTTCAAGTACGCCTCGAATCCAACCCCCTGCGGTTGCCCGGTGGCACACCCTTCTCCACGGTCTCGCAACGGCGATACGCGAAACATCCGGGCTAGGCCCGCTCAGGCTTCACTCTCCTCTGTCCCCTCTCCGTTCTTGAGCAGGGAAAGAGCTTTGGTCAATTCCAACACTACTCCCATACCCTGCTTGACTTCACTGTTGCCCAAGGCGAACAGCATGCCGAAGGGGCCCACCGCTTTGGCCTGAGAAAGATCCACTCTGGCTGGCACTTCCGCAGCTTTGTCCAAAAGGTTCAATGCCTCCGGTGTCGTCAATTTCTTGGCCACTCCCACCAGAGGTACAAGACCATTTTCGATCTGCTCAATATCCTCTGGAGTGTAGGTTTCAGCAATCTTTTCGAGAACTCCCATCATGCTGGCAACAACTCGGAAGACCCCCTGCCGCTCTAGCTTATCAAGGTAGATTATCGCCTGAGGCACGGCAGACTTAAGCAAGGGCTCGACGGTCCGCAAAAAATCGATGAGGTTCTTCAGTTGGTCGACTGACCAGCCTAAGTTCCTGACGTTCCTCATCAGGTTCTTCAGGAGGGCTGTCAGATCCTCAAACTGAACATCGGCCTCCATTTCCGCCAATTGTTCGATGAGGACTTTGACCGTTTCATTGACCCTGGGCGACAGATCATCCCGGAGTTCTCGCAATGCCCTGGCCGAATCGGTCAAGGTGGCGATTTCCTGCCCCAGGTGATCGAGTTGCTCCATAATCACTTGTTCGTTCTTCATGACCGCCTCCTCCAGGCTATGCTGTCTGCCTCAACTTACCCGCTATATTCATCTGAGCCTCCAGCGGCAGGTCAAGACCTTTCATCATCAGGTTCCAGTAAACCCACTTGAACATCATCTTGCCCCAGTAATTGCCGAATGTATCCTGGAGCAGGCTGAACGGCCCCATTCCAGGGAAAGGAAATTTTCCGGGCAGAGGCTCCACCTCATAGTTGAAGTCAAGGAGGATGGCCTTTTCAAATCCCGACGCCAGAAAACAGGTGGCATGACCGTCAAAACTCGGCAATGGTTCATGGCCGTCTATCTCGCGAACCAGGTTTTCCACCACGGTGTACGACATATAATGTGCCACCGACCCCGCTTTAGAGGTCGGCACGTTGGTGGCATCCCCCAGCACAAAGACCCGGTCCACATTCTGAGCTTTCAGGGTATGCGGCTCCACCGGCATATAGCCCATGGGATCTCCCATACCGGAGTCGGTAATGGCCTTATCGCCGAAGTTGGGCGGAATGGACACCAGGAGGTCGTACCCCACTTTATCACCTTTGTGGGATTCGATGGTCTTTTCGTTGGCATTAACCTTGGCCAGATCGAAATGAGACGTTACTTTAATATTTTTCTTATCGGCAAATGCTCGTAAAGCCTTGGCCGCCACGGGTTTGGTGAAAATGTTATCGACAGGGGTTACGAATTCGATCTCCACTTTGTCCCTGACGCCGTTCACCTGGAAAAACCAGTCGGCCATGAAGACAAACTCTATGGGAGCGATGGGGCATTTGTAGGGAAATTCAGCAATATTGAGAACGACCTTGCCTGAATCGAAATACTTCATCTTCCTGCGCAAAGCCAATGCGTCTTCCAGGGTGTAAAAACTAAATACGTCTTCACCCCAGACGTCCATCATGCCTTCCACTTCTTCGGGGACGATCCTGCAGCCGGTTGAGACCACCAGCCAGTCGTAGTCGTAGCTGTCACCCTTTTCAGTTTCCAGTTTGCGCTGCTCAGTATCGACCTTGGTTACGTTGTCGACAACGAAGTCAACTCCTGTGGGGATGAAGTCTCTCTTCGGCTTCAGGACATCACCGCTCGAGTAAATTCCAAAGGGGATAAAAAGATACCCGGACTGAAAGTGGTGCTGCTCGTTCTTGTCAATAACAGTAATTTCCCACTCGCCCTCGTCCAACTCTCTTCGCAAATTGGCAGCAACCATAGTGCCGCCGGCCCCTGCGCCCAGAATTACAATCTTTCTCATGATGTTTCCCTCCTGCTTTCAAAGTATGTGGTAAAAAGGTCTCTTTATTCAAGATCCCAAACCCGGTTCTCAGGACCAGGTCAGCGTTGCATGGCTTTGCCGGTAAAGATTGTGAGCTGTTTTGGACTACTGGAGGAATAGAAATTCCAAATCACAAAACTCAAATATCAAATGGTTCGACAAGCCGTTCGACAGGCTCAGGGTCCTGAGCAAAGTCGAAGGGCGAATAACAATGACCAATCCGCCTGCGGCGGACTAAATTTGTATTGGTTATTTACTATTAGAATTTGAGATTTGTTTGTAATTTGGTGCTTGAAATTTGATATTCTGCAATCTCTACTTCTCACCAGGATATGATTCACAAATGGACGGAGCGGGAGCATGGGGTGAGGTAGTATAAAATCGACTTATTTAATAGGATATTAACATGGTTTTGAGGAGAGGGCCAAGTATTTTCTCGTCTCTTTGCGTTTCCTATTCTGAGAGCGAGCGGATCACGCGTGGGGTCACGAGTTTGACAGAGCTTTGTTGACAATAAGGGTTTCACCCTTATAATCTTAAAATAGATCTCGCAATTCTTCACAGGGAACACTAGGTCCCAGAAATAAGAGGAGGTAAGACAATGTCAGACCCTGAATTTGTATGCGCTGCCTGCGATACAAGCCATGAATCCCATGAAGGTGTTATGACTGAATGCCGGGTATGCAAAAGACTCCACTGCACTGAATGTGTTGACGAATACGGCCGCTGTATCGAATGCTCTAAAGATTCATAAATGTCATACACCACAGAAGCACGGCTGGGAGTGATTTTCGATGTTGACGGGGTACTGTTGGATTCCTACCAGATGCACTTTCAGTGCTGGATGTCCCTGGCTGCAGAGGATGGCATCGTAATAACTGAATCAGAATTCCGTTCTCTGTTTGGACGCAGAGGCCAGGAGATTGCTCGCCAAGTTTGGGGTCCTGAATTTTCTGAGCAGTACATCGTCTCGATTCACCGCCGCAAACAAGCCCTGTACCGCGAATCTCTGCAACGGAACGTGCCTGCCATGGACGGCGCCGTCCAACTCATCGATGGTTTGGTAGAGGCCGGAATGGTGCTCGCCGTGGGCTCTTCTGCTCCGCCTGCAAATGTGGAGATGACTTTGGAAAAACTGGACAGGAGGCAGGCCTTCAGCGCCATTGTCACGGGAGATGACGTGACACAGGGCAAACCAGATCCACGGGTTTTTCTCCTTGCAGCCCAGCGAATGGGCTTAGAAACGTCTCATTGTGCTGTCATTGAAGATGCACCGGCTGGAATAGCAGCGGCCGTCACAGGTGGTATGATTGCCATCGCTTTGTTGGGTACCGCCCAAGCTGACAGGTTTCCTCAGGCGCATCTGGTGGTCAATTCACTCCACCAGCTAAGCCCGAAGCGGATCTCCGACCTTATTGAAGCACAGAACTGAAGTGTAATGCGAAACCGCCAGCCATTGCAGTCGATTTCTTGACAGCTATCCTCATCGCCTGATAGCTTATCCCAATAGCAAAATTCACCACAGAGGCACAGAGGACACAGAGGAAGATGATTTTTCCCTGGCCGGGAGACGACGGCCAGGGAAAAGAGCCTCCGCCTTCGGCGAAAGCTCTTTAGCCTGTATGCAACTGTTGACATGAAGCAACCGGTTTAATAGATCGTGCCCGGAGGGCTGCGATCTTTTGCCCGATCGCCGTCTCCCGATCGGGCAAAAAAGAAAATTCCCTCTGTGCTCTCAGTGTCTCCGTGGTTAGTAAATAGAAGGGGATATCGAAATATAGTATCAATGGGATGCGGAGTTAAGGAAATAGGGGTTACCAAAATTCGTCAAACTCAGTGAGGTGGAGTCATGACTGAGGCAATCACGTATGATGATGTTCTATTAGTTCCTTCTTACAATCATTGGGAGTCCAGAAGAGTGGTTGATATTTCGGTGCAAGACCGAACAGGTAAGCTGTCTTTGGACCTCCCCCTTATGACCGCTAACATGGATACGATCACTGAAGCAGAAATGGTCAATTTCATAGGGGCAAAGGGTGGCATCGGAGTACTACATCGTTTTATGTCAATCGACAAGAACGTGGA
>JAJDNL010000202.1 GCA_022340745.1 Deltaproteobacteria bacterium
ATTTCGCAGACAGCTTAGAAAAATTCATTGGCACATGTGAATCAGTCAACACCCAGGTACTTGTTGTCTTGATTCCCGATGCAGCACAAATGCATGAGCCTGAACGACAGGAAGTCAATCGATTTGTGGCACAGACCTGCAAAGACATTGGGGTTCCATTTGTGGATGTTATTAAGAGGTTTGAGCAGGAAGAGGATCCAAGGACTCTCTATCTCTTCCCTTTGGATGCTCACACAAGCCCCAAAGGACACCGACTGATCGCAGATTCAATTTTTGAGAAAATGCTAGAACTTAAACTGCTCACAACCCGTGTATCTGCATCGGCAAGCAGAGGAAGAGAATCAGTTGCAGCACCTAAAACACGATATAGATAAACAGCGCTAGAGCACTGCATCTGGTAGCTGCTAAGCTTCTATATTAACCCCGGATTGCGGGTAAAAACAGGCAATGCTGTCGGCGATCATTTTGAGTTCGAAGGGCTTATGCACCACCGCGTCGAAGCCAGCGCTTTTAAGCTCAGAGTCAGTCACCACCACTGAACCGGTGACCAGTACCACCGGCAGATCCTGGTACCTGGCCTTGATTCTTTTCGTCATCTCCGCACCGTCCATTTTGGGCATTTTGTAATCAGTAAATACCATATCTATGTCCGGTTCCGCATGCAAAAGGATGAGTCCTTCTGCGCCATCTTTGGCACAAAAAACCTCATGGCCAAGAAACTCACAAAGCTGGGCGAGAATGTCCACCACTGCTGGACTGTCATCTACAATCAGTATTTTTAATTGCCTTTGACTCTGAACCATTTTACCCACCTTGTTGCCTCATGCTCAAAGTACCATTATTGCTTGCTAAAAAAGAATACATGGAGCATCGAGCCTAGCAAATAGAAGAATTATAGTAAGATTCCAATCCATTTGCTTTTTACATCGGACGACGGACGGCGGGTGTGTGCCCGCGGTGGCTGGTTGGCCTTTAAAGGAGATTCAATCAGATTATCAAGCAGATGGGGGGGTGTCAATGTTAAGTGGATTAGTAAGCGGTAAGCAGTTTGCTGAGGATAGCTACTTCTTGGTCATGGTGAAAACCCCATCCCATCCTGATTGGGGTGGTTTTTCTCGCAGTTCGGCGATGCGCTGCAGATACAATTTGGCCACGTAATCATCTGGTATTCTGTTCAGTGCTTCATGAAATTTGTTTTCAGCTCTTTCCCACTCCTGGGAACGATAGTGATGCAGCCCTTGAGCAAAAGGTTCAAAAATGGCAACTCTGGGATCTTCCTCACTTCGAAGTGCCACCAACTCGTAAATCTTGACTGGCCTTGCCCTGCCTTTGACCCGAACAGCATCGAGTTCCCGACAAAAAAATCCATCTTTCACCCGCTCATAGGTGAATTCGCTGATAACCACTTGGGTGCCATACTCCTTATTGATGCCCTCCAGTCTGGAAGCCAGATTCACCGAATCCCCCATTACCGTGTAGTCAAAGCGGCGCTCCGAGCCCATGTTCCCCACCACCATGGGACCGGTGTTGATCCCGATTCCGATATCAAGCCGCGGTGTCCCTTCAGCTTCCCATCGCTGCTGCATCTTGGTTAAACGATCCAACATTTCCAGGGCTGTACGGCAGGCCAGCGCTGGATGGTCGGTCTGTTCCAAGGGTGCACCCCACACGGCCATTACTGCGTCCCCAATGTATTTGTCCAGCAGCCCGTCAAACTGAAAAACTACGTCGGTCATCTCCGTGAGGTATTCGTTGAGAAGATTCACCAGTGTCTCAGGCTCCATCTCTTCAGCCAAACTGGTGAATCCCCGGATATCCGAAAAAAGAACAGACAATTCCTTTTTGTCTCCTCCCAGCTTCAACTTTTCAGGATTCTTTAACATCTCGTTCACAACTGAGGGCGTGACATAGAAGCTGAAAGCGCCGCGGATCTTTCTCTTTTCTCGCTCTTCAACAATGTAACGGTACAAGGTAACTGCTGTATAGACAATCACCATTGTGAGCAACGGATAGACTGCATTGAGCCATATGCCCTTTTCAACGAACAATTTCTGGCTCGCCACCAAGTACCCAAAAAAGAGGACTCCGATGAGCAAAACACTAAAGATAGCTCTCAAGCGCGGAAGCACCAAACCAGTTATCAAGCCCATGAAAAGGATTGCTGCCAAATCAAAAAGGGAAGCCCAGTTGGGTCGAAAGAGAAAGGTCTGTCTGAGGATGTTATCTGCCACGTTGGCATGTACTTCGAGACCGGGAAAGGTATTGCTGAAAGGGGTCACCCTTAGATCATACACTCCGATTGCAGTGCTGCCTATGAAAACAATTTTGTCCCTGAAGGCATTGGCTGGAGTGCGCCCGGCTAAGATGTCCGCCACTGAGTAGTGGGGAAAAGTCTGGGGGCCACCGCGAAAATTGATCAGCATTCGCCCCTTTTCATCTGTAGGTATGGTCACCCGCCCGAGCTGAATAGACTCGATTCCATGGTCCGCTACCAGCACACGTAAGGGAATATTATTACCCACATAAGAACGCACTGCTTCCAGGGAAAGAGCCGGATAGAAACGGTCCTGATAGCGTATTACCAAAGGAATCCAGCGAACCGTGCCATCTATATCCAGGAAAATATTATAGTAGCCAGCTATATGGCTGGCCTGGACCAATTTAGCTATGTTGGATTCGGGTAACAGGGCTTCATAGACTTCTACCTTTTTCGCCTGGGGGCTTAGAAACTGGACAAGTTTGACCGCGCTTGCCCCGACATTTCTTTTTTTCTTGTCAAGTTCATCCTGGCTCAGGTGGTCGATCTCCTCGTGGGAAAAATGGAAAAAGTAACCGAGCACCACCGGTGCTTTGGATCTCCGAATTGCTGCAGCCAATATGCTGTCGTTGTCCGCTTCTGCACGTGCTTCCTCCAGGAACCTTTCGAGCTTTGGGGCTCTCAAGCCGAGGCTGCGAGTCTCCTCCTGCATGGACTCGATGAATGTGAGATTGTTGTTTACGTCAGGCTCAGAGAAAACGATATCCAAGGCAATTACTCTGGCTCCCTCCTCCGAAAGCCGGGTAATCAACTCTGCGATTTTGGCCCGTGGCCACGGCCACTTGCCGATTTCGTCAAGGCTTTTTTCGTCAATTGTGGCCAGCACTGCAAAAGGACCGGCGGGTTCCTTCCCCCGGGTGAGGAAACGAACATCCAGAGATCTCCGCTCAATCCGATCGAGAAAAGGGTTTTTTGCCATATAGAAAAAAATCACCAAGCCCGTGAGAAAAAGACTGAGCAAAAGTACATGTGTCCAATTATGTCTTTTCATAGCGCTACCGGGCAAACTCTCCGATGAACAAAACGTTTCACTGAAGGTTATGGGTCATCCGTTACTCGTTATTTGGAAATACAGTATCCGCTACTCTTATATTTCTATGAGGAGACAAACACAATTCTGATCCTCTCTCTCATAGCACCCATAACCAATAACACAGAATTGAATTTTGACTCAATTATGTACTAGTTGGGATACTGGTACCAGCTCAACCCCCTTCCCAGACAGTTTGGGAATTTCTCTCCTCAGTACCTCGAGGGTAACCTTATGGGGATGGGCAATGCCAATGGCACCGCCTTTGAGACGTGCCAACTCAATAAGTCGGTTCAACTGAGCCCGAATGGCTCGGGGATTTTGAATGTTGTCCAAGAAAACATTTCGCTCGGCGGAGGGGACATGGAGTTCTTGCGCCACTGTATAGGCCTTTGTCTTGCTGGTAGTTCTGCTGTCCAAAAAAAAGAGACCACGAGTATTGAGTTCCAGCATAACAGGTCGCAATTTTCTTTCATTTTGGCAGAACTTGGAGCCCATATGGTTATTGACTCCTTTGATATAGGGAAAAGCGTCCAGGTCCTCCCTTAGTGTCTGCACAAGCTCAACTTCTGTCATCTCCACCAAAAGAGCCCCAACTCCTGGATTCACTTTCGGGTAGCCTGTTGGCTCCATGGGAAGATGAAGCAAGAGTTCCTGATCGGCGTCATGAATTCTCCGGGCGATGCTTTTGCTGAACGTGCCATGTGGAAGGACAGAAAATGACAATGGTCCATCGATCTTGAGGAATCTCTTTGCCAGTCTTCCATCGTAGCCCAAATCATCAATAACAATCGCCACCTTAGGGACTGGCGTTGGTTGTGCCTTTTGCAATGCTTGCTTGGGTCCTTGGAAAAAGGCCAATCGGTGGGTTAGACTCCCGTCGACCCTAATGAGCAGTTCCAAATCCGGGCCCCTGTCCTTGCTGCCTTCTAGGGTTACTTTCTCTTTCAAAGCTTCAAAATTCTTGGTAAAGAGCGTATAAATATCGGCCAAGCTCTGCTCTTGGGGAAGGGTGATCTCGAGTTCGGTAAAATCCCACTGTCTATTGTGCTGGACTCGATGTATCACCTTGCGGAATTGAACCTGAGATGCATGTACCCCCAGCTGGCGCAGGCTTTGGTAGATGATAAGTTCCACCTCGCTCACCAGCTCGCCAAAACGGTTGTTCCTCTCTTCTTCATAGGCTGGGACAGCAGCTTTTTCGTATCGACGCTCTTGAGCCAGCCACAGACCCAGGAGCAAACACACAAGAACCAAGAGTCCTATTCCGACTGGCCAACGGAGCAGGAGCTTCTTTCTGGAAGGACTTTTCCGCGTTGGTTGTTTTGCAGGTTTTGCTGATTGTTTTTTCTTGGTCCGTTTCGCCATATTCGTTACCAAAACACGTCATTCAGAATTCGGCCATCAGCAGCGAAAAAACCGAGCACTCGTGGGATACGCAGTAACAAAGGTACATTGAAAAACTCTAATCGTTTGCTTGTAAACTATGCGCAGGAAGCAATTGTTTACCTGTTCGTTGGTCATGTATCGTATAGGTGAGCAACACGGTAGTCAGCTCCCAACAGGAGGAAATCTTACCTGGCAGCATTAGCAATGGGATGCAATAGCGATTGGGACCTAATGATCTTATGACCGTAACAGACCTCATCTGAGATCCGCCACAATACGGCTTTGAGGGGATAATCTAGCAGGCAGGTTCAACCTTGTACTCCAGAGAAACACGCCCGTCACTGTGCGCTCACCATCCCAACAGCTGCAACAGCTACTCGTGAGCGTACTTCATCTGTGAGAGAATTTCCCAACTCTTGAGCACCTCCAGTGCCCGAGCCAGTTGATTATCACGTTCCAGTTGTTGCTTGCTTTCAGAGTCCTGGGTGGGATCCGGTTTGGTTTCAGATTCTGTCGTTCCCTCTCCGTCCATGTGATTCTTTAAGTCCTCTTCCCGAATCACCCTGAGTCGCTCGCGTTCGTCATCTCTCTTCCGGGGTAGTTCCCGCTCCACCACTATGTCAGGTTCAATACCCTTAGCCTGAATAGAGCGACCGCTAGGAGTGTAGTAGAGGGAGGTGGTGAGGCGCAGAGCCGCACCGTTCCTGAGGGGCATCACCGTCTGCACAGAACCTTTGCCAAAGGTTTCCACTCCCACCACCACCGCGCGCTTGTGATCCTGAAGAGCTCCGGCAACGATTTCTGCTGCACTGGCACTACCTTCATTGACAAGAACCACAATAGGATAGCGGTGGGGCCTGGTATTTGTGTGTGCCTCAAACCTCATATCCTGACTCTTGAGTCTGCCACCAGTGTAAACAATCAATCCTTCGTCGAGAAACTCATCGCTCACCTTGACGGCCTGGTCTAGGAGACCACCGGGGTTGTTTCTCATATCCAGTATCAGTCCTTTCATGGGCTGATTTTCTTTCTCCAGCTTGGTAAGTGCCTGGCGCAGATCCCTGGCAGTGGTGCTCTGAAATTGAGAGAGACGAAGGTAGCCGTAACCTGATTCTAAGGTCTTGGCCCTCACGCTCTTGATGGCAATAGTAGCTCTGGTGATCACAAAATCTTTCGGTTTTGCAAACCCTTCTCGCATTATGGTAAGAACCACCTTGGTTCCTTTGGGGCCACGCATCATTGTGACCGCCTCCATGAGGGTCATTTCTTTGGTGGGTTCGCCGTCCACCCGGAGGATCTGATCACCAGCCTCTATTCCCACCTCATCGGCAGGAGTCCCTTCCAACGGTGAAACCACAGTCAAAAAACCGTCACGGATGGTGATTTCGATACCAATGCCTCCGAAGCTACCCTTGGTTTCCACCTGCAGTTCTTTGTAAGCCTCGGGATTAAGATAGGAGGAGTGGGGATCCAGCGTCTTCAACATGCCGGTGATGGCACCTTCGACCAGCTCCTTAGTGTCAGCCTCCTCAACATAATTTTCTTGTACAATGTCAAGAACATCGCTGAATATCTGTAGCTGTTCGTAGACGGTTTTGTCCTCGGCAGATACCTTCTGAATACTGAGCCGATCCCAAGCAAAAACCGCAACCAAACCAACGAGTGCGACGACCAAAATGGTCAATCTAAGTTTACGAATCGACATGCATCCTCCCTAGTGCTTCGATCAGCAAATAAAGCATACTTTGTAAAATAGCAGATATTGAGTAATTTTGCTAACCCAGCACCAGTCCTGATCGAATGAATTCTCAACAGAATTCATAAATCGAAAGACTAGCGACCCTTAGCGTTTATGAATACATTACGCCGATGAATGTGACGTATCCTGCAAGTCCCGTGCCTCTATCGAGCCTTAGCGCCTGTTGCGCTAGCCAGCGCAGGGAGCAGCCACGCCTCTGGGTTAGTGGCCTTGCCAAGGTGACGAATTTCAAAATACACCCTGCCCCCACTTTTCTCAATGGGAGAATACCCGGCATAGCCAATGATCTCCCCCGACTCTACCGTATCACCAGTCTCCTTCAGCACCTCAGCCAAATGGGCAGTAAGAGTGTAATATTTGTCACCGTGATCAATGATGATCACCTTGCCGTACCCTTTAACCCATTCTGAGTAGAGAACTTGTCCACCGTAGACGGCGACCACTGGGGACAGTGGTTCGGTGGCAATTTCAATGCCGTTGCTACGAATCTTAGTGCCAAATTTTTTATGCTGTTTTGGCCCGAAGCGAGACATGATCTTACCCTGGGCGGGATACGGTAAGGCTCCTTTATTGCTATAAAAACCACCTTTCGGCTGAATTTTATCCTTGTTCCTCCCGGTCTTCCGCTGCAACTTTTCAATTTTATTCTTCAATTCGCGGGAAACCGCTGCTAGCTCTGTCACATAATCTTGGTACATCTCCTCTTGATTGTGGATATCCTGCAACAAGGCAACCTGCTCACCTTTGACCTTTTCCAATTCCGCCACTTCCTGACCAATCTTTGCCACCACCTCGCCCAGTTTTTCTTCACGGGAAATAAGCCCTTGGGTAAGTTGCTCTTCCTCTTGTTGCCTTTTTATAAATTGACCGATGAGTGCACTGTCTTGTTCAGCCACCGCCCGGAGATAAACCCATTGATGTTGAAATCCGCTCACGTCACGGGCCGAAGCCAGAACATTTAGATAAGCGTGTCTGCTAAATTTGTAAAGCGCCTCCAGTCTCTGAGCCAGCAGAGCCCGGAGCTTCTCCAGTTCATGGCCCAACTGTTTGAGCCTCTTACGCTTTTCAGCGACCTCCCTTCGTAAAAGAGTCCGCTCCCTTTTCCGCTTCTCCAAATCATCGTGGATCAGTTGAAGCTGCAGCTCCATTTGATCCAGCCGATCAAGGATCAAACGTTCTTTCTGGCGCATCTCATTAATCTGCGCCCGGCCCCTCTTTATTTCTTTCTGAACCTCACCTATCTTCTCTTTGTGGGCCTGAACTTTACCTTTCGTCTTCTGCTCCCTTGCCGCCAACACCATCGAGGCTGGCACGCAAAGAAGCAGTACAAGCAAGGCTAAAAGTACTCGTCTCATGGACGTAAGAATCTCCTCAGGGAAACCATACTCCCCAGAACACCGAGGAGCAGGCCAAGACCGAGAAAGCCCGCAACCAATTGGCCCGTGGGCAGGGATCCTGCCATCATGGCCAGTCTCAACGGCAAGTCCAGATGCGAGAACAGAAACAGGGTAAGCAGTGATAAACCGCCAGCTGCCAGCAATGCGCCTCCCAGACCATGCAGCAGACCTTCTATAAGAAATGGCGCCTTGATAAAAAAATCTGTGGCCCCCACCAACCGCATGATTTCCAATTCTTCCCGCCGGGAGTAAAAGGTCAATTTAATTGTGTTGGAGATTACAAATATGGTGGCTATAAGAAGAAGGCCCCCCACTGTGATACCCACCAGCTTCATTACCTCCACAAAGACCCTCAATTTCGCCATCCATTTTCTACCATACTGGACCTCTGCCACTCCGGGTAACCGTCCTAAGCGGGTTGAGAGCTCTTTGATGTTTCCAGATCGCCCATACTGGGCCATCAATGTCAGTTCCAGAGAGGCTGGAAGGGGATTTTCCTTGAGCCCTTCTAGAATTCCAGCGTACTCCCGCAGCTGACTACGAAAACGGGCGAGAGCCTGTTCCTTACTGATGTAGGTAATTCCTTCTACTTCCGGCCAATCAGCAACTTTACTGCGAAGCACTTTGGCCTGCTCGGAAGAAACGGTCTCTTGGAGATATGCTGTAATTTGAAGCTCACCACCCATCTGGTGCAAAGACTGCTGAACATTTAAGTATATCAAGGAAAAGAGTCCCAGAATAAGCATGGAGATGGCGATGGTACTGAGAGTCACCATGCTCAAAAACGGGTTGGTCCTGATGTTTCCTAGGGCCTTTCGCAGAAAATAGACCAGTAGACCTAGGCGCATTCCGTTACAAGACCCCCTGAGAGCTCATCTCCAAGGCCGAGCGCTGAGCCATGACCTGCTTGGCGACCCCGGCAGCCACCAGCCGTCCCTGACGCAGCATTCCTACTTTGGCGCCCGGGACTTTCCTTATGAGCTCCCTGTTGTGTGTTGCTAAGACCACCGTGGTACCGCGCCGGTTTATCTCCCTGAACAATTCCAAGATCTCCAGGGTGATCTCATCGTCAAGATTCCCTGTAGGCTCGTCTGCCAAGACTATGATTGGATTAGCGGCTACTGCCCGGGCAATGGCAACCCGCTGCTGTTCGCCACCGGATAGTCTGCAACAAAGGTGATTTTCCTTGGCATCAAGTCCCACCAACCGCAATACCTGCCGAACCTTCTTTTCGATGTAAGCCCGCGGCCGTCCGGTCACCTCCAAAGTCAATCCCACATTGGCAAAAACAGTGCGTTCTCCCAAAAGCTTAAAATCTTGAAAAACCACGCCTATTTTCCGTCTGAGGTATGGAATCCCTGAACGCTTCAACCGCTGCAGATTGACGCCATCTACCAGAAGCTGTCCCCGGGTTGCCGGTTCGGCACAGAATATGAGCTTCAGCAGGGTGGTCTTTCCGGCCCCACTGGGACCAGTGATAAACAAAAAA
Source organism: Deltaproteobacteria bacterium (assembly GCA_022340745.1). Classification (GTDB taxonomy): domain Bacteria; phylum Desulfobacterota; class Syntrophobacteria; order BM002; family BM002; genus BM002. The sequence goes on from JAJDNL010000202.1 coordinate 9,382, forward strand.
TCGCCTTTATCGGCGGTCAAGGTCACATCATGCAGGGCGTACTGATCACCGCCATAGGCCTTGTACACGTGATAGAGTTGAATCATGGGCAGCCGTTCAGAGTTTGGATACCCAGGTGTTTCCCATACCTGGACATACCCAGTGCTAGCCCGGATGTTTCATGGATCCTTCCCGGCTCCATGAAAGTCCACCCTTTGGGCCATTCGACAAGCTCATGTCCCGAGCCTGTCGCGGGACTTCGACTACGGCCTCTTCAGGCCTCCGCTCAAGGCTAGCCCTGAGCGGGTGCAAAGCACCCTGTCGAAACCCGCAACAAAAATTGTCAATTTGTTGCGGGTGCGTATCCACGAATCCCCAAGATTCGTGAATAATGCAGGCTAGCAGTGTGGCACACACTATCATAGGCATAGGGCCCATTCAAGTAAGAAAATCGCTATAATACCTGATCTAGAGGAGTCAGATGATGGTACCAGAAAGGAGGAGAATTTTGAAGCTCCCTGCAGTCCCGCTAAAGCGGGACAGGGAATCTTCGAAATGTAAGGAAGTGATTCCATTTTATTGTAGTTCGCTCGCTAACCCCGCAGCAAGACTTGTCGACGAGCTCAAGTCGTGTCGCTCAAGTCGTGTCGCTACGGGGAATGCACTCGCTGGAGCATTTTCAAGTGGGTTCATACTCCAGCCCCATGGCTCGAACCAATCTGGCTCGAGCCAAGTTAAAGACCACCAGGGCATTGGTGTAGTTGGTTCGTGCCTGGGTCAGCCTGGTCTGAGCATCAAGTATTTCCGTAGCGGTGGCCACCTGTTCCTTGTAGCGCTCCTCGCTGATTCGGAAGTTTTCCTCAGCAGACTCAACACTTTTCGCGGCCACCCGGATACCTCGTTCTGCGGCTTGCACCGACAGAAAAGCAGTCTTGACCTCGAGAAGAATGCTATCTTTGATCTGTTCCAGACTCTCTCTTGCTTGGCGCAGACGCGCTCGTTGCTGGTTGGTGGCATACCGGGTCTTTCCCCATTCAAAGAAAGTCCAGGTGGCACCAGCAACGATGTCCCAGTTTTCCCGATCCACAAAATCGCTGCCGTCCACTGTTGGATCATCACCTCGCCGGTAGTAATTGGCCGACAGACTTATATCGGGATAGTAGTCGCTCTTTACCAGCGTTATCTCCTTTTCGGCTATGGCCACATTCTTATTGGCCTCCAGCAGCTCGGGCCGGTGCTGCAAAGCGAGCTGCTGACTGGACTCATAGGATCTTTCGTAGGATACGGTGGTAAGGACATCCACCACCGCCACTGGGGTGTCTATTGGTTGGCGTAGCACTGTATTGAAGCGAGCTTTGGCCACCCCAATATCGTTATTCGCTACAATCAGTTGCAACTCGGCCTCTCCTAAGCGGGTTTCTGCATCAAGCACGTCAACTTTGGGCCTCATCCCCACCTGAACAAAATTCTGAGCCACCCGAACCCCTTCTTGCAGTTGGCGTACGGACTGTTCAGCCACCTGGCTGATCTTTTCGGCCCGCAAAATTTCTAAATATGCTTCCTTGACCGCCAGGATTAATTCTAAGCGAGTTTTTTGCAGCTGAATCTTGGCCACATCCAGACCGAGTTTGGCCAACTGGTAGTTGGAGAGGGTTTCAAATCCGGTAAAAAGGGGTTGGGCGACGGTACCGGTGAACCTGTATTGATTTCTATCCTCATTCTCAAGGGTAACACCACCTATTTTTGTCTCCGTTTCGCTGGGACGGCGGTAATCATACTGTGCAGTCAGTTTTGGCAAAAATCCCGTTCTTGCTCTATTTTTCCCCTGCAGGGCGAATTGAATTTCTTCTTTCGCCACCTGGACATCCAGGTTGCGTTCCAGTGCCAGTTGAATACTCTCCTCCAAAGTCAAGACTGGCTCATTTTCTTGGGCTGGCAGTTGTTGTGGCATCAAGCTCAAAGTAATGCAAATAAACAAAGTTCCCAGCCATTTGATTACGCCATGGGTTTCAGCGGAAATTGTGCTTTGCCGAAGCATCGCTCACCTCGATTTTTATGAGTTAACGCGCGATGACAACCGTTGCTGTTGTTAGCCCGGATAGTTCATCAATAGCTGTCGTGAGACCACGAAACTGGGAACCCGCTTGCGGGACTGAGCGGAGCGCAGCGAGCGCGAAGAGGATGGGCGTGCCACTTGGCAACTCGTCCCGCGGTACCGCGGGATTGGTTCCGAGGCGTACCTGAACGGTACGTCGCAGGGGCCGACACCCGAGGACGTCAGGAAGGACGGCCATATCCGTGGTCGCAACAAGTGATTCATAAAATATCCGGGCTACCTCTTCCACTCTTGCCTCATCGCTGCGTACGGATTGGTGGGACCATGACCCTGCCCTACAGCAAGTCCATGACGAATGGCCTCAGTGATAAAACGCTTTGCTGCTGCCACCGCCTCAACTACATCTAGTTCTTGGGCCAGATAGGTGGCGATGGCAGAAGCATAGGTACACCCAGTGCCATGGACGTTCTTGGTCTCCACTCGGCTGGCCCTAAACTCGTGGTATTGCCGGCCATCAAAGAGCAGGTCCACGGCCTCACCGTGGAGATGACCTCCCTTGACCAGTACGTAAGTCGGCCCCATTGCCTGTAGTTCCTCGGCGGCACGGTGCATGTCATTTTCGTTTCTCACCTCCCAGCCAACCAGGGCCGAGGCTTCTGGTAGATTGGGGGTCACCAGGGTCGCCAAGGGCAATAGGAACTGAGCCAGGATCTGCTGCGCCTCAACAGCCAGGAGGGGGGCTCCACTCTTGGCCACCATGACGGGATCAACCACCACCACTGGCGGTTTGTACTGGTCTATCTTGCCGGCAACCAATTGTACCACTTCCTTGTTGGCAAGCATCCCCGTTTTTACAGCGTCAACCCCGATGTCGGTAAAGACCGCGTCGATTTGAGCTTCAATAAAATTCAGCGGCACATCATGAATGGCCGCCACCGCCACGGTATTTTGGGCGGTAAGAGCAGTAATGGCACTCATCCCAAATCCGCCCAACAGGGTGATGGTCTTCAGATCTGCCTGAATGCCGGCCCCACCCCCAGAGTCCGATCCGGCAATGGTCAATACTCTTTTCACTCTAGAAACCTCCGATGCTTGAAAAGATCAGAGAAACCGAACCTGGGGATTCTGGCAAACCGGCTCTAGTCCGGACATTTCATGAATTGCTATCGCGAGACCACGAAACTGGGAACCCGCCTGCGGGACTGAGCGGAGCGCAGCGAGCGCGAAGAGGATGGGCTTGCCACCTGGCAACCGCAGGGTGTCGGTTCCGAGGCGTACCTGAACGGTACGTCGCAGGGGCCGACACCCGAGGACGCCAGGAAGGATGGACATATCCGTGGTCGCAGCAAGTCATTCATGAAATATCCGGGCTAAGGAAATACTATCGTCTTCGTTCCTATGGTGATGCAATATGACCGTGGCGTTGGACATGCGCAGCTTGTTTGTTGAACCGTAATGGCCATGCTAGTAATTCAAGGAACCGGAGTCAAGGAAATTTCATCGTCCTGTTAGTGACTTGATTTGCCCCCTCTTTACTGGTTTTTCTCTCTGGTTCCGGCCGCTAGTCCAGGCTACTTCATCTCGTAGAAGTTCACCCACAATACAGCGCCGATCTCCACATCCTTACCTTTTATCTGGCGATTATCAGTGCTGAGCGCAGCGAAACCCCACCATCCGGCCTTGGGCACCGCGTAGGTAAATACACCCGAGGAGTCAGCCTTGATCGTCTGGGTCACCATGTAATCAGAAGGAGCCGAATAGCTTCCACCTCGGTTGAAGTACTCCACCTCCACCTCAGCATGAGGCACTGGCTTGTCGTTTACCATAACCACACCTTGGAAGACATTTCCGGCATAGAGACCAAACGGTCTGCTCAAAGGCACAATTTCGGTTTTAAGGCCAATGGGTTCACTCCAGCCCTCATCTTCCCCGTACGCTGCTACCACAGTCTTGGTGTAGTGGACAATGTAACTATTTTCCGCTGGTTCCCAGTAAGGCTGTGGCTCCATGTAAAACACATAGAGACCTGGTCGTTTGATCCGATAGTTTGTTTTCCAAGTAGTATGCCCGTGGATCTCTTGGGAAATCAGGGTGTGCTGCAGATCCGTCTTCACGCCGTTTGCAACCACCCCAAACTGCGCCGGCCTTTCTAAATCCATACCCACATTCTCGAACGGATGCCAAAACATGAGTTGTAAAGAGACATTGTTACTTTCGCCTTTCATTACCATCTCATCCGAGGGAATAATCATACCGAAATGTGCCCCGGCAACTCCCCAGGCGAGCAAAACCACACAGATGATGAGAACAAGTTCCCTGCTCAATCTCAACCTCATTTCTTCCTCCTCAACTTCCTGCGGGCGAAAAAAAAGCCACAAAGTCCACCCTAACCTCAGTTCAGGTAAGCCTTCATGGCCTGTTCGTTTATGAATCTAGATCCTCGGATTTAGATTTGGAGATTCGCCTCCACCGCTACTCCTCTATAAAAGATGTTCATTCCCATTGTCAAGACTCAATGACTTTTGCTTTTCCTTAATCTATGAAGCTTCTCAAACGCTCACCCCGAGAACTGTGTCGCAGCTTGCGAATAGCCTTTTTCTCAATCTGCCGTATGCGTTCTTTGGAGACACTAAAACGTTCACCTATGGTTTTCAAGGTCTCGGTGGGCCTGCCATCAATGCCAAATCTGGACTTGAGAATAGTTTCTTCTCGGCTTGAAAGAGTACTGAGGACCTCGGCAGTGATTTCTGTTAATTCCTGCTTACTAACATCCTCGAGCGGAGAGACCGCACTATCATCAGCAAGGAAATCACCCAGCCGCTGCTCCTCACTTCCCAGGGGAGCTTCCAGGGAAATCGGCCGGGTGGACAGCTGGATAATCATCATCACTTTATCTATACCGAGGCCGCTGTGCTCGGCAATTTCCAGAGGGGTGGGCTCCCGGCCAAGTTCTTTAACCAGTTCGTAGAAAATTTTAAAGAAATGACTCTTCATCTCAATGAAATGCACAGGTAGTCGTATGGTGCGAGTTTTATCGTAAATTCCGCGGATAATGGACTGGCGCACCCACCAGGTGGCATAGGTACTGAAACGATTCCCTTTGGTATAGTCGTAACGGGCAACCGCCTTGAGCAGACCCATATTCCCCTCCTGAATGAGATCGAGAAAACTCAAACCTCTCCCCCTATGCCGCTTGGCAATGCTTAACACTAAGCGTAAGTTGCCCTCAACCATCTCATTCTTGGCATCATCCATTCTTCTTGCAATTTCAAGTGCATCTTCCGATAATTGGCGTTGATCTTCAGTAGAATCCACCGCAGCCGCAGCCTCCTTAAGTGCTGCCAAGGCATACTCAGCCATCTTCTCCCGTAATCCTGGGTAATTTATTGACTCTTTTTGCCACTTGAGTAACTGTTGACGCAGCCCATCAAAGCGGGAACCACTGGTGCGCTCATCCCACATCAAAGCTACCAACTCCTTTTGTCCTTTCTTGATGGTCTTAGCCAACTCAATCTCGCGCTCTGGCGTGAGCAACGGAAAATGAGAGATCTCTTGGAGGTAACAGCTGATTAGATCGCCTTGGAACATATCTTCTTCACTGCCCCTTGCATCAGCAACCTTTGCCACTGAACCATCTTTGGAACGAGCCGTTTGGCTGCTTGCTCCTGCTGGGACACAGTCCCTTTCTTCACCACCCCCTGCGGTACTGCCTTTTCCATCCGGTTCCGCTCTCAGAAAGTCTTCCTCGCCACAAACTAAGTCTTCAAGACATTCTGCCCCCATTAGTTTGGTGGAGAGCAATTTATCGAGGCCATCTTCCTGACGCTGGCAAATATCTTCACATTCTTCCTCGGTCATGGGTCGTTTACTCATGCACAAAGCCATAAGGCAAATCTCCCTCGTAACCACCAGCCGGGGCCGGTAGCTAGGTTAGAATCAGATAAATGATTTGTGCTTTTTAAAATTCTACTTAACCGGTAGGAAAAATAAGCATTTTCTTGCCATCTGTCAAGGAAAAATAAATCACAAACTCTTAAAGAGTGCGCAGGTAGGAAGTGGGAAGGAAGAAAAGAGATTTTATATTGAAGATTAAGGAATTCAAGGATTATCCCATTTCATTCACTTAAATCTGAAATCCTTCAGATATGCAGTTCAACCACATCACCATCCTGTAAGGCATAGTCGCGCTGGACCTTCTGACCATCAAAGACACCTTCACCCCAAACCTTGGCCAGCTTTAGTTTTTCTGCGAAGTCTTTATGAACCTTAGCAGCAAAATCTTCC